>CAMTVV010000038.1:0-14196 GCA_947085305.1 uncultured Nitrospiraceae bacterium
ACTGAGAAAAATATGTTATTTAAAATCAATAAGTTGCTCTGCGCGCTCATTTCTCTTAAGCTCTGTGTTCTCTGTGGTTCAAGGAGTTTTGCAAGTTTCTTGAATGATATGGTTACTTCCCCTCTAATACTATCCTGTGTCCCGGGAGGGAAAACTCCCTGATCACGCCCTCGAACACCTTCTGCTCTCCGAAGAGGTTCTTGAGCAGAACCTTGCCTTCCTCTGATTTCGCCACATTCACATTTTCGAGGTAAAGCTCCTCTTTTCCGTCTTTAATGATATATGCATTCACTTCGCACATTGGATCCTCCTAAATACTTCGCTTAGTATATCTGTAAGTATAAAAGACAGACAAAAGAGGTGTCAAACATACGAGTTGCGTACCCTCCATCCTTTCCCGTCAATTGTCCTCTGATTATGCTATAATAACACCTTATTTCGGTCTTATTTTGGAGGAGAATTATCAAGAAGGCGCCTGACAAAAGAGGCTATTTCGGACAGTATGGCGGACGGTTTGTCCCCGAGACATTGATGCCTGCGCTCACAGAGCTTGAGGGTGTGTATCTCAAGTCAAAGACCGACAGGGAATTTCAGAAAGAACTTGTCCACCTCCAGAGGACGTATATCGGAAGGCCGACCCCGTTGTACTATGCAAAACGCTTTACCGAGCGCCTCGGAGGAGCAAAGATCTACCTCAAACGGGAGGACCTTGCACACACCGGAGCGCACAAGATCAACAACGCCCTCGGCCAGGCCTTAATTGCGAAAAAGATGGGGAAAAGGAGGCTCATTGCAGAGACAGGGGCCGGACAGCACGGAGTTGCCACTGCAACAGGCGCGGCTCTCGTGGGGCTGGAATGCGAGATATACATGGGCTCTGTGGATATGAAGAGACAGGCCTTAAATGTCTTCAGGATGAGGCTCCTCGGGGCCAGGGTCACGGAAGTGTCCATAGGCTCAAGGACCCTGAAGGACGCCATAAACGAGGCGCTGAGGGATTGGACTACAAATGTGCGGAGCACTCACTATGTCCTGGGAACGGTGTTCGGGCCCCATCCCTTTCCCGTGATGGTCAGGGATTTTCAGTCTGTCATAGGCAGGGAGGCTCGGAAACAGATACTCGCTGAGGAGGGAAAGCTGCCCGGACAGCTCATTGCGTGCGTCGGCGGCGGCAGCAATGCCATAGGGCTCTTTTTTGCTTTTCTGGATGATGAGGTGAGGATGGTCGGGGTGGAGGCAGGCGGCAGAGGGATCGAGGGTGGTGAACATGCTGCAAGGTTTGCAGGAGGATCCCTCGGGGTTTTCCAGGGGACAAAGACCTATCTCCTTCAGGATGAAGTGGGCAATATCCTCGGCACCCATTCAGTTTCAGCGGGGCTGGACTATGCAGCTGTGGGCCCTGAGCACCCCTATCTGAAGGACCTGGGCCGCGTAGAGTACACCTATGCCACGGATGAAGAGGCATTGTCTGCCTTCGAGCTCCTGAGCAGGACAGAGGGGATAATCCCTGCCCTCGAATCAGCCCATGCACTGGCAGAAGCTGTGAAACGCGCGCCGAAGCTGGCGCGTAACGAAATCATTGTGGTGAATTTATCCGGCCGCGGCGATAAGGATGTGCACGAGGTGGCTCAGATCAAGGGGATAGAATTGTGAGACCGCGATGAACAGGATCGACAGGACATTCAGAAAACTGAGGGCTCAGAATAAAAAGGCATTCATCCCCTATGTCATGGCCGGTGACCCCTCCCTTGAAAAGACGAAGGAGACTGTCCTTTTGCTTGAGAGATCCGGCGCTGATATTGTTGAACTGGGCGTGCCCTTTTCGGACCCCCTTGCTGACGGACCGACCATTCAGAGGGCGGCGGAAAGGGCGCTTCTGGCAGGCGTTACTTTGAGGAAGGTCATCGGTCTTGTGAGGGATATGAGACGGGATTGTCAGATGCCGCTTGTCCTTATGACATACTATAATCCGGTTTTCAAATACGGGGTGGAAGGGTTTGTGAGGGACGCTGTTGATGCGGGAGTGGACGGCGTGATCATCCCTGACCTCCCGCCTGAAGAGGCAGGCGAACTGCTCCGTTTCACCAAGCCTGGAAGACTTGCCGCCATATTTCTCGTGGCGCCGACGTCGACAGAGGAGAGGATAAAAAAGATCGCCGGGGCATCAACGGGTTTTATCTACTATGTCTCGATGACCGGAATTACAGGAGCGAAACTCTCCTTTGACAGCTCGCTTCTGGAATCTCTGAGCGCTCTCCGGAGGATCACGAAGAAACCCGTTGCAGTGGGTTTTGGTGTTTCGACTCCTGAGGAGGCTAATGCAATGTCTGAGTCTGCCGACGGCGTGATCATCGGCAGCGCCATTGTGAAAAGACTCCACGAGTCACCCGGGAGCCTCGGGGAATATATCTCTGCGCTGAGGCAGGCAATTTAACGACAGTGAAGCATGAGGAGTGCATATTAATGACAAAAAAAGCATGTGACTGTTCACTGATAACTAATAACTAACAACTGAATTATGGCGTGGTTTAAGAAGACAAGGGAACAGAAGCTCGACAAGAAGGTGAAGATCCCCGAGGGCTTGTGGGTCAAGTGCGAGAACTGCAAGGAGATCGTCTACAAGAAGGAGGTCGAAAAGAACCTCAAGGTCTGTCCAAAGTGCAACTACCACTTCAGGATCAGCGCCAGAGAGCGGCAGGATCTCATTGTGGATGAAGAAAGTTTCGTGGAGACGGATGCGGGGGTGACCTCAGGGGACCCCCTCGGTTTCAAGGATACAATCTCCTACAGGGACAGGATCAAAGAGTATCAGAAGAGGAGCGGACTCAGGGAGGCGATCATCACGGGGGAGGCACAGATCAACGGATATCCAGTTGTGATCGCGGTTATGGATTTTTCCTTTCATGGGGGGAGCATGGGCTCTGCCGTAGGCGAAAAGATCGTAAGGGCGGCAGATCTGGCAATGGAGAATAAAATCCCCCTCGTCACCGTTGCTTCCTCAGGGGGCGCGAGGATGCAGGAGGGGATCTTTTCCCTCATGCAGATGGCAAAAACCGCCGCTGCCATAGGAAAGCTGAAAGAGGCGGGGGTGCTCTATATATCCATTCTTTCGGATCCGACCTTCGGAGGGGTTACGGCAAGCTTTGCCATGCTCGGGGATATCATCATTGCAGAGCCCAAGAGTCTCATCGGATTTGCTGGTCAAAGGGTGATCGAACAGACAATCAAACAGCAACTCCCTGAAAACTTTCAGAGGGCGGAATTCTTTCTTGAACACGGGATGATCGATATGGTGGTCGACAGGAAAGATCTAAAGGAAACCCTGGCGACGCTTATCAGCCATCTTTCACCCGCTCCACAGCAGCGCCCAGTCCCTTGAGTTTCTCCTCAATCCGCTCGTAGCCCCTGTCCAGGTGATAGAGCCTGTGAACAGTCGTTCTCCCTTCTGCAGCCAGGCCTGCAACGATGAGGGAAGCGCTGGCCCTGAGGTCTGTGGCCATAACGTCCGCGCCTTTCAGTTTCGGCACGCCTCTCACAGTCGCCACCCCACCTTCAATCTCTATATCAGCGCCCATCCTCTTCAGTTCGGCTACGTGCATGAACCTGTTTTCGAATATGGTCTCCCGTATGACACTTGTTCCCTCAGCAACGGCCATAAGCGCCATAAACTGGGCCTGCATATCCGTGGGAAAGCCGGGGAAGGGCTTGGTCTTTATATCCCTTGCGCCAGGTCTGCCGGGACCAATAATCCTCATCTCGGAACCCTGGATTTCGATCACAAGGCCTGCCTCCCTTAATTTCGTAATCAATGCGTCAGAGTGTTCCGGCCGGCACCCCTTGAGGAGGATATCGCCTCCTGTTATGCCGGCTATGGTCATGAAGGTACCTGTCTCCACCCTGTCTGGTATGATGGAATAGCGCAGCGGCTTAAGTTCATCTACCCCTTCCACCTCTATAGCGCTCTCGCCTGCGCCGTTTATCCTGGCGCCCATGGACAAGAGGGCATTAGCGAGATCAACGACCTCGGGCTCCCTTGCGGCATTCTCGATCACTGTAGCGCCTTTCGCGAGAGAAGCAGCCATCATGAGGTTCTCGGTTCCTGTCACCGTGGGCATATCGAGATATATTCTCGAGCCTCTCAACCCCTTTGCGCTTGCATTCACATATCCTCTGTCCAGTTCGATGGTCGCCCCCATCTTCTCCAGGCCCATGAGATGAAGGTTGATGGGCCTGGCGCCGATGGCGCATCCTCCAGGCAGCGAGACCCTTGCCTTTCCGGTACGGGCGAGGAGCGGACCGAGGACCAGAACCGAAGCGCGCATCGTCTTCACAAGGTCATAGGGCGCCACATAGTTGTTGATGTGCTCTGTATTGATGACGGCCTTGCCCGGTTCATAATGAAAACCGGCGCCGAGGTTGGATAGGAGTTTTCCCATGGTCATCACGTCCATCAGTTCCGGCACCCTGTGTATAGTACTTTCACCCGGGGCCAGTATGGAGGAGACCATGATGGGCAGCGCTGCATTTTTAGCTCCGCTGATGGTCACTTCGCCCTTCAGCCTTTTGCCGCCGTTTATTACAAGTTTGTCCATAAAATGATGGGAAATCCTAATAACCTGAGGCTTTTACAAAAGTATCAACCACAGAGGTCACAGAGAAAAAGATGAGAAACACAGAGAGAGAAATATTTTTTGGTTTTTTCTCGGGTTGTATGGGTTATTCCTTCCCCTCCCTTGAGGGGAGGGTGTCCGATGACCTTTTTCTGAGGCTTTTTGCATGTTGCGTTAAGTTTTTTGCCATTGATTTAATCACCCTCTCCCTACCCTCTCCCCTCTATGGAGAGGGACTTTACCCACTTGAAGTGAGAAAGAACCTATTTTTTGACATCAAAAAGATGCTCTGTGGGCTCATTTCTCCTAAGTTCGGAGGGTTTATTTTCCGGCAGTCATAGCGGAAATATCCAGTTTCACCATAAGCTCCCTGGGGTTTCTGAAATCCCTCACCCTTGCGTCAAGCTCTTTCACTACCAGGTGGGGAGTCCGTGTCTCTAAGGAATAAAGAATATCGCTGAGAGCCCTGGAATCAGGAACAACGGCGTCAATTGTTACCGTAATTGCCTTGAACTTTCCGACATCTTCGGGTTTTCCCACCCGTTCGCTGGATATTGACCCTCCTCTTCCTATGACGATGCCCTTCACCATATCCTGAAGGGCTGCTGCAGCCAGGGAAAGGGTCTGCCCTTCGATAAGCTTTGAACTGTCGGCCTTCCGCTCCTCTATTAAGGACGCAAACCTTTTCTCAAGGCGGGGTTTCTCCGCGATGAGTTCAATGTATTTTTCAAGGGTCTTTGTTTTCATCGCGTGGGCTTCCCTGAGGGACTCGATTTTTCCGTGAACCCTCACATAACCGTACTGATATTCAACTAATCCCAGCAGGATGACCATCAACGGCGCGGCGATGAGCAATGTCTTACTTCTTTTCACTTTTAGGTTTTTCCCCTTTGTCTGTCTTTTCCCCTTCGCTCTTCTTAACGCCCTCGATCTCCATCCTGATAGCAAACCTGTCGGCGTTCAACCTTGCGTCTCTGAATGTGGGGGATGCAAATTCGGTTTTCCTGAAATACGGCGAGGCCTCCAGTTTCGGGATGAGCTCGGTTGCTGATCCGGCATATCCTTCCAAGTCAACCATTGCATCGGTAATTCTTGCCCGTGTCAGCCATGCTGTCTTCGGCAGGACAGAGGTGAGATCCTTGAGGATATTCAGTGTCATGGGACCGTTCGCCTTGAAATTGTTTATGGTCGCAATCTCGCTCTCCAGCGCATTGATGTCTTTTTTCAGAGCCTCGATCTTTTTGATCTCGTCTTTTCTCATGGCTATCTGCCTTTCAATCTCCTTGAGCCTGTTCCCCTCTATCCTGAGAGGGGCAACGAGGTAGAGGGCCCACACGGCAATGACTCCAATGGCAAGGATAATGGCAAGGGCGACAGGAGGCTTTTCCTTTGCCTGCCGGCCCCTTGCCAGCAGATTCAATCCCCCCGAATGGGGCCAAAGCGATTCGATTACTCCTCCCACCGCCTCATAAGAGATATCTTTCATTGAGAGACCCAGTGGGATATCGGTCTCCTCCAGTATCTTGAAGGGGAGTGGCATCCTCAGTTTCATCATTTCCCGGAGGGCAGAGCCTCTTTCTTTCAACGATACGATAACCTGCGGTGATTTCCCCTGCTTCCTTGCGCTGTCCAGAAGGGGTCCCAGCTCTGTCATTACGGCATCCAGTTTTTCCCTGTCATCGTCAGACCTGAAAGAACCTGTGAAGGCGCTGGTTATGAAACCACCCAGGAATACCGCGCCCTCGTATTCCTTTTCGCTGATCTTGATAAAGAGGGAGTCGGCGCATTTGTTTGCATGCCGGCAGAGGACGCCGATGGCCGAAAGATTGACGGTAATCCTGCTGACGTTAAAGCCCTTTTCCCTCAGCGCTCCAAGGTACGGCTCTATAAGATCGGTCTTTGCCGCCACCACCAGCACAGTGAGCTTCTCTCTGTCTTCCCTCACTATCCTGAAATCGTAGAATGCCTCTCCGGGACCAAAGGGGGTGAGCCGGTCCATTTCGTAGGAAATAACGTCAGAGAGGTTATCCCTGACCGTGGAGGGAAACTCCGCAATCTTGATAACTGTCCACGCCTTGGGAATGCTCAGCGTTATGTCTGCTTTTGATGCGCCCGGGGCGCTGAGCGTCAGCGCCACAGAGGAAGCCAGGCCCTCAGGGGTCGGATACTTTTCCTCCATGGGGTAGAGCTTGCATCCCTTGAGGGTAATCCGGGACAGTATCCGTGAACCATAGGCTATGGACAGAAGGCCCTTCTCGACGGCAGCGCAAACGTTTTTCGCAGGCGCAAGGGAATCATCAGCGAGGCTGAATGTGAGAACCCTCTGCAGAGGCTTCCCCATTGCCCTCAGCCGTGCCAGCGAGCCGGAGATGACGGTTGTCACTTTCTTTAGCGCTGCGGTTTCTGTCATTGGATTACGTTCATCGGACTTTTATAGTATACATATCTGTAGTTAATAGCGCTCTCAATGATGACGGTTGCCTTGATGCGATACCCTTTTCCCTCACTGTCTTTATACCCGACTGAATCGATGGTAAACGCATTGGAAGCGCCGAAACTGATGTATAATGCCATAAGCTTATAACTTTCTCCAAGGACAGCCTCAACATCATGCAACCCCTGAATCTCTTTTTCCGCCCTGATTTTTATTATTCCATCCGCTATTTCCGCAGTCATGCCTGGCAGGGCCATTAAGATCTCCCGTGGAGCCGCATTCAGATTGATTCGGTCCACTCTTGAATGCACTGTGAGAAATCCGATGATCCCTCTCTTTTCTTCGGTCCCGTAAAGGATGCCAGGCGTCATGCCCTTCACCATAAGAAGTTCCTCTACCGTATCAAAGTCTCCATCCTTTGCCTTGTAAGGGTTCGGCAGGGACCTGTAGTAGTCGCTCTCGGCCCCGTGAAGCCTGTGAAGGTCGTCTCCGTCTTTCCAGTCCAGAATGGAGTCCACAATGGTATCCGCATCTTCGCTCTTTACCCCTGAATTTATCAGTAGGTTTTTGAGTATTATAGCAGAACTGTCATTCAGCATGTTTATATCGATTTTCCCTGATTCATCCATGATCCTTACCGTATAATTTCCGCCGCCCAGTTTATCGCTGTAAGGGGCGCCGTCAGCTTTCCATACATCGCTCTCTCCGCTCCCCGCCCTCTGCCTTCTGTAAAGAATCTCCGTTATCCCCCGTTCTATGCCGGCCTCGGCGAGGAATTTCTTTTCTATCCCCTCTTTGAACGCCAGCGTGGCATGGGTTTCTGTCCTTGTCATAAAGGAAAAGGAGAGGACGATCACCATCAGCGCCGTAAGCACCCACAGCACCATGAGAAGGGCGATCCCTTTCTCCGATGAGAGGGGGAAGGCCTTTAAAGGACCATGGAGCGGTGTTATTGACCGGTTCCTGTTCATCGGACGGCAGGTCCAAAGCCGGAAGGGGCAGAAGTTCCGAGCGCTGCAGAGGGCCTCTGCGTTAGCGACCCCCTCGATCTCATCGGAATGATCATGGCAAGATCGTTTGCCCCTTCCACAAAATGGACCCTCACTTTTTCAGGAATTGCGGTCTCGTCTGTCCACTGCTGAACCCAGTTCCCCTGCTCTGCTGCGGGTTTTTTGTAAAAATACTCGAAATATATCTCATCAAAGACGTCCAGGAGCTTTGTCTCTATTCTGTTCTCCATGCCGATGCCGTTTTCGGTCAGATAGAGAACCTGTTTCCCGCGATCCCCTGTGATTACCCGGTAGGAGACCAGAACATAGCCCCTCTCTTCGCCTGCAAGGGAATAGTTTGTAGGAAACTGCATAGAGTCCCTGCTTCCCTTAAAGTAGTATTTCCGGGAACCGTTTTCGTCGTACGTCAGGGGGATTTCCGACTGAATCTGTGAGCTGATGAGTGACAGAGACGACCTGATCCTCTCAAGGGATTCGATCTTTTTCTCTCCTGCGTCCACGGAGCGGAACCCGAGCCGCGTAGCGCCGGCAATAATCAGGACCATAATGCCGATAATAGTGATGGATATGATCAGCTCCAGGAGGGTGAAGCCGCTCCCGCTTCGTAACGCGTGATGCGTGATGCGTGATGCGCTCCTGCCCCCGCGTCTCCGCGTCGGAAAGGATGTTCTCTCTGTCATTTCATCACCGGTCATATTTTCTTTTCCACCATCTTCATTGTTCTCAGGTTGAGTGTTCTCTCTTTTGCGTCTTTTGTCCAGTGTACGGTAATAGATATCTCCAGTAGCATCACCGGCAGATTTTCGGTTCTCTGTTGGAGCGCCCTGCCAACCGATACATCGATCCTGTACCCGTCATTGGTCGTCTCGCTGTGGGAGCGTTCAGTAAGGGCGTCGTCATCCAGCGCCTCCCTCATTTTTGCCTCTGCCTTAGCAGCGGCCGCAACATAATTCCCGGATACTGATATGGCTCTCAGATCAGCGGAGAAAAGCTGCAGGATCACCGTGATGGCAATGCCCAGGATGGATACGGCCACCAGAACCTCAAGGAGGGTGAAACCCTTCCGGGAGTTTAAAATTGAAAAATTAAAAATAAAAGTAAAGGGATTTCCAAAGTTTTGAATTTTACATTTTGAATTTTGCATTTATTTTATCACCACCGCCCCCACTATGGGATCCGGATGGATCGTTACGGTCCTTTTCTTGTTCCACAGAACAATGGACCCACCGTTCACCGTTCCGGTGGTATTGGCTACAATATGGTATTTCCCGGCATACACGTCCCCTGAAAAGGTGTCAGCGACCCTTATATTCACGTCCGAAGGAATGCTTCTTAACCCGCGGCCATCAACCCCATACTGTTTTGCATCAAGGTCTAGGGTGACGGTCTGCCGTTGGCCGTGAATCTGTGCAAGGGCTCTGGCGTGCCGGATGGTTCCCGATATCTCCCTGGCGGTTGCGTTCAGCCTGCTCGAAGGAAGGGTGTTCACAAAGAACACAGAAGAAAGAGTGATCATGAGAGTGAAGAGAAAAAGGACGATGAGCAGCTCCAGAAGGGTGAAACCCCTGCAGCGTGACACGTGACACGTGACGCGTGATAGGTTTTTGTCTATTCTCTCGTTACGCGTCACGCATCACCCATTACGTTTCAGTTAGAACGGCAGTTCCGTTATGCTGAAGATGGCCATGAGCATCGAGACCACTATGAACCCGATGACCAGTCCCATGCCGAGAATCATAGCCGGTTCAAGAAAGCTCACAAATCTCTTGACGGCAAGCCGCAGGCTCTTTTCGTACGTGGATGCGACCTTCAGCAGCATGGTGTCGAGCTGGCCGGTCTCTTCGCCGACCTTGATCATGGATAAGGCAAGGGGAGGGAAGACGCCGGCATCGGACAAGGGGCCCGCAATGCCTTTCCCTTCCTTTGCGCCCTTGGAGACCCTGTCAATGGCTGAGGCGATCACCTGGTTGCCGATCACATCCTTTGAATTGTTCAGGGCCTGGAGAAGAGGAACCCCGCTTTTCAGGAGAGTGCCCAGGGTTCGTGAGAACCGCGCGGTCTCGATCTTTGTTATGACTTCGCCAAGGAGCTTCAGCTTGAAGGAATCCCAGTTATACCTGCCCGCGGGGGATTTCACATAATTCCTCAGAATGAACCACGCCGCTGTCACCACTAATAAAGCGACCCACCAGAACGACTGGAGGAAACTGCTGAAGGCCAGAACGACCTGCGTGGAGAGGGGCAATGAGCTTCCGAGCTCTGCAAATATCACCGAGAATTTCGGGAGCACGTAGGTGAGCAGGATAATGATCGATACACCGCCGGTTGCGGTAAGGATGGCTGGGTAGATCATTGCGGAAAATATGTGGTCTTTCAGTTCCTTTGAGGACTCGAGGAATTCGTTGAGTTTGTCAAGCACCACATCCAGAACGCCGCCTGCCTCTCCCGCCCGGATCATGTTTACATAAATCTTGGGGAAAACCCTTGGATGTCTTATCAGGGCATCCGAGAAAGAGCTCCCCTCCCGGATCGACTTGAGGATGGACTGGATGATGCCCTTCATCTCCCTGCTTTCAGAGATATCGGAAAGAATATTGAGGCTCCGGTCCAGGGGTAATCCGGCTCCGAGCAGGGCAGAGAGTTCCGTGGTGAAGGTGAGGAGATCGCCTTTTGAAGATTTCAGCGTGAACTGCCGCTTTATGCCTTCCCTGGGGGCAGCGATCTTTATGGGAATGACGCCGGTGTTTCTCAACCTTTCGACGACAGTCATCTCGTCCGGCGCCTCGACAACGCCTTCCACGATTGTGCCTTCTCTGGTGGTCGCCCGATAAGAAAAGACAGCCAACTAAGCCTCCTGGGTAACTCTGAGGACTTCGCTCAGGGTGGTTATCCCTTCTCTTATCTTTTCCGCGCCGTTTTCGAGGAGGGTTCTCATGCCGCGCTGCCTCCCCGCCGCCCTCAGCTGGTTCGCATCTGCATTTTTGAGGATCAGCTTGCGGATTTCATCGTCCACGATGAGCAGTTCAAATATCCCTGACCTGCCGTAATATCCGGTGAATGCGCACTTTTCACATCCCTTCCCTGCATAGAGGGTGACATCGCCTCCGATGCCGAGGACGGCCAGTTCCTCCTTATCCGCTGCAGAAGGGTCCGCCTCCCTGCAGGAGGGGCAGATCATTCTCACCAGCCTCTGCGCGAGGATGCCGCGAATTGTGGAGGAGAGTAGAAAATTCTCCACACCCATATCAAGGAGCCTTGTGATTGCGCTGGGCGCGTCGTTCGTATGCAGGGTCGAAAATACAAGATGCCCGGTAAGGGCGGACTGGATGGCGATTTCTGCAGTTTCAAGGTCCCGGATCTCTCCGATCATGATAATGTCGGGGTCCTGTCTCACAATATGCCTCAGCGTATTGGCAAAATTCAGGCCTATCTGGGGTTTCACCTGAATCTGGTTTACCCCCTTGAGCTGGTACTCAACCGGATCCTCCACTGTAATGATCTTTTTGTCTGGGGAATTGATCTTGTCCAGTGCGCCGTAAAGGGTCGTGGTCTTTCCGCTTCCCGTGGGGCCTGTGACAAGGACGATACCGTTCGGTTTTGTGATGAGGTGGTTGAAGCCGGAAAGGGTTTCCCGGGGGAACCCCAGCTGCTGGAGGTCTATCACAATGCCCTCCCTGCGGAGGATCCTCATGACCACGCTTTCGCCGTAGAGCACAGGGATGGTGGATACCCTCAGGTCTATTTCACTTTCGCCCACTTTCAACCTGATGCGGCCGTCCTGGGGCAGTCTCCTTTCGGCAATGTTCAGCTTTGCCATGATCTTTATTCTCGATACAATGGCGGCCTGGAGTTTTTTGGGGGTGGACTCCACATCATGGAGCACGCCGTCAATGCGGTATCTCACCTTTAATTCATCTTCAAACGGCTCGATATGAATATCGCTTGACCTGCTCTCCACTGCCCTTGAGATGAGGAGGTTGACGAGTTTTATGATGGGCGCCTCCGAGGCAAGGTCCTTGAGATGGCCGATGTCCTCTTCCTCTTCCCTGCTGAATTCCAGTCCCTTTTCGCCGATGTCCTCGATGATCCTGTTTATGTTCTGGGATTCCTGGCCGTAGAACTTGGAGATGAATTCATTTATGACCTCTGCGTCGGCCCCGCAGACCGCCACATCGGCGCCGGTGGCCACCCTGAGGGCGTCAACGGTCTCTTTATCCTCCGGGTTTGCCATAACCACCTTGAGGATATTGTTTTTCAACTCAAGAGGGACCACCATGTACTCACGGATAAACCGTGATGATATACCCTCAAGGACAAAGGGAACCTTAGGAAAATCATCTGCAGTCAGATACCGTATTTCTTTGATCAATGACACACGCTCCCCGGATATAGTATGGAAATCGTTTTATTATATCACAAACGCTGCTCACCGGTACGTTTCGGTCAGTATGCGCCCTCCATCTTTGCGACTACCCGTATTGTCTTGAACAGTATGGCAATGTCAAACCACAGTGACCAGTTCATCACATACCACGCATCAAGTTTCAGCCTGTGCTCATGGCCTGTATTGCTTCTCCCTGAAACCTGCCACAAACCGGTAATCCCGGGCTTTGTGCTGCAGATGACGGGGAGCTGTTCCTCAAGGACATTCCGTTCTCTCAGGAGATACGGTCTCGGGCCGACGAAACTCATTTCGCCCCTGAGCACGTTGAATATCTGGGGAAGTTCATCAAGGGATGTTTTTCGGAGCAAACGGCCGATTTTTGTGATCCTCGGGTCTTCCCTCAGTTTCCAGTTTTTCTCCCATTCGCTGCGGATCTCTTCATTGTTTTCGAGCAGCTCCCTGAGCTTCTCCTCCGCATCCCTCTGCATCGTCCTGAATTTATAACACCGGAAGTTCTTTCCGTTCCTGCCGATTCGGTCATGGGCATAGATTGCAGGCCCCGGGGTTTCGAGCCGTATCACCAGGCCGATGATCCCGATGAGGGGCAGAAGGAGGGGCATCGAGACAATGCCCAGGGTAATATCAAAGAGCCTCTTTACGAACCTGTTCGGAACGGATTTGAGGTTATTCCTTATGTTCATAAGGAATAACTCTTCAGTGAAAAGGTGAAGGAGGCCCGTATTCAGGAGCGCGATTCCACGAAGATCGGGAATCACCATGGTGCTGGAAGATTGATTCTGGACGCCGGCTGTCAGGGCAGAGAGTCGTTCCGGAGGAAGGGAGGGCATGGCGATGATAACGGATACGATTTTCAGCTCCCTGATGAATTTAGGAAAGTGCCTGATCCGTCCGAAGACCTTTTTCCCGTTTATGATCTCACCCCATTTTCTCTCATCATCATCCAGGAATCCGATAACGTCATATCCCATATGTTTTTCTCTCTGAATGCCTTCCATGACCAGCCTCCCTGCGTTTCCTGCCCCCAGTATCAGGACCCTTTCCCTCCAGATGCCCGCGCGGGAGAGTAACCGCTTTCCCCAGAGCCTGAAGAGGGGAAAGGCAAAGAGGGATGCAGTCCACATCCCCATGAGGACGAGGCGGGATATCCTGTCCTGCATCTTCCCGAGGGTGACGATGGCCATCACTGTAAGGGTTGCAAGGGATACGGCTTTCACCATAGCCCTTGCCTCGTCCCAGAAGGGCTCGTTTCTCTCATAGATGCCTTCATAAAAAATAAAGAATATGAAAAGAGCAGGCATCCACCACAGCGAGAGGAAATAGGGGAAGGAGAACTGCTCAAAAGCGGGAAGGCCTGGAAAGAACGAGGACAAAACCTCTGACCTTAAAAACCAGGCGATGAAGAGGGAAAAATAAAAGGCAAGGAGGTCAATGACAACAAGACAGATAACCTTAAAGAGCGTCCTTAATGTCTTGACGAGTTCCATCATCCCGCAATCAAACCGATCCTGTACCCCGCATATTTTGCCAGGGCCTCCGGAAAAATATACGGCACCCAGGTGTAGCGCCGCCGGTCAAGAAGAAAACGAAGCTCCTCTCTCACAAATCTCAACCCTTCTCCCTCCGAACGGGCATACTTCAGTACCCACTTATTGTTTTTCAGGGATGCTCCGATATTATAATACCGCGCGAACAGCCGGAAAAGCGAATAAGTATGGGAATGGATAACCCTCGCATCAG
>CAMTVV010000039.1:0-3774 GCA_947085305.1 uncultured Nitrospiraceae bacterium
GAAAAGATATTGTTCGCGCGGCTCTTCTCGGAAGCGCTTGAGCTGATAAACTGCCGGTAATAATTTCCGTAAAGATTTATCTTTTTCATGACTTCCCTCGAAATGCCAACAGAGACCGTGTGAAACTCGTTCCTGAAATCCGACGGCTCTTCATACTTCAGCGAAAGGTAGCTGTAACCTCCGGTCAGAGTCGTCTTCGGGAAGACCATGTACCCGGCCCAGGCTCCCAGAAAATGTCCCCGATAAGTGAAAAGCGCGTTATCCGCATCATTCTTCTCAAACTCATAGCCCTGCTTCAGCCAGAACCTCGGTGAAATCTGTTCCTTCGCCTCGATACTCCCCCCGTACGATACACTGCTCCTCCGTGAATCTTTGAACTCCTTCTTCTTCCCCTTCAATGTGAGCTGAACCGCCAGCCGGTCGGTGAAATCCTTGTATACGCCTCCATTGATGCCGACTACAATCGCGTTCAGAGCTGTGTATTTGCTGTAGAGATAGCCGCCCGCATCACCTTTGAAAAACAGGTAGGTCTTGGCGCCGATGCCATAATCTCCGCCGAGGGAGGCATTGATCACCGAATAAAAGTCACCCCCTTTGCCCACATCAGCCGCTGAACCGGTAATATTGTCTTCATACACTCCTTTCAGATCGATCGAGGCATTCACTTCGCCCGAGGCGCGAGAGGCCGCAATAAGCCATACGAATACCGCAAGAGAAGCGAAAATACAAAAAAGTGACCAATCCCTAAAGACTCGAATGCTTCTTTCCATAATCCTCCCGACCTCGTTTCCTTCAGTGGCGGCCCATTCCTGGCCCCCCGTGATGCATTCCCCCACCTGGGGCAGCAGGCATGGAGGGACTTCCGCCCATGCCTGCGCCCGATCCCAAACCCGGACCCGTTCCCATGCCTTTGTGCATATTCCCTGCGAAACCTTTATTCATCATCGTCTCCATCGACTTCATCGCGTCATCCATCATCCACCCCTCTCTCATCATGTATGACATATCCCGCTCCATCCCGATCATTTCCTTTTCGGAATACCCCTTGTCCATGGCCTTGTTGATCAGTTTCGATGCGTGCTCCAGAGGCATTCCCATCTCAACAAACGTAGTGATGGTATTAATTGATGCGCTAAAGGTCGTGAAAGACCCTCTCTTTTGAGCAACCTTCATCCCCATCTTCGTGATCATATCTTCGGGGATCGTTTTTTCAAGCGCCCTGGCAACGGCCCGTGTTCCGTTCTCCTTGTCTGACCTTTTATCAACCTTTACACCGCTTTTCTCGAGGCCGTCTACGATCTTATCTGCCGTTGCGAGCTTTTCGCCCAGGCGCCTCGCAGAACCCGAGATCTGTTCAGGAGGGACTCCCTTTGAGAGACCCTGCTGGATTCTGTCGAGGACAGGCCTGACAGGGAGATTCTGTTCTTTTGATTTGACAGCGATGCCGATGAAATCTTCTATCCCTCTCCCATCCATGCCCCTCGCAAGCCCTCTTTTCACGATCACCGCTATATCTGCCGATGGCACACCTGCACTTATCGCATCAGACGACCTCTTGAGAAGGCTCGTCTTCTTCTCCAGCGACAGCGACGATTGTTCGACAGAAATCTTTATCTCGTCAAACTCCTTTCCACCGGTTTCTGCCATAGATACCTGGCTGACCATAAGGAGCCCGACAGTAATCAAGATCAAAAGGCATGTCCTTGGAGCGTTCAATCTCATAAGCTGACCCTCAGCACAGAATTCTTATTCCCGAAGCCGTCATCACGGAATAACTCGGCGCTCGGGTCCGAAACCCAGACCTCTCCATCCACAACAAACATATAGTGATACGTCCCCGGTTCAAGGGGAACCTCCAAAGTCCAGACCCCGTCGCTTTTCTTCTCCATCAAACCCTTTTCGATACTCCATTGGTTGAAATCTCCCGCGACGGCCACAGCCTTTGCCTGGGGCGCCTGGAAGCTTATAATGACTGTTCTTGAAGATTTCTCAACAGAAGATTGATATGAAACGACATTGCCCTTTTTCTGCATTTGAAGAAGCGCACCTGTGGCTATCACCACGAGACACAGCGTCACCAAAGCTGTTGCCAAGTTCCATCTCAAGACCCTTGCCCCAAAGAAGAAACTTGAGACTCTTTTTCTGAAAGAGACCCTGGGAGCCGGCAATCTCCTCATCACCTGCGAAGTAAACGCAGGAGGGACAGCCAGCCTCTCGCCCGTCTCCACCATATCGACAACACTGCGCAGGTCATCAAACTCTCGTTTCAAGAGGGGGTCGGAATTCACCCGGTCGAGAAGGTCCCTCCTCTCTTCAGGGGATAATTCTCCGTCCAGAAGTTCGTGAATGAGGTGTCTTTCTTTATCCATTTTATCCATTCGAAACCCCTGCCTCAAGCAGGACTTTCTTGAGCATTTCCCTCGCCCTGTAGGTCCGGACCTTGAGGGTATTCGCACTCACGCCCAGTATCGATTCCATTTCCTTGTAATCCAGCCCCTCAATGTGCTTCAGGACAATTACTTCCCGGTAATCTTCGGGCAGCTCCCCAATGGCTGTCTGCAGGGTATGGCCTAACTGTTTCTGATACATCGAAGCTTCAGGATCAGGCATTTTCGAGGGGAGTATTTCCGTCACCTCATCCAACGGGATGTCGGGCTTTCTGCCTCTCAGATAATCTCTGCATTTGTTAACGGTAATGCTGTAAAGCCATGTGGAGAATTTAGAATCGCTTCTGAATCTTTTTAGACCGTCGTACGCAGAGATAAAGCTCTCCTGTGAGATGTCATAGGCCGCATCCCTGTCCCCAATCATCCTGCATGCGACATTATATACCATTTCCTGATACCTTTCGACAAGAACGGCGTATGCCTCTGAATTGCCATCCCTGCACTGTTCGATGAGAGAATATTCCTCTGCCTGCATTACCATTCATTTCGTCCATTAGACGAGTAGTTAGCCAAAAAAGTTACTCCCTGAAACATCACCGCTTGATCGAAACTACGGAGTTCTTCCCTCCCAGTCCGTCATCCACAAAGAGTACCGTTGGGTCCAACACCCATTTTTCTCCATTTATCAGGAAAAGATACTCGTAACGGCCTTCCGGTATGGGGATTGTTATTTCCCACATGCCATCGCTGTCCGGCCCTGAAAGGACATCCTTTTCAGGATCCCACTGATTGAAACTCCCGACAATGGCGACCCTTTTTGCATTCTTTGACTCAAGGGCGAATCTTACGCCGTCTTTCACACGCTCAGGTCCGGCATATTTCAGGCTGCACCCGGAAATAAGAATGCCGGCAAGCATCAACAGCACGAAAAAGCCGGAAACTTGAAAGAACACGCATGGAGGACATCCTATTTTCCCTTTGGATTGCATACTGTCTATTATACAAATAAATATGAAGAGATTATGAAAGAGGGATAATTTCAGAGGCCCCTTGAAAATTGAGAAATAGTTATGCCCCGCCGTTAAGCGGGGCATGGTGCAAATGAATAAGACATTGTCTTTTTGTTATTGACCCATCATGCCCTGTCCTGGTGTCATGCCCTGTCCGGGCGTCATGCCCTGTCCGGGTGTCATGCCCTGTCCGGGTGTCATGCCCTGTCCTGGTGTCATGCTCTGTCCGGGCGTCATGCCCTGTCCGGGCGTCATGCCCTGTCCGGGTGTCATGCCCTGTCCGGGCGTCATGCCCTGTCCGGGCGTCATGCCCTGTCCGGGTGTCATGCCCTGTCCGGGCGTCATACCCTGTCCGGGTGTCATGCCCTTGCCGCCAC
>CAMTVV010000040.1:0-7576 GCA_947085305.1 uncultured Nitrospiraceae bacterium
ACAAAACAAGCAATTATGATTGCAGAGCCTGCGGCTTATTATAACGATTATCCCGGAACAGGCTTTAATTACAAACGTTTCTTCTCATCATCCCCGCAAGAAAAACTATCCATTATCTTGCAGGCAGAGGAGCATATATTAGGACTGGATGACGGCAAGAACCGTTTTATCCGTGAGGTTACATTGCTTAGTCAGGCTTTTGTCCTCTCCATACCGCATGAAAAGGCATTGGCAGTAAAAGATGAAATTGCATTCTTTCAGGCAGTAAAGGCAAGGCTTGTAAAGTTTATCGGAAGAGGCACAGGCAGGTCTGATATAGATATTGAAACAGCCATAAAGCAGATAGTTGACGAGGCATTGAGCTCTGATCAGGTGATTGATATTTTTGATGCGGCAGGGATTAAGAAGCCCAAAATATCTATTCTGTCAGAGGAGTTTTTATTGGAAATAAAGGGGATGAAGCATCAAAACATCGCCCTTGAATTGTTGAAGAAAATATTGAATGATGAAATCAAAATCCGTTCAAAAACCAATCTTGTAAAAGGCAGGGCATTGCTTGAGATGCTTGAAACGGCAATTAAGAAATACAATAACGGCTTGCTTACAACAGCGGAAATCATACAGTTCCTCGTTGATGAAGTTGCCAAAAAAATAAAAGAGCATGACGAAAGAGAGAAAAAGCTGAATTTATCAACCGAGGAACTGGCGTTCTATGACGCCCTTGCTGAAAATAAATCGGCGGTAGAAGTCCTTGGGGATGAAAAATTGCGAATTATTGCAATTGAAGTGGCGGAAAAAGTAAAGGCTAATGCAACGATAGATTGGACAATCCGGGAAAGCGCAAGGGCAAAACTGAAGGTGCTGGTTAAAAGGACATTGAACAAATACGGGTATCCTCCTGATATGCAGCAAAAGGCTGTTGATACGGTCTTAAAGCAAGCGGAGTTGTTGGCGGATTATTTTGTAAACGCTTAATATAAAATCCTGCCACAGATACCGCGAGTATGGAAGCTTTGAAAAAATTCCCGTCTTTTCACTTGCTCCCCGCGCGGGAGCGTGGATTGAAACAGACGCGCAAACTCACCTGTCTCAGATCAGAAAGGAAAGAAAGTTTAGCCCAAAGGGCTAATAATTCTTGCGCAATATGGTAAAATCTATGTCATGGATCGGCAGAGGGTGATATTGAGGTGTCTTGACGGAAGGCTCATCCGGGGCTACGTGGACAACTTTTCGGTGTCCGATGAACTCGTTGCTCTGGAGGATGAGTCTTCAATGGTGCAAAAGTTCAGGGTGAATGAACTCAAGGCAATCTTCTTCGTAAGGACTTTTGAAGGGAAACCGGAGTATTCCGAAAGGAAGTCCTTCAGAGACCCTGTTTCCCCGGGCAAGAGGGTCTTTGTGAAGTTCAAGGACGGTGAGTCTATGACAGGGTATATCGAAGGCGGCGTCCCCTGGGAAAAGGGATTCTTTCTGGAGCCCAGTAAGGGCCCCGGTTTTTTCCTCATCCCGGTTGATCACGACAGCAATAATATTAAAGTTTTTGTTGTGGCTTCCTCTGTCTGGGACGTTACAGTGATGGGATGAGGATAAAGCATTCCTGCTCAATCCTTTCTTTTGTTGTTGCTTTCCTCTTTTTTCTCTGCGCGGAAGGACCTGTGAGGGGAGCTTTCGGCGCTGACTTTACTATCGAGACCATTCAGAAGGCTTACGGGAACATAAAGGACATAAAGGGAAATTTTATCCAGAAAAGCGCCATCAAAGACCTCAAGCGGACTGATACATTCAAGGGTTCATTGCTCATAAAGGTGCCTTCGAAGATGAGATGGCAGTATCACGGCGACAATAAGCAGAATACAGAGGTGATCATCAGTAACGGCGAAATAATCATTTTCCAGAAGGACGAGAAACAGGCCTTCAGGGGAAAGTTTGACCCGGAAAGTTACGGTCAGGCGCCCATAGCCCTGCTGGGTGGATTCGGCAACATCGAAAACGAATTTGAAGTTGCGCCGAAGGAGGGAAAGCTCCTGCTTAAGCCAAAAAGAGGCATGGGCGGCGTGGCGTCCATAGAGTTATCCCCTTCCGGCGGAGACTTCCCCATAGGTTCATTGACGATTATTGACAAGCGCTCCAACCGGATCGATATTACCTTCAAGGATATTGTCCTCAACTCCGGCATCAAGGACTCTGCTTTCAGTTTTTCCATTCCGCAAGGGGTGAGCGTTTACGAATATACGAAGCCGCAGTAAGCCATGCTGATTCTCGGTATCGACACTTCATGCGATGACACCTCTGCCTCAGTCGTGGAGGATGGAAAGAGGATACTCTCCAACATCGTCTCGAGCCAGGAAAGCATTCACAGGAAATATGGCGGGATAGTGCCTGAGCTTGCCTCCCGCAGGCATATCGAGATGATATGGCCGGCGGTGGATGAGGCGCTGAAATCAGCAGATACAAAACTGGAAGAGCTGTCGGCTGTCGCGGTATGTTATGGCCCGGGCCTCATAGGCTCTCTCCTCGTGGGATGTTCCTTTGCAAAGTCCGTATGTTTCTCCAGACGCATTCCCCTTGTCTCTGTGAACCATCTCGAAGGCCATATTTTTTCCACTTTGCTGGAAGAAGGGGGACCCCTGGGGGAAAATGGGTCCCGGGGCGCCCCGGAGTTTCCATTCATCTCCCTTATCGTCTCAGGCGGACATACAAGCCTTTACCGGGTGGACGGGTTCAGCAGATACAAAGAGCTGGGAAGGACTCGGGATGACGCTGCAGGAGAGGCATATGACAAGGTAGCAAAGCTCCTGGGCCTCGGTTATCCGGGAGGTCCTGCAATCGACAGGCTGGCCCATGAAGGAAACCCTGCGGCTGTGGATTTCCCCAGGGCGTATTTGCCCGGGGATTTTGACTTCAGTTTCAGCGGGCTCAAGACAGCGGTATTGAATTACTTGAGAACGAAAACAGTGAAGCGGATCCGTCCGGGTGCGGAAGAAAAGGGGGGTAAGGGGGGATTTGAAGAAAGGGGGCGTGATGAGCCTGGAACTCTGAACTCCGAACTTGTGAAGAACATCTGCGCCGGTTTCCAGCAGGCAGTGGTCGACGTCCTTGTGAGAAAAACGGAAAGGGCCGCGAAAGAGGAAAAGATAAGGAGGGTGACGGTATCGGGGGGCGTGGGAGCGAACAGCGCCCTGAGGAGGGAGCTGGCCCTCATGGCAAAGAAAAAGGGGCTTCAGTTATTCATCCCGCCGCCTGCCCTCTGTACGGATAACGCCGCCATGATCGCGGCTGCAGGGTATCACCATTTCATTGCCGGCCATATTGCGACGATGAGTCTGAATCCTGTCGCGTATCTTCCTCTGTGACTTGTTTAATAAACATTTTTTTAACTTGTAATTCCCTGTGGGCTTGCCACAGGGTTTTCGGTTATCCCCTCTCCCCTTGCGGGAGAGGGTGAGGGTGAGGGTGAGGGGTATAAGATGTCATTCTATTCACCCTCCCCATCATCCCCTCCCTTGACGGGAGGGGAAATAGGTACAAATACATTTTTTCGTGAGTCTCCGGGCATTCTTTGAGATCCATAGGCAGTATTTTTGAAGGCCATTTTTCTGGTATTATAGAGCGATGAAAGGTTATGTCATTATCATCGGTATCCTGGTCCTTGTTGTCTCGGCCCTCATCACGCTGAACATTTTTTTCCAGCAAACCCTCCAGATGGAGATGGCCGAGCAGTTCAATAAACAGCAATTGCTTCTGGCCACGGCAGAGGCAACCAACATCCAGTCCTATATCAACAGCCTCAGGGACGAACTTTGGCAGATTGCTGTTGTGGTGCCGGGGCTGAGAATAAAGGAGAAGCGGGAGTTTTCCCGTCTGGTGACTGAGTTCTTCAAGGGAACAGACATGATAAAGAAAGATATTGTTTTTTTCGACACTGTGGGGGCGGTAATTTTCTCCAGAGGCGAAATGGACCTGGGGAAGCCGGAAATGAAAGCCCTGCTGGAAAAGACAAAGGGATTGTGCCCGGGAAGCACACTGATCCGGCAGGACAGTAAAAAGCTCTGGATTGCAGCGCCGGTATGCCGGGATAACTCCTTTGGGGGCGCCATTGTCCTTTCCCTGGACATCCAGGACGTGGCTAGGGAATTCCTGCACCCCATTAAGTCCGGCGCACGGGGATATGCCTGGATGATGGACGGCAAAGGCGATCTCCTCTACCATCCGGCTCAGCCCGGCATGGTGGGCAAGAATTTGTATGAAACCGATGCCTCATGCTTCAAGTGCCACCTGAGCTTTGATGTGGAGAAAAAGATAATAGAGGGGAAAGGCGACAATTTCGGAAGGCATGTTGCGCCGTCGGGAGAGGACAAGATACTGGCCTTCTCCTCCGCATCCATCGGGGACTCGAAGTGGATCGTGGCAGTGTCGGCGCCTTATTCGGAAGTCACCATGACCATACAGAGGTCCATGAAGTTTTATTCATGGCTCATCATATCCATTTTTGTCACCACAAGCATTGTGTCGGTGATGCTGATATTCTTTTACCGGAAGAGGGCGCAGGCGGAGGAGCTGGAAAAGCACCAGAAGGAGTTGGAGAGATATGCCGGGGACCTGGAGCAGAAGGTGAACAAAAGGACAGAAGAGCTCTCGGCCGAGAAGGAAAAGCTCAACACTATTGTGAGCGCGATAGGGAGCGGTATCATCCTCCTTGACGCCGGCGGCCGTATACAGTGGATAAACCAGACCATGCAGGAGATGGCGGGAAAGGACATCACCGGCATATACTGTGAAGAAATCTGCTCGGACTGCACCGTTATCGGCTCTTACGAGGTGGATGATATGCAGACAGAGATCCTCACGAACCTTTTCGGCATGAAGGATAAATATTTCCAGGTGACCACTGCGCCGGTTAAGGGAGCGGACGGCGGCACACACGGATATATCAGGCTTGTCCAGGACATTACGGAGATGAAGAAGATGGAGGAGCAGATGATGCACTCCGAGAAACTGGCATCTCTGGGCAGGCTTACCGCAGGCATCACCCACGAGATCGGGAACCCCCTCACATCGGTATTCTCCTTTGTCCAGATACTGAAGGAAATGGAACAGGATGGATTCAAGAAAGAGAGCCTCGAAACCATCTATTTCCATATAAGCAGGATTGCTGATATCCTGAAGCAGCTTTCCGGTTTTTCGAAGACGCCGCCTGTGGAGCTCAAGCCCTGGAAAGTGAACACCCTCATCGAATCTTCCCTTTCCCTGATCCAGTATGACAAGAGGGCGAAGGACATCACTATCGTGAGGGACCTCTGGACAGATATGCCCGAGCTCACTACGGACGGGAACCAGCTTTCTCAGGTTATTGTGAATATCATATTAAATGCAGTGGATGCGATGCCTGCCGGGGGAACATTAACCATCCGGAGCAGGGCGAGGGACAACCGCATCGTGATTATGTTCGAGGATACCGGCCTTGGCATCTCCAAAGAGAATATCAGCCGGATATTCGACCCCTTCTTCACTACAAAGGAAAAAGGAACGGGACTGGGACTTGCGGTCAGTTACAGCATCATCAAGAAGCTGAACGGGAGCCTTACCGTGGAAAGCGAAATGAACAAGGGGTCCAAGTTCGTTATCACCTTGCCGATGAATGGAGCGAGATGAAACCGAAGATACTGGTAGTTGACGACGAGATAGATATCTGCAAGGCCCTTGAGTTCCTGCTCAAGAGCGAGGGGTATGTCGTCACCCTTGCCCACAGCGGGGAAGAGGCGGTTGAAAAGATTCAGAAGGAGCATTTTGATGTTGTCCTCACCGACCTCAAGATGGGGAAACTTGACGGCGTTGCGGTTCTTGAGAAGACAAGGGAACTGAGTTCCGACACCTCGGTGTTGGTCATGACCGCCTATGCCTCGGTTGAATCCGCGGTGGAGACCATGAAGAAGGGAGCGTCGGACTATATCCAGAAACCCTTCCTGAACGAGGATGTCAAGGTCACGCTCAGGAGGGTGCTGGAGCAGAAGAGGCTTGTTGAGGAGAATATCGCCCTCCGGCAGCAGTTGAGCCAGCGCATGGCATGTATGGATTTTGTCGCCAATTCCGAGGCGATGCTCGAGGTGATTGCGACCCTTGAAAAGGTTATCCCAACCAAGAGCAACATCCTCATCCTGGGCGAGAGCGGCACAGGGAAGGGCCTCATCGCCGAGATGGTTCACTGCAACAGCCCAAGGAGGGACAAGCCCTTCATCTCCATAAACTGCTCGGCAATACCCGAAGGACTTCTTGAATCAGAGCTTTTCGGTTTTAAAAAAGGAGCCTTCACTGGAGCGGTGTCCGACAAGACAGGCCTCATCACCATGGCGGACCAGGGTACCCTCTTTCTCGACGAGATAGGGGATATGCCGTTGAACCTGCAGTCAAAGATTCTGAAGGTTCTCGAATCATCCGAGGTGACCCCCCTGGGCGATACACGGTCAAGGGGTGTGGATGTGAGGCTCATCACTGCCACCAATCAGGACCTGGAGCAGAGGATAAAAGAAAAGGCCTTCAGGGAGGACCTCTACTACAGGCTCAATGTCATAGAGATACGGATCCCTCCGCTGCGGGAGAGGAAAGAGGATGTCCTTATGCTCGTGAATCATTTCCTGAAACGGTATTGCGAGGAGAACAAGAAAGTGATAAAGGGATGCGACGGCGATGCCATGGGACTCCTCATGAAATATGAATGGCCCGGCAATGTGAGGGAGCTGAGGAATGTCATCGAGAGGGCGGTGGTCCTCTGTCAGGGGGATAAGATCACGGCTGCCGAGCTTCCGGATAAATTGAAAAAGAACGGGAGCGCCCCACCCGGACAGCAGGATACGTCATCCCTCAAACTAGCCGTTTCGGAATATGAAAAGACCGTGATACTGAATGTCTATCATGCACAGAACAGGAACAAGGAAGAGACCGCCAGGGTCCTCGGCGTTGATCTTGCCACCCTCTACCGGAAATTGAAGAAATACGGCATAGAAGAGTGAAGAAGGGATTTTTCATCGGCGCCATATGTGGAGGAGCGCTGGGAATCATCATCTCCCTCAGCATGGACCTGATACTGGGAGGCGCGCTGGGAGGCGGTTGGAGGGAAGCGGTTGCCCACGACCTCGGCGCTCTCTTCGGCAGGCCCTTTGCTAACAACTCCTTTATCGTTATCCTCGGCGTGATCGTGGTCATCGGATTTGTGGCTGCTTTCGGCGCAATGGTCGGGGGGATGTTCGGCGTCATGGTCGCCCGTCTTTTTTCTTTCCTGATCAAGGAACAGCGGTGATGTTTAGTCTGATACGTCGCCTATGTCCCGTACTCGCCTTTAACGTATTTTTCGAGTTCCTTGATAGTAAATTCCTGCTCCGAGATGATTCTCTTGACCACATCGCCCAGGGTAATAATGCCCACCAGCCTGTCACGATCCATGACCGGCAGATGGCGAATCTGCTTTGACGTCATCAGCGCCATGCATTCATCAACCCAAAAAATGCAGTTGACCTGAAATAAGTTCCCCCAAAAGATTCTCCTTTCCGATTAGAATCAATAGGTTTAGTGGACCATAAAT
>CAMTVV010000041.1:0-7310 GCA_947085305.1 uncultured Nitrospiraceae bacterium
ACCTACAAGAGAGGAGATCTTTTTTTTCAGGACAGCGAGAGGCTCAAAAGAATATCATCTCAGGCTGGAAGGTTTCAGGTGATTTACGCCGGTAAGGCTCATCCGCAAGACTTTGGAGGCAAGGAGACCATCAAACGGATCTTTCATGCAAAAGAATCGCTCAAGGAAGAGATCAAAATCGCTTATCTTGAGAATTACGACATGGAGATCGGGAAGCTGATAACATCAGGGGTTGATATATGGTTGAATACCCCTCAACCGCCTCTCGAGGCCTCGGGGACGAGCGGGATGAAAGCGGCGGTAAACGGCGTTCCGAGTCTGAGCGTTCTGGACGGTTGGTGGATTGAGGGGCACATAGAGGGAATTACCGGCTGGGCCATTGGCGAGGCCGGCAGGGGACCGGAAGCGAGCGGCGATTGGTCAAAGGATGCCTTATCTCTTTATGATAAACTGGAGAAGGTTGTTTGTCCTCTTTTCTATCATGACAGGGATCGTTTTATCAGTGTGATGCGCTCTTCTATTGCCCTGAACGGTTCGTTCTTCAATACCCAGAGAATGATGCTGGAGTATGTGCTGCGGGCCTATTTCTGAATATGGGTTTCTGCAGGATAGACTTTAGATCCTTTTTAAAAGGTGCTTTTTGGCTCGGGGCTTACCTAGCGCTTGTCCTTGCCCCCCTTTTTGTCCTTCTCGCAGGCGAGACGCCCACTGGCAGAGGCTTCTGGTGGGAGGTTTCCGTGGCCCTGGGTTATGCGGCGCTGTCCATGATGGGGGTGCAATTTGCCCTGACTGCACGATTCAAGCATGCCACGGCGCCCTTCGGCATCGATATCATTTACTATTTTCATAGGCAGGTCTCCCTGCTGGCTTTTGTATTCATCTTACTGCATCTGGTTTTTCTCTCTGTCGCCTCTCCGCGGTATCTGCTGATCTCGCTCGATCCCTTCACTGCTCCATGGGCGGGCAAGGCTGCCCTGGCCGGCATGGTTTCCTTCGGGCTTGTACTGGTGACCTCTCTCTGGCGAAAACGGCTGGGACTACAGTACGAGAGATGGCGGCTTTGGCACGGCGTTCTCGCTGTCACGGGAGTGGCGCTCTCCATCGCGCACATTGAAGGCTCAGGATACTACATCACTATCCCCTGGAAACGCGTTCTCTGGACGGTCTATGCCATGTTCTGGATCGGTCTCCTGGTGCATGTCAGGCTGATCAAGCCGTGGATGATGCTCAAGCGCCCTTATATTGTAGATGACCTCAGGAGAGAGCGCGGCAGGGCATGGACACTCACCCTGCGTCCGGAAGGCCATAAGGGGCTGACGTTCAAGCCCGGACAGTTTGCCTGGCTTACTATAGGAAAATCACCCTTTGCGATCGAAGAACACCCCTTTTCCTTTTCGTCCAGTGCGGCCTACCCGGAAACCTTGTCGTTCACGATCAAAGAGCTGGGGGATTTTACCTCCACGATCAAGGACGTTGTTGCGGGACAACGCGTGTACCTTGACGGCCCGTATGGATCCTTCAGGATCGACCGGCACAGTGCGCCCGGATATGTCTTCATTGCCGGCGGCATCGGCATAGCCCCGATCACGTGCATGCTCAAAACCCTGGCAGACCAGTCCGACAGTCGCCCTCTGACGCTCGTTTATGCAACCAGGACACTTGAGAATGCAACATTTCTTGAGGAACTGGATACTTTGAAGACAAGGCTGAACCTCAATGTGATTCACGTGCTGGAAGATCCGTTAGAAGACTGGCAAGGGGAAAAAGGATATCCAACTGTGGATGTTTTGAAGCGGTGTCTGCCGATAGACCGCAGGAAATACCACTACTTCATCTGCGGCCCTGACCCCATGATGGACATGGTCGAAACAGCCCTCTATAAACTTGGAGTCCCGATGAGCGAGTTCCATTCGGAACGGTTCAACATCGTATAGGCCTTGGGAGGAGCATGAGAAGACTTCTTTCGTGGATAGTGACCTTGGTGATCGGGAGCCTTGTTCTGGCTCTGTCAGCGCTTTTCGCAGTGATGCAGCTGCCAAGAGGCTCCGACTTTCCGCAGGATGCAACGAGCAGATCCGCTCGACCCGTTCCTCACAGCATCGAAACCCGCAAGAACTGTAACCAATGTCACCTGCCTGGCAACATCATCCCCTACCCGGCGGACCACATCGGTCTGCCTGAGGATGGCTGCACGGAGTGTCACCGTGCCCCATAGCGCATGTTATAATATCTTAACGAGGTTGAAATGCATAAGGTGACGATGATAAAAGAAAAACGATATTTGATCTTCATCGTCTCCATAGCGGTTTTGATTACATTGCTGCACTTTCTTGTATTTGCGAAGTATTCTCCTCTTACTGTCCTTGAAGAGCTTTACTATGTCCCTCTTCTCCTTGGAGCGCTCTGGTTCGGCTTTAGAGGCGCGATTGTGACGTATGTCCTTGTTTCTTTGCTGTATCTGCCCTTCTTCTTTGGTGATTGGGCGACTTCTGGATTAGGCGTGATAGACAGAGCGCTTCATCTGGTATTTTCAGGAATATTTACCCTTACTGCCGGCTTCTTTGTTGACCGTGAAAGGAAAAGAAGGCAACAGGCGGAAAGAGAAAAATACCTGGCGGGCATCGGCCAGGTTGCTACTGCCATCGTTCATGATCTGAAAAATCCCCTCATTACCATCCTCGGCTTTGCAAGACGTATCCGCGAGGGAAAAGGAAACGTAGATACTGCTGCACAGGCCATAACGGATTCGGCTCAAAACATGCAGAAGATAGTTCATACTGTGCTCGATTTTTCGAAGCCGATCCAATTGGAACTGAGAGAAGAAGATATAAGAAATGTTGTCAAGCAGGCATGTGACTCCTGCAGGGAAAAGGCTGAGGGCAGCGACATACCTCTGTCAATTGATATGCCGGATTATCCGATAAATATGTTAGTGGACAGTTCACATATGGTGAGAGCTCTTGTAAACCTTATCAATAATGCGATTGAAGCCTCTGGCAAAGGGCAGCAAGTTGATATTACAACAACGGCTGCAAAGAAACGCCTGATCATTAGCATAGCCGATCACGGTTCAGGTATGGATAAGGAAACCGTTGAAAATATTTTCGTCCCATTCTATTCAAAGAAGAGCGGAGGTACCGGCCTTGGAATGCCGATAGCAAAGAAGATCATCGAGGGGCACAAAGGCAGAATACGGATAAACAACAAGTCTGCAGAGGGAACAGCAGTCATAATAGAGTTGCCTCTCGGTAACTTATTAAAATGACTATCCGATTTATTAAGACAGAACATCTGACTTGAAATGAACCGGCAATTACACTTGCATTATCATCTATAGTCTTCTTTGCAGTGGAAATTGAGAAATTCATAAAACGCAGGAAATGCCTGTAAGGATATTTGTAAAAGAAAGGCCGGGAGGGTTATTTCAATAACTTCCTTGCCTGAGCAAAGATTTCGATATGCGCAGCGCCGGCGTAGTCCCGGTAGGTAAACAGATGGGGCTGGTATCTGCCGTCTCTGTAAACAAGGGTGACCTCGGCGTATATCCCCTTGCCGATATAAATCCGGTGGGAATAATTCTTTGTGGATGCGAGGACAACGTTGTGCGGCGTAAGATACCCGGGATCAAGGTTGATATTCCGCTTCCCCGCCGTTGAGAAGTGTTCTTCTATTTCATTCGTCTTGAGCTTGATATCGGCAAGGCTTTCAGGATTGACGGCATTCCTAAAAAAAAGAAGCCTCCTCTTGATCGGCGAGCCGAGTTCCTCTGTATAATAATCGGAATACTCCCACGGCAAGGGCCGGCTCTCCATCATTATTTCTCCGAAGCATTGGCGAAGTCCTTCCCGGGCAGCAGAGAAGTATTGTCCGTCACGATAAAGCGTTGCGATAAAGAGAAGGACAGGTTCAGGGAGGGAAGGCTTTCCCATGAGAAGGGGTCACGATGCGGATTCGGCGCTGAGGCCAATGCCGTCAGTTAACGCCTGACAGCATTGCCGCGTCATCAGCCTCTACGAAAACAGGGGTATTCGCTTCAAGGGTTATCCTAACCTTGTGCACAGACTTGAACCTGCCTTTAAGCAAATCTTCCGAAAGCGGGTCCTCTATCGCACGCTGTATAGCCCTCCTCATGGGTCTTGCGCCATATGAGGGCTGATAGTACTTCTCGATGATCCACTCTTTCACCGCCCTGTCCACCTCCACGAAGAGCTCATGCTCCATAAGCTGTTTGTTCAGCTCGGTGATGAGCAGGTCAATGATGGACATGAGATGTTCTTTCTCTAAAGGATGGAAGACCACGATCTCGTCGACGCGGTTGAGAAACTCAGGATTAAAGGTCTTCTTCAACTCGTCCAGGACATTGTCCTTTATCTTCTGGTACGCATCATCTGCCGAAGCCCTGTGGAAACCGAGAGGAGTGGCCTTTTCTATGATACGCGCGCCGAGATTCGAGGTCATGATGATAACCGTGTTCTTGAAATCCACCTTCCGTCCGTAGCTGTCTGTAAGCACGCCTTCATCCAGGACCTGCAGGAGGATGTTGAACACATCCGGGTGCGCCTTCTCGATCTCATCAAAGAGAACTACCGAATACGGTTTCTTCCTTATCTTCTCTGTGAGCTGTCCTCCCTCGTCGTATCCGACATAGCCCGGAGGCGCGCCGGTCAGCCTGGAAACGTTGAATCTCTCCATGTATTCCGACATATCGATCTTGATCAGTGCGTTCTCATCATTGAAGAGGAATTCCGCCAGGGCCTTTGCGAGCTCTGTTTTCCCGACGCCGGTCGGCCCGAGGAAAAAGAACGAACCGATCGGTTTTCTCCTGTCCTTTATGCCCGCCCGGGATCTCCTGATCGCCCTTGATATGGCCCGTATAGCCTCTTCCTGGGCAATGATCCTCCTGTGGACCTCCTCTTCCATTCTGATAAGCTTCTCGGATTCCTGCTCTTCCAGCTTAAACAGCGGAACCCCTGTCATTTTCGAAACCGTATACGCCACGTCTTCCATTTTTACCACAGGAATTTCCCTATTCATGTCTTCCTTCCATTTCCGCTGAGTCTGGTCGTAGACCCTCTTGAGCCTGTCTTCCTCTCCCCGGGCTGTTGACGCCCTTTCGATGTCATGGAGCTTCACATAGAGGTTTTTCTCCCTGGCAAGCCTGACAAGGTCGTACTCCATCTCCCTCAGCTCGCCGGGAGGCATGTAACGTTTCAGCTTAATGCGCGAACCGGTCTCATCAATGACATCAATAGCCTTGTCAGGGAGATGCCGGTCGGCAATGTACCTGTCCGATAATTTGACCGCTGCTTCTACGGCCTCATCGCTGATCTTTACCCTGTGGTGAGCCTCGTATCTGCTTCTCAGCCCCATGAGAATATCCATAGCCGTACTTACCGTCGGCGGCTGCACATTGATGGGCTGGAACCTTCTTTCCATGGCCCCGTCCTTCTCTATGTATTTTCTGTATTCATTAGGCGTTGTGGCGCCGATGCACTGTATCTCACCCCTCGAGAGCGCAGGTTTCAACATGCTGGAGGCATCCACCGAGCCCTCTGCAGCTCCGGCCCCGATAAGGGTATGCAGCTCGTCAACAAAGAGAATTGCATTGTCGGACTGTATAATCTCTTTCATCACAATCTTCAGTCTCTCTTCGAACTGGCCCCTGTACTTTGTGCCCGCGATCAGCGCGCCGAGGTCAAGAGATACGATGCGCTTGCCCAGGAGGTTTTCAGGAACTTCACCCGCAACGATCTTCTGTGCAAGACCCTCAACAATAGCAGTCTTGCCCACGCCGGGTTCTCCAATAATCACCGGGTTATTCTTGATCCTTCTGCCCAGTATCTGCAGGACGCGCTCGATCTCGTCCTCTCTGCCGATGACAGGATCCAGTTTCCCTGAGCGGGCCAGCTGGGTAAGGTCACGGCCGAATTCGTCAAGGGCCGGGGTCGCGCTTCTCTTTTCCTTCACATGGGTCTGGGTCCTCAAGGACAGGTTTATGGTAAGCTGGCGGCCTCCAAGCAGATTCGCGCCAAAGGCCCTCAGTATCTTTCCTGCGATCCCTTCTTCCTCCCTGATAATACCGAGCAGGAGGTGCTCGCTCCCAATATAATTATGCCCGAGGAGCCGCGCCTCTTCCACTGCAAGTTCCAGAACCTTCTTTGCCCTGGGGGTGAAGGGGATGTCTCCAAAGGTGAGAATATTTGTGCCTGAAGGGAGGTTCCTCTCGATTTCCATAAAAAGGTCTTCTATGGAAAGACCCATCTTTTTCAGAATGGCAACCGGGAGGCTGTCTTCTTCCCTGATTATGGCCAGCAGAAGGTGCTCAGTGCCCAGATAATCGTTCTGCCTCTTCTCTGCCTCTTCCCGTGCATAGATGATTATCTTTCTTCCTCTATCGGTAAACTTCTCAAACATGGTGAACCTCCTAAAAAAAATAATAATGCTTTTCCATGATGATTGTCAACCGAGAGGGGTGTACTCTATACAAACTTTTGACCGCTAGGCTCATAGAGGATCTCCAGCGAGGAGAAAAAGAAGGGAATCTCGTACGCAGCGGACTGAGGCGAATCAGAGCCATGAACGATATTGCGTTCAATGTCCGATGCAAAGTCGGCCCTGATGGTTCCGGGAGCAGCCTCCCTGGGGTTGGTGGCGCCCATTATCCCCCTAACCTTTGCGATGGCATTATCGCCGCTCAGCGCCATGACAACGATGGGGCCTTCCGACATAAAATCCGTAAGGCTTCCATAGAAAGGCATTTCCTTGTGGACAATGTAGAACCTCTGCGCCTCTTCCTTCGAAAGCTGGAGCATCTTCAGCGCCAGGACCTTCAGGCCGTTTTTCTCGAACCTTGAAATAACCTCCCCGATGACATTCTTCTTAACGCCGTCAGGCTTTACAATCGATAGAGTGCTTTCCATGCATCCTCCTGTTATCAGTTCAAAAGGTAATTTTTTCCATAAGGGCTTTTACCGCAGAAACAGACCTGTCGAAATCCGTCCTCTCCTCTTCGTTCAATTCCAGTTCTATCACCTTCTCGATGCCACGAGCCCCAAGCACAACAGGAACCCCCACATAAGCATCCCTGACGCCGTACTGCCCCTCAAGATATGCGGCGCAGGGGAGGATCCTTTTTTCATCAAAAAGTATCGCCCTGACCATCTGATAGGCTGCCGCTGCTGGGGCATAATATGCGCTTCCCGTCTTAAGGAGGGACACGATCTCGGCACCGCCGTTTCTCGTCCTCTCGATGAGAGAAGCGACCTTTTCAGGCAGCAGGACCTTTGTGATTGAAACGCCCTTTACCGTGG
>CAMTVV010000042.1:0-2638 GCA_947085305.1 uncultured Nitrospiraceae bacterium
CAATGAAGACGGAATAGCGATTCTTTTATTGAGAACTCTCAATTTTTCATCCGCCTGTCATGCGTATTTTCATATTGAATGCCTGAATAGAGACTGTAAAGATTGTACGGAGGGTTTTGATTTGGACCAAGTCGTTTCTGCCATGGTCAGGAGCCATGCATTCTCGAGAGAGGGGGAGTTGGATTGTGGGGGAAATGGTCTCACCTCCGGTCATGTGAACATTCGCTATACGGTTACCATACAATACAATGAAAATTAAGAAAACTTACAAAGTATCAGGCGACGGCAGGATTACGATTTATCCGTTGTTATATGAGAAAAAAGAGAAAAGTTCTATGAAACGTTTTCTTAACAAGGTCATACAGTTAATCCTTCGGTAGCCAGGCTACCTTCTCAAAAGCCATGCCGCTTCTCTCCCCTCTTTGCAGAGGGCTTGGCCTTGTCGGGAGAAAGTCTGTTCTCTCATTTCTTTATTGCGGGCTTTCAGCAAATAAGTCCTGATATCCTTTTTGTTTTTACAGAAGAAGGAGACGAAAATTGAAGGTGAACAACAAGAGCAGTCTCAGAAACCTGTCCCTTTTGCGGGCGGGGTTCTGCGGAAACAGCCGGATACAAAAGTGCGCCGTCACTGAGCCGCCGCTGCGATCGGAACTGTTCAGCAGCGATCAGATGGAGCGGCACGGCAAGACTCTGGCGGGCTGGCATAAGTTGAGTCTGGAACGTGCACGGGACCGGCTTCTGACGCGGCTGGCTGATAATGAAGGCGTGCTGCTCGAAGTCCGCAACCTCTTGACCGAGGCTATTAAGGCGGCCCGCCGTATTACGCCGGCGGGGGAATGGCTGCTCGATAACTTCTACCTTATTGAAGAGCAGATTCGCGCGGCCAGGAGACACTTGCCAAAGGGGTACAGCCGGGAACTGCCTCGACTGCTGAATGGTTCATCGGCCGGTCTTCCGCGCGTTTATGACATTGCGCTGGAAACGATCTCGCATGGCGATGGGCGGGTAGATCCGGAGAGCCTCGGCAGTTTCGTGGCAGCCTACCAGACAGTCACCGCCCTGAAGCTGGGCGAATTGTGGGCAATTCCCATCATGTTACGCCTGGCGCTGATCGAGAATCTCCGACGCGTTGCAGTCCGGATCGCCACTGACAGGACCGATCGAAACCTTGCCGATTATTGGGCGGACCAGATGACGGAGATCGCGGAGAAAGACCCGAAGAGCCTTATTTTAGTGATCGCGGACATGGCGCGTTCGAACCCGCCCATGGTAAGTTCGTTTGTCGCGGAATTTGCGCGCCGACTGCAGGGGCAGGGTCCGGCTTTGGCAATGCCGCTCACCTGGATTGAGCAGCAACTGTCCGAGTCTGGCCTGACAATCAAACAATTGGTGCAGTCGGAGAACCAACAACAGGCTGCTGATCAGGTCTCGATGAGCAACAGCATCGGCAGCCTCCGTTTCCTGGGCGCGATGGACTGGCGCGAGTTCGTGGAGACGATGAGTACTGTGGAAAAAACCCTGCGTGAGGACACGGGCGGAGTTTACGGCAAGATGGATTTCTCAACCCGTGACCGCTACCGCCATGTTGTAGAGAAGATTGCGAAGAACGGGCTGCTTTCCGAGCGCGAGGTGGCCACGCAAGCGCTCCGGCTTGCGCGTGACGGTGCAGCCAAAAATGGCCCTGACGATCGCGCGGCACATGTCGGCTTTTACCTGATAGACAAGGGACTGGCGGAGCTTGAGCATCTGGCAGAAGTGCGCTTATCTGTTTTCGAGGCCCTTCGAAAATTGAGCTCACGGTTTCCTTTGCTGCTGTACATAGGCATGATCATGCTGATGACAATGATCTTCGCCGGGAGCTCACTGGCGAAGGCGCATGCCGGTGGTTTAAATGGTTGGGCACTCGGGCTGATCGGTATCCTCTCGCTCCTGTGCGGGAGTCATCTGGCCGTAGCCCTGGTGAACCGGCTGGTGACTTTGCTGGCAGCGCCGCACCCGCTGCCGCGAATGGACTTCTCCAAGGGAATTCCGCCGGAATTGCGCACTCTGGTCGTGGTCCCGACTATGCTCACAAACACTCAGAATATAGAGGACCTGGTAGAAGCTCTTGAAGTCCGGTTCCTGGCAAATCGGGACGACAGCCTGCACTTCGGCCTGCTGACTGATTTTAGAGACGCGGCCGAGGAAATGCTGCCGGAGGACGGATCGCTGTTGCTGCTGGCCCGGCAGAGAATTGAAGAACTGAATGAAAAATACAGGAATGCAAAAGGCGATTCTTTCTTCCTTTTTCACCGCCCGCGCAAATGGAATCCTCAGGAGCGGATTTGGATGGGGTACGAGCGCAAGCGGGGGAAGCTGGCGGAATTGAATTCCCTTCTGCGCAACGGGGCAAAGGGTGTCTCAGGGGAGCAGTTTTCGCTCATTGTGGGTGAAACGGGAGTCTTATCGAGCGTGAAATATGTCATCACCCTTGACACGGATACTCAGCTGCCCCGCGATTCGGCGCGGCAGTTTGTGGGGGCCATGGCGCACCCGCTGAACCGTGCGCGCTATGACGAAGACAAACAGCGCGTTGTTGCCGGGTACGGCATCCTTCAGCCGCGTGTAGCGGTGAGTCTGCCGGGCACAAACCGATCGC
>CAMTVV010000043.1:0-2647 GCA_947085305.1 uncultured Nitrospiraceae bacterium
ATCCGCTCGCTTACAGCGAGCTATGCATTTTATTTAACTCGATAATTTTCAAATATGATGCATGATTCAGGATTCATGATACACGATAAAAAGTTAGTTAGCCTGCATCATGTATCTTGCATCGTGTATCGTGTATAAAAGGTATCGAAAAATAAAATTTTTCACAACATCTGCATTTTCTCAATTGCATTATTTGGGTTAATAGGCAGCGCCCTCATTTACTGAGGGCTGCCGCTGCTTTCTCATAAACAGAATCTCTCTTTCATTATAGAAGACTAATTCCCAGTCTCTAGCCTCTGAAAGCCTGCCGATTAAAGGGATCGGTCTCCCTGTATTGAAATCCCGTAAGGGAAGAACAATGGCGTCCACATTATATTTTTCGAGGTTCCTTTTCCACTCCTTTTGCCCCATTGCCTCTGTTCCCTGAAGGATGGCATTATACCGGACAAGGGTATCTTCGTTGAGCATCCTCCCGTCTATAAAGACCTTTGCTTCAGGCAGATGAAAACCGATAAACCCTCCCCATTCGAGGTAAGCGAATATCCTTTCCGGGCTCTTATGATGCAAGAGTTTCAGCGACTCAGCAGGATAGGTCTCCCGTATCGAGAAATTAAAGGGCTTAAAATAGCCGAGATTCATAATGACAGGCACAAGGGCCGCCAACAACACAGCGGCCTGTGCGATTTTTCTCATCCGGATATGGGGAAGTCTGAATAGCAGGGGCGTTGCCAGGACATAGAAGACCATATACCGCGCGCCGGTGAGACTGAGCGCTGAACTCAGCGCCAGGATAAGGGTCGTCGAAACAGGGACCGACCTGATGTTCGTAAGGAGAAGAAAAGCTACTGCAAGCATGCTTATCCAATAGCTCGGGTAAAATTTGCCGTAGGAAGCCAGTAATTTGAAGGGGGAGAAGAATTCCACGGACTCGGACTTAATGATGCCCGTCTGAAAATCCAGGAATCCTGTTATAAGCGTCTCTCTCGACGGAGAAAGGAAGACGGCAAGCAACGAAAGGATACAGGCGCCGGCGAAGACGGTCTTCCTGCCAGAAGAGATGTCTTTCAAAAAAAAAGGCGCCGAGATTGCGTATGTGACGATCACGGCTGCGGCAAAGAGGACGCTGCCGTGGAGGTTTGTCCATATCAGGGTTATTAATGGAAGGAAGAAAAGGGCCTTGCCTTTTCCTCCTTCCAGGTACCCTTGTATTACCATAAACATAAGAACGGCAAGAGGAAATGTCAGCGTCTGCGGTCTTTCCCCTGTGAAGTAAAAAAGAGTATTGCCGACGAGCAGAAGATTCGCAAGGCCGAGGATGGGCTCGCCTTTTCTCATGAACCGCCATACAAGCAGCAGGGTGAGAGTCAGGAAAAATGTCCTGAACAGTATGACGCCGTGCACAGCGCCCAGATTATAGACTTCATAAAGAAGTATCTGGGCAAGCCAGTATCCCTTGAGAATAAGGGAATTCCGCGTTTCGTCCTGTCCCGGCTCCGTAAATGAGAAAGGGTCTTCGTCCGGGAGGGCCCTGTGCTCAATGATGTATCTGCCTGTATTGATATGCCACCAGAAATCGGGATCCCACAGGGAGATGCTGCTGTAGAGGAGTAAGAAAAAAAGGATGATCAGAATTACGCCGGCTTTTAATGAGCGGTTATCTATGGAGAATTCTCTAATCACTCGATCCCTAGTACCATATCACCGAGCCGTTCTTTGCCTTTACCGGCACTTTTCTCATCATCATCTGCTTTTCCCATAAGGCGCTGTTATCTCTGTACCACTGGATGGTCCTTTTGATGCCTTCCTCAAAGGATACGGAGGCCTTGAATCCGAGGACCTTTTCCGCCTTTTCTGTGGAGGAATTGTGCTTCTGCACCTGGCCGAATCTCTCCGTCATGAAATCGAGTTTTTCATCTGTCCCGAATTCCTTTGAGATCATTTCAGCCAGCCCAAGGATGTCCAGACTCCTGCCGGTGCCGACATTGAAAACTTCTCCTCTCACCTTCTCTATGGGCGAATGGAGAACGAGGTCTATTGCCCTCGAGGTGTCTTCAGCATACACCCAGTCCCTCGCAGCAGAGCCGTCGCCGTGGATGGTGAGCGGCTCCCCGAGGATGCAGCTCGTAATGAAGCGGGGGATGACTTTTTCAAGATGCTGCCTCGGACCATAGTTGTTAAAAGGCCGGATGATTACACCGGGAATGTCGTGGGCAACGATGTAGGAATACACAAGCCTGTCCGCGCCCGTCTTTGCCGCGGCATAGGGGCTCGTGGGATTCAGAGGATGGTCTTCATCCATCGGCTCGTACTCTGCGGTGCCGTAAACCTCGGATGTGGATATGTGTATAAACCGGTCGATTCTGTCGGAATATTTCAAAACCGCGTTGGCAACTGATTGTGTCCCGAGGACGTCTGTGACAAAGAATACCCTGTGTGAGTATAGGGAGCGCGCCACGTGGGTCTCCGCGGCAAAGTGCACCACCATATCCGATCTGCCCACAAGGTCGCTCACCAGGTCGAGGTTGTTCACGTCGCCGTACCAGAACTCAAACCGGCCGGAATTCCTTGCAGCTGCAGGAATGTTCTCGATATTGCCGGCATAGGTGAGGGCGTCGAGAACAAGTATTCTGTACTCCGGATATTTGCC
>CAMTVV010000044.1:0-10143 GCA_947085305.1 uncultured Nitrospiraceae bacterium
AGGAGGTGAGCCAAAAAAATAGCGCCGGCATTAGCTTTCACATCGATAATTCTGGAAATGCCTTGATAGGCTTGATTCTACAGGTATGTCTACATCAAATGCATTTTTCGGGTTAAATACAAAACGATTGATCTCCCTATAAGCCTCTCTGAGTGGTTCGCCGTGAATTGCTGCATCAAGCTATTTTTTATTGACCACACATTCAAAATTATGCTACCGTTCCTATAATAACTGGTTAGGCGGTAGTTAAACGAACTTAAGGCCACTATGTCAATTCTCTTGTTCTTGGTTGGACTTGGCTTCCTCATTCTCGGTGCGGAAGCATTAGTACGGGGCGCGTCCCGCTTGGCGGCTGTCCTTGGTATATCGCCATTGGTCATCGGGCTGACTGTCGTAGCATTCGGCACCAGTTCGCCTGAGCTTGCGGTAGGGGTCAAATCAGCGCTATCTGGCCAGGCAAATATAGCCGTGGGAAACGTGGTTGGAAGTAATATTTTCAATGTCCTCTTCATTCTTGGCCTTTCAGCGCTGTTTGTACCGCTAGTTGTCTCGCAACAACTGGTACGGCTTGATGTGCCTTTGATGATAGCACTATCGGTTATTGTTCTGATCCTTTCGCTCGATGAGAACTTCAGTCGCTCTGACGGTCTCATGCTGGTTGCAGGTCTCGTTATTTACGTCTGGTTTTTGATTTACCAAAGCCGCAGGGAGACCAACGCGGTGAGAGAGGAGTACACTCAGGAATTCGGGATTGAGAGACATGCAAAGGCAAACTGGATCAAAAATATAAGCTTGGTGCTTGGCGGCCTGGTACTATTAGTGCTCGGCTCGCGCTGGCTCGTTGATAGTGCGGTGTCCTTTGCCCAATATCTGGGGGTCAGCGAATTGGTTGTCGGATTGACGATTGTTGCGGCCGGTACATCTCTGCCTGAAGTGGTTACGTCAGTCATTGCGGCGATTCGCGGAGAACGTGACATCGCTGTCGGCAATGTTGTCGGTAGTAACATCTTTAATATTATGGGGGTGCTTGGATTTGCCAGCATACTTGCGCCAAGAGGCATTGAAGTATCAACTGCGGTCATCGTATTCGATATACCGGTCATGATCGCGGTAGCGTTAGCTTGTCTGCCCATCTTCTTCACAGGTGGCGCAATTAGCCGGCAGGAAGGTGTGGTATTATTGGGGTACTACGTGGCCTACACGCTGTACCTCGTCTTAGCCGCATCTCATCATGATGCTTTGAAAGGGTTCAGTGCGGTCATGCTGTACTTCGTTATTCCGTTAACGGTTATCACCCTGATTACTGTAGCGCTGCAGGAAATACGTAGTAGGAAAAAGAGTCGGTCGGAATAATTCCTGCGACAGAAATGAGCCGCCTAACCATGCGCTCCACCGGATCGCGGCTTACTATCCGAGCCCGGTGACCTTTTGCGTTCTCTCGAAAAGCTTCACTGTTGCAACAATTTGAACCGCGCGGATTAGTCGGTGCTCCACGCACCCCACACCAGAGAGGAATAGTACCTGCGATTGCGGGTAGTATCACTTTCAGCACACGTAGACCATTTTTCTCGTCACGCCATCGTCGACAATGGAATTCGCCCCTGTAGCAAAAGATGCTTCATCAGAAACAACCATTGGAGGCACGTCACCGGGTCGTCGCCAAAATATGATTGACAGAATTCAGAGGAAAGCGATACATTAATGTCAATTGGTTTCTTTGTTGACAAAGGGGAATAGGCGGGCGTTTCATCTCGAAGAGTTGGAAGCGTCCGAATATCGCTCAGCATAACCTTCCGGAAAAGAGAAAGGAGGGTCTGAAATGAAGAAGTTAACTCCCCGGCAGTTGGTCTATATCTTGACGGTTTCCTTGTTGATCCTTCACGGATGTGCATCGAGCAATACGCAATTTACGAAAAAAGACCTGTCATCATCCGAGCCGATAAAAGTATGCCGGTATGAAACTCCCGGCATTATGAAAAGCACGGGAACAGAGACTGCATTCCTTGCACTCGTTACACTGGCTGCCCCCGGAGGGTCTGCCCTGCTTGTTGTGGGCGATGAATATGCGAAGGCAAGGGGCTCGGATACGCAGACCAGGATCCCTGATTTCGGTTCCCTTGTCATGAATAAATTCCTTGCGCGCATAAAGAATGAGCGACCTGACTGGCCTGCGCTGACCGTTATTCAAGACCCGTTAAAGGAAGATTTTTCCGAAAAATGCACTGTAATAGAATTCAAGGTCAACAGAGTGGCCTATGGCTCCGTCGACCTCACAAGGGGTGGAATTGCTCTGGAAAGAGGGCTTGACAAGGGAGTGGTAAGTAACGGTTTCCTGAGCAAGGCCACCGTATCTATGAAAGACTCTGAGGGAGAGATTCTGTGGCAGAAGAGTTACGTATATCTTTCTGAAAACTTTGACAGAAATATGTCTCTGGACGAATTAGAGGCGGATAATCTCAATCTCTTGAGAGAGGAAATCGAATTTGCTGCCGAAAAAACGGCAGATGATTTTATCGAGCACCTGAACAGCCCTATTTCTTCTTTGCCGCCTCCTTAATCAATGCCTGGCCTATGACATTCCTCTGTATCTGGTTCGTGCCTTCATATATCTGGAGGATCTTTGCATCCCGCATCATCTTTTCCACGGGGTATTCCCTCATATATCCGGAGCCGCCCATCACCTGCACTGCGTTCGTGGTTACACGCATCCCCACATCAGTGGCAAACACCTTTGCCATGGCCGATTCCTTTGATACATCCTTTGCGCCGCTGTCAACATACCGCGCCACTGAATAGACAAGGGCCCTTGCAGCCTCTATCTCTGTCGCCATATCCGCAAGCATATGCTGCACCGCCTGAAAGCTGATGATGGGATGGCCGAACTGTACCCGCTGCCGCGCGAACTTCACCGCCTCATCAAAGGCCCCCTGAGCAACGCCCACGCCCTGCGACCCGACCCCTGTTCTTGAACTGTCCAGGGTCTTCATGGCAACGACGAACCCGATCCCTTCCTTCCCTATGAGATTTTCCTTCGGGATCCTGCAGTTATCAAAGATAAGCTCCCGCGTCACCGAGGCCCTTATGCCCATCTTTTTCTCTTTCTTGCCAAAGGTAAAACCAGGCGTCCCTTTTTCGACCACAAACGCAGAAGCGCCACGCGGACCCTTTGCCCTGTCTGTGATTGCAATGATGGTATAGATCTCGGCCTCGCCGCCATTGGTGATCCACTGCTTTGTGCCGTTCAGCACGTATTCGTTCCCTTCCAGTTTAGCCGTGGTCTGTATTCCTGCGGCGTCACTTCCTGCGTTCGCCTCGGTCAGACCAAAGGCCACGAGCCTCTTTCCCGCAGCAATATCTGGAAAGTACTTCTTTTTTTGTTCCTCTGTCCCGAAGAGAAGGAGGGGAAAGCTCCCAAGGGCGTTTGCCGCATAGGTCGTTGACACTCCGAGGCATGCCCTCGAGAGTTCCTCCACCGCGATACAAAGTTCGAGGCTTTTCTTTCCGAGCCCTCCGTATTCCTCGGGGATGAAGAGCCCGAACAGGTCCGACTGGGCAATGACCTTCAATATCTCCCAGGGGAATTCCTCCTTCTCATCGAGCTCTTCCCTCACCGGAACAATCTTCTCTTCCGCGATCTGTCTCGCCAGATCTCTTATCATCAGCTGCTCTTCAGTCAGAAAATAATCCATTATCAAACCCCCAGTCGCATGATCAAATTTTGTTGTTTCTCGATGTCAGCTTTATTTTGAGTGTTCATTTTAACAGAAAAGAGACGGCTTTTGAAAGACGGAACGGTTCCCTTCTCCCTTGACGGGAGAGAGTTAGGGTGAGGGTGAACAGTTCATCTTTAGGGTCACCCCTCCCCCTCGCCCCCTCCCGCAAGGGGAGGGGTGATTTATTGGGAAGACAATTTTCTATCTCTGTTTTTGGGAGTTCCATCCCGGCCTTATCATTATGCGCTGATGTCCGTAGGGCCGATGAGGAGGCCCGGCGCGCCCACGTTCCCGTAAAACCTGAAATCATCGCCAGCAGCTTCAACCCTCTTGAAAAAATCAAGGATATTCCCCGATATAACGGCCTCTTTCACCGGCTGTTTCACCATCCCGCCCTCAATCCAGAGCCCTGAAACCCCTATGGAGAACTCCCCGGAAACAGGGTTTGCGGTATGGATGCCCATGGCATCCGTCACGTAGAGACCCCTGTCCACTAACGCAAACAAGTTCCCTGCGTGGACATATAACGGAGCAACAATAAGGGAGAGGTTGAGAGGACCCACTGTGGGCAGTGCAGGGATGCCTCCTTTCACTGCGTTACCCGTGGATGTTACCCCGTCCTTCTTCGCGGTGTATACGTTGTACAGGTAGCCCTGAAGCACCCCGTCCTTTATCAAATATTTCCTTGAGGTGGGAACCCCCTCGTCGTCAAAGGGTCTGCTGCCGAGTTTGCCCTCCATGCAGCCGTCATCCACAACACTCAACAAAGGGCTTACCACTTCCTGGTTAATCCTCTTTGCCAGAAGAGATCGTCCCTTCTGGACAGCCTCTGAAGAGAGCAGTGATGCAAAGACGCCGAGGAATTCCACAGCAACCGAGTTCTCCAGCGCCACATGGGCCCGGGTCCTCTCCATCTTTTTAGCGCCGAGAAGCTGCAATGCCCGTCGCGCCGCGTTCCTGCCCACATCAGCAAATGAAATCTCCCCGACAAACCTGCTCCCGTCAAAATCCCATCCCATCTGGCTATCGCCGCTGTCTTCAGCCACTACAGTTATCTGCCCGCCGCAGGAAGTGGAGGAATAGCTTTTTTCCATGCCCTTGGAATTCATGATCAGGACCTCCCCGCTTGAAAAAGAGACAGAGGCCTTCCTCACCTTCCTGATGCGCTTATCCGATTCCAGCGCAGCCTTTTCAATGCTAAGGGCTCTGGAGACAGCATTCTCCCGGCTCATGGACGCCACAGACTCATCAAAAATACGAAGAGCGGAATGTTCCCGGGGGTCTGGAAGATCAAGACACTCGTCTTCCTCCACCCACTGCTCAGCCTCTAGGGCGTTTTCTATCACCGCAGCCGCATCTCCCTTGTCCCGGGAGTAGGAAAACCCCAGTCTCTTATCCTTTATGATGCGGAGGGAGTATCCAAAATCCACGGAAGATTCCAGAGCATCCACTTCCTGCTCCCGGACCTCGACGGAAAGTCTCTTTGAAGACTTCAGATAGACCTCGGCAAGGTCCGCCCCCTTTCTTATTGCGCCTTCCAGGAGTCCGGCGGCAAACCCTGCATCAATCCTCATAATACGTTACGGATGCAGTATCGGATTCCCAGACCGTGACCGCGGTCACCTGGACATTGTCATTGTTGATCTTTTTTTTGATGGAGTCGAAAATCCATTTCGCGATATTCTCCGACGATGGGTTCTTCTCCGTAAACGGGAAGACCTCATTAAGGAAGGAGTGGTCAAGGGGCGCTGTCACCTCGTTCGCTATCCGCTTCAGCTCGTGGAAATCCAGGGCGATATCAATCTCATTCAGCCTTTCCGCAGAGACATGCACGTGGACCTTCCAGTTATGGCCGTGAAGATGCTCACATTTTCCCTTATATCCTCTCAGCTGGTGAGCAGCCGAGAATGAGGTTTCAACCATCAGTTCAAACATATCTCTCCTTTAAATTCATTTGATATTTGCACGCTCGAACATTTGAACTTCAGCGTTATACCGACTTCCTGAACACTGCAATATACGGGAGGTTCCTGAAGCGATTGTCATAATCCAGCCCGTAGCCCACAACAAACTCATTGGGGATCTCGAAGCCTGTATAGTCCAGGGGAACATCCACCACCCTCCTCTCTTTCTTATCGAGGAAGGCGCATATCTTGAGGCTCTTCGGGCGCCTCTGAAGCAGACGCTCCCTTATATGGTTAAGGGTGATCCCAGTGTCCACGATATCCTCAATGAGCAGAACGTTCTTATCATTCACATCCTCCCGGACATCATAGTAAACCTTAACCTCACCGGTGGTAGACTCTTTCATGTAGCTCGAGGCTATCACAAAATCCACGGACATAGGGACCTTTATTGCCCTTACAAGGTCGGACATAAACATGAAGGCTCCCCTCAGTATCCCAACGGCCAAAAGGTCCTTGCCCTCGTAATCTTTTGATATCATATCGGCCAGTTCCCTGACCCTTTGCTGAATCTGCTCCACAGTGAAGATTGGTTTACCGACAACCATGGATCCCTCCTTCCACGCCTTGACGACTTGATGTTTAGATTATATCCTTAATTAATCTTTAACTCAACTTCCCAGGGCCTTCACAAGGGCCTCGGCTTTCTTAAGGGTCTCGTAGTATTCCCTTTCAGGGTCCGAATCAGCAACGATTCCGGCTCCTGCCTGGACATAGGCATAGCCGTTCTTGATCACAAACGTCCTGATAATGATGTTCATATCCATGTTTCCCGAGAAACCGATATACCCCATTGAGCCGGTATAAGGCCCCCTTCTGACCGGTTCCAGTTCATCGATTATTTCCATGCATCTGACCTTGGGAACCCCGGTTATGGTGCCTCCCGGGAATACCGCCTTCAGGGCATCAAGGCATGTCTTCTTGCCGGTAAGCACACCACTTATATTCGATACGATGTGGATGACATGGGAGTAGTCCTCGGTGATCATCAGTTCATCAACCTCCACGCTCCCATACTCCGAGACCTTTCCGAGGTCATTCCGCTCCAGGTCAATGAGCATGATGTGCTCCGCCCTTTCCTTCTCATTCAAAAGCAGTTCTTTCCTCATTTTTTCATCTTCCCTGAGATCCCTGCCCCTGGGTCTTGTGCCGGCAATAGGCCGCGTCTCAATCACTCTGTTCTTCACTTTCACAAGCCTCTCAGGGGACGAGCTGGCAATAAAGTACTCCCCGAAGTCAATGAACCCGCCAAAGGGAGAAGGATTAATGGACCGCAGTATCCGGTAAAGATGCCACGGACTCAAGCCCCCGATATATGCGGAAATTCTCTGTGAAAGGTTGGCCTGGAATATGTCTCCTGCGGCGATATATTCCTTTGCCCTCTTCACCATCTCTATGTAATCCTGCTTTCTCATCCCGGGTATGATCTCCCTCTTCGTCCCGGCAGGACCGGAACCCTGCAAGGGCTTCTCCCTTTTCAGCGAATCGATCCTCCTGCAAATTTCTGCAAGAAAATATTCCGCCTCGTCATGCCATGAGGCAGGGTCAAGGCTCTTATCTCCCCTTAGTCCCGGACAGACGATAGCCCACGCCTTTTTTTCTTTGTGATCAAAAGAGATCAGCCGGTCCACAATGAAGAAATGGGCCTCAGGGATATGGAGGTCATCCAGCGTGGTTTTGGGAAGCCTTTCGAGGTAATGCACGAAATCATAACTCAGCAGGCCTGCGGCGCCGCCCTGAAACGGGGGCAGCTCAGGGAGAGGCATCTGCGGATACCTCAAGAGTATTTCAGCAAGTTTCTTCAAAGGTTTTTCATGTGATAAAGATTCCCTGTCCTCTGACCGCGTCTCAACAACACCATCCTTTACCAGAAAAATCATGTACGGTTCGAACCCGATAAAGGAATAACGGGCAATCTTTTCCGGACCCCTGACGCTTTCGAAGAGAAAGGAGTTTCTACCGGCAAAAACAGGATATAACGCCTCAGGGGAAACGTAGGGCATTTCGGTATAAAGAGGAGGGATGCCGGTTCCCTCACGGCAGAATCGCCAAAACGCCTCTTTGGTCATGGACGTGGCGCTCTTGTAGTGTATCACAGGATATCTCTTAGGCAGTCAGTATTTCTGCGGTGATCAGCTCAAGGGCCTTGAAGGGATCGGGCTGGTTCATAACAGCCCTGCCGAGGACTATATAATCTGCCCCTTCCCTGATGGCCTGCCTGGGTGTCATGGTCCTTTTCTGATCGTCCGGCGGGCTCCACGAGGTCCTTATGCCGGGGGTGACGATAAGGAAATTCTTGCCGAAATTATTTCTCAGCATCGCCACTTCATGGCCGGAAGCCACAACGCCGTCGAGACCGGCCTCTACAGAGAGTTTCGAAAGCTGCTTCACGTGGGTCCTGATGCTGTGCTGTATGCCAAGCTCATCTTTCAGGACTTCCTGCGACAGACCCGTGAGTACCGTCACTCCCAGAAGTTTAGGTTTCCGGAGATTCTCCCTGAGGCATAAATCCACCACGGCTTCGTTGCACCTGCGCATCATTTCGAGACCGCCTGAGGCGTGGAGGTTGAACATATATGCCCCGAGTCTTGTGGCATTCAACGCTGCCTTGATAACTGTATTTGGGATATCATGGAACTTGAGATCCAGGAAGACCTTCTTGTCCCTCCGAATAATCTCCCCCACAACTGCAGATCCAGCAGCAGTATAAAGCTCAAGTCCTACTTTAAATATGCTAACATAATCCCTGAATTTATCAACTATTTCCAATGCATACTTTATATCGGAAACATCCAGGGCGAGGATGATCTTCTCTCTTGCCGGCATATTACATTCTCGGCAGGGTGATGCCCCGCTGCGCCTGATATTTCCCTGACTTATCCGCGTAAGATACCTCGCAAAGCTCCGAACCACTCAGGAAGATAAGCTGTGCAATACCCTCATTGGCATAAATCTTTGCAGGCAGAGGTGTGGTATTGGATATTTCGATGGTGACATGGCCTTCCCATTCCGGCTCAAGGGGCGTCACATTCACGACGATGCCGCAGCGGGCATAGGTGGACTTCCCGAGGCATATCACGAGCACATCCCTGGGGATCCTGAAGTATTCCATGGAACGGCCAAGGACAAAGGAATTGGGAGGCACGATGCAAACATCGCCTTTGAAATCAACGAAGCTCTTCGGATCGAAGTTCTTCGGATCGACGATAGTGTTATTGATGTTCGTAAATATTTTGAACTCATCGGAAATCCTCATGTCATACCCGTAGGAACTCACTCCGGAGGATATGACGCCTTCCCTCACCTGACTCTCGCTGAAGGGTTCTATCATCCCCCTGGCGCCCATATCCTTTATCCAGCGGTCACTCTTAACCATGCCTCTCCTCCATTTTTGAAAAAGATTACCATAAAAACTCCTTTCATGACAAGAAGCAAGGCGTCACCGGGTCTGCGACAAAAAAGTTGGTATTTTGAAACCCCCTCTCTGGAAAAGAGGGGCGAGGGGAGATTTTATACACAGCGTCATTAATAATTGCGCATGCTTTGTCATTCCCGCTTGCCGGGAATCTTTCTGAAACAACCCCCTCAATCCCCTTTTGTTAAGGGGGAATAAGAAGGATGCCGGACAAGCCGGCATGACAGAGAGGTTGCCTTATGAGACATAAATTAAGTCGCTATGTATAACGGGGTTTTATCAATATGTCTCTCCGTGTCTCTGTGGTTATTTTATGTTATTCAACTTTTTTACGAATGAACCAAAATAATTAAAGTAGCCTGTCCCCTTTTCTCTGCTCTCTGGTAAAGGACTACTTTTGTCGCAAGATAGGTGCCATAAAAAACTCTTACCTTATCAACCCCAAAACCTTAAATATAAACTGAAGGGCATTCTGATTGAGAAAGATGATGGTGAAAAAGAGAATCACAAACATTATCGTAAATTTGCGGTCTAACTTTAAAATCTCTTTTCCCATTTTTTCTTCAAGCCACACTATCTTTCCTTCAAGCCTTGCTATATCTGTTTCTATCTTCCCCTCAAGCCTTGCTATATCTGCCTTGCTTGCAAGCTCCCTTGACAACTCGTCTTTTAACTCCAATTTCTTTTGAAGGGCAACGGCATCTGCCTTTTTTTCAATCACATCAAGCCCGATGTTTATAGCCTCAGCGACTTTTCTGCCCTCTTCTTTGCCGAGCTTATCCTCAAGAAGCTGTAAAAGTTCTATTGTTATTGTCTGTGCCATAACGGTTAAAGTTTATACAACAGCCGTCATATTGTCATTGGGCAGGGTCGAAGCCTTGCCCATTGACAAAACTCGCAAAGCCTTAATTCTGTCTGTGCAAACTTAATGCCATAGCGCCTCCTTTTTATACGGTTTTTAACAGTCCCTGAAAATTGAAATTTACAATGGGAAATATGATAAGATTACTTAATAACCAATCTATAGAAAGGACAGCATAATGGCCAGGAT
>CAMTVV010000045.1:0-13257 GCA_947085305.1 uncultured Nitrospiraceae bacterium
TAGGCATTATTTATTATAACCAAAACAAAGAAAGGATAACAGATTTTACGCCAGACTTTATTTTCTGGATGAAAAATAGGAATAAAAATGAATATTTGATTTTATTTATTGACCCGCATGGAGCAGCCTTCAGAAGTGTAGATTCAAAAATTGACTGGTTTGAAAAAATATTTAATCAAGAAGAATATGACTATCCTTACTCAAAAGGAATGTTGAAAATAAAAGTTAAACTGTTTCTCAAACCAGCGCACGGCAGCAAAATAAATATATCTGAAAAATACAGAAAATACTGGTTTGATAACTTTGTTGATTTTGCAGGCAAAATAAGTTAATTTTGAAATTGATAGTGTGCCAGCTTCGCTGGTATAAAAATCGGCGGCTCGCCCGCGAAGCGGGCAATGCGGGCGGGCAAAAAGAAAAGGGGGTCTATGGGAAATGAATTTTTGCCCGGCCGCTCCGTCTGGGGTGGGGAGCGTTTCCGCCATTCCTCGTTAGAGGAAGGACAAAACAGAAAAATTTTAGTTTCCTTAATTGAAAAAAATTCGGGGGGCGCAATTAAAAAATGTTGAGAAAATTTTTCTGTTTTGCTCGCCGTCAGGCGAGCGGAAACGCTGGGCGGGTCCCGCCCTTTGCATCAAAGGGCGGGATGCTGCTCAAAAAAGGTTCGCGCTTCGTTCAGTAATTGCGCCCATTTTTTTTGCGAAATGAACACTTCACCGCAGAGAACGCTGAGGAGGCGGTGTCAAAGGGCGCCAAGGCAGAGGGAGGTCTCACCGTCGGAATCCTGCCCCAGGAACACAAAAGGGATGCCAATGAATACATTGATATCCCCGTGGTAACTGGACTGGGAATCGGAAGAAATGTTATTATAGCTCGCACTGCGGATGCACTTATCGCCATCGGCGGGGAATATGGAATACTTTCTGAGATCGCCTTTGCACTCCAGATGGGAAAGCCCGTAGTCGGCATCGAGACATGGGATATCAAGGGGATCATACCGGCAGATAACGCAGAAGACGCAGTAAAGAAAGTTTTTGAAATTTTGGATTGATAGTAGTTTTAGTTGTTTTTTTTAGACTAACGACTATTCACTGACAACTATTCACTGTCGTTATTGCCCCCTTAGCTCAGTTGGATAGAGCACAGGTTTCCTAAACCTGGTGTCGCAGGTTCAATTCCTGCAGGGGGTACTTTAAAATTCAAGGGGTTACGGGATTCTGTGACCCCTTTTTTATTGCAGGTGTCCTTCCTTCCCTCGATCTTCTTAACGCCATAGCGATCTAATCTCATAGTTTGCAATAAGATTTGGCCTTATTGCAACATAATGGCATTTAATGAAATAGTATTGACATTATTGCAACCTACCAGCTATTTTTGAAATAAGGTTTATTCTTATTGCAAGATAAACAAAGGGTCTTAGGAAGGGAAGAGGCATGAACCCAAAAGATTTGGACGTTGTTTCTAACTTTGCTTTTGTGCAGCTAATTCGTCAGAAGGTTTTTTTACTTTCGAGCGGTAATTCGCGGAAGTCTTAATGCACCGGCCCGTTCGAAAGAAGTTTGTCCACTTCATCCCGTATCACTGCCCTGGGTATCCCGCCGTGGAGCTTGGGAATGCCGTTTATGAGGACAACGGGGGCATTGATCGCGCCCTGGCTGAGTAATTCCCTGATTTCCAGGAAAGCCATTTCATCGTTCATAAAAAGGTCTATATATTCCACGGAAACCACTGTGGGATAGTTGTAGGTCATCTCTTTTCGAAGCTCATCGGCAAGGATTTTATTCCGAATGGGTTCCTCGAATTCTTCTGCGTCAAGGATGACGCCTTCCAGTGGATTATCCAATATCTGTATATGCACCCGCTGTAACATTCTCTTCATATACCTCCGTACCGCGCAGTATGCTACGGCTTACTGAACACGGTTCACCAGCATGTTGTCGATCAATCTTGTGGCGCCGATCTTCAGGGCGATGGCAAGCAACGCCTCATTGCCTACCTGCTCCAGCTCATCCAGAGATTCCGGGTCATAGGCCGAACAATACTGTATCTCCGAAACAAGGGGTTCAGCCCTGAGCGTATCCAGCATGATAGTTTTCAAGGCGCTCACATCTATTATACCAGATTTCACCCCTTCCGCCCCTTTCACGAGAGTCCGGTAGATGACTGATGCCGCTTTTCTCTCTTCGGCGCCGAGGTAGGCATTTCTCGAACTCATGGCAAGGCCGTCTGCTTCACGGCGCGTGGGACAGATTATGACGTCCACTGCAATATTGAGCTCTCTCGCCAGTCTTTTTATCACCATAGTCTGCTGAAAATCCTTCTGCCCGAAATAGGCCCGGACAGGGCTGACAATGTTGAAGAGCTTTGTCACCACGGTGGCCACGCCCCTGAAGTGTCCCGGCCGGTAAGCTCCGCAGAGCCTTGCAGACAGACTTCCCACCTCCACGAAGGCAGAAAACCCTTTGGGATACATCAGGGAGTCATCCGGAAGAAAAAGGATATCCACGTTCTCTTTCTTCAGCTTTTCCCTGTCCCCCTCAAGGTCTCTCGGGTAGTGCGAGAGGTCTTCTGCAGGGCCGAACTGCATAGGGTTGACATAGATGCTTACCACAGCGATGTCGTTTTCCTCCCTGCACATCCTCACGAGGCTGAGATGACCTTCATGGAGGGCGCCCATGGTCGGAACGAATCCAACGGTCCGCCCGTGCATCCGGTGGGCGCCAGCCACATCCTGCATTATTCTCGGTATTCGAATGATCTCCATCTTTTTCCTGTCCCACGTATTAAGAAGCAAACAAGCAAAATACCATAGGTGTCATCCCCGTTTGCCGGGGATCCTTCTTAATCCGGAAAGATTGCGGACAAGCCGCAATGACATAAATAATATCGCCTGCAACAAAAAGGTATCCTGACCTTCGCTATAAACTACAAAAGAGTGATGATTTTGTCAAACGGCTATTGCGCAAAGGGAACTTGACCCCGGCATTGTGTACATAACCGCTTGCACCATCGGCGCCGAGTTCCTTCTTAAAAGCAGGATTTGTTATAATGACGGCGCTGTGTGCGGCGCAGGAAATTCAGTAATGGCATGGGAGAAGCAGGGCATGGCCGGCAAGAGAAAGCAAAAGAGATATATAAAACGCTGCGAGGTCGAATTCGTATCAGACGGTATAACCTACAGAGGGATATCCAGCGACTTTTCCCTGGGCGGGCTTTTCATCCGGACAAACTTTCCCCTTGCCCCGGATGCCATCCTTGATATAACGATATATCTCCCGGACGGCGCCATCTCAAAATTAAAGGTGAAGGTCGTAAGGGGCTGGAGGACTGCTATCGGAAGGGTGATAGGCACACCCATCAAGTCTGCAAAAAACGGTATGGGCGTGGAGATACTGGAAAAGGACGCCAACTATCTCCACTTCATCAGATCACTGCTGAGATGATCTCAACTATTTTTTGTCTTGAGCTGAGAGCCGTTTTGCACTTCCGTGCTTCACGTACTTCTGCGCTTCTATTTTTCCCTTTCCGCAGCCTTCAGAGAATCAAGCCTTTCTTCAAACTCCCTTGATTTCGCAGCAAGCTCATTGGAGAGGGTTTCAAGCTCGTTAAAGAGGGTATCGATTTTTCCTCTCGCCTCATGAATTGAAACGGACAGCCGCCTGATGGATTCCCCTTCCCCTTTTACAGAGGCTCTAACAAGGGCCTGTGTATCCTGATTCATGCCCTGTTCAAGGCGCGTGATCGTCTCTTCCACTTCAGATATCTTTGACTGAAGCGGCCCCAGAATCCTGGCGCGGTCGTTTATCAGTTCGGCCTTGATCCTTCTCATATCTTTTCTGTTTCCACCGTTGCCCTTTTTGTCCGCATTTCCCCTGCTGCGGCCTGCCTCTTTGCCCTCATCTTTCCACCCGCACCTTTCGAGAAAGTCGCGGTATGTGCCTTCAAAAACCTTCACGCTGTTGTCATCGAAAACGATAAGCCTTGTGGCCACTCCATCCAGGATCATTTCGCTGTGGGTGGCGATCACGACAGCGCCTTCAAAGGCATCTATGGCCTCCAGCAAAGAGTCGATGGATTCCATATCGAGGTGGTTTGTGGGCTCGTCCAGAAGGAGCAGATTGGCGGGACTCACAATAAGTTTGCCCAAAAGCGCCCGGCTTTTCTCCCCTCCCGACAGCACGCTCACCTTCTTGAGCGCGCTGTCGCCTTCGAACATCATAATGCCGCAGATAGTTCGCGCCGCGCCTCTGTTGTAATCAGGGTGCGCATCCAGTATCTCTTCTTCCACTGTCTTTTCAAGGGAGAGCCGTTGGATGTTCGTCTGGCCGAAATAGGCAAGCTTCAATTGTGAGTGAAGGCCCACCGAGCCCTTGAGGGGTTGCAACTCACCCGCAAGCAGGTTAAGGAGTGTTGTCTTGCCCTTCCCGTTTTTCCCGATTACCGCTATCCTGTCTCTTTTGCCGACGGCGAGATTCAGACCGTCTATGAGCGGGGGATCATCCAGGTCAAATGAAAAAGAGATGTCTTTCGCCTCCATGAGCCATTTTCCTGTAAAAGACGCCGGGACAAATGCGAATTCCAGGTCTTTTATCCCGGACATCTTTTCGAGCCTTCCCTTCCTCTGGAGAGCCTTTATTTTTGACTGCACCGTCCGCGCCCGGGTCGCCTGTGCCCTGAACCTGTTTATGAACTGCTCCACCTCTTTGCGCTTCTTCTCTTCGTTGGTCCTTGTCTGCTCGTAGACCTCTTCTTCCATGAGTATCTGCTGGTAGAGTTTTTCGGTGGGGCCAGCAATCTTCCGTATCTTGCTGCGGTGAATTCCGATGGTATGGGTAGTCACACTGTCCATGAACGCCCTGTCATGGGTGATCAGGATAAGTTCTCCCCTCCAGCCCTTCAGAAACCTTGTGAGCCACCGTATCGAGACGATATCGAGATAGTTTGTCGGCTCATCAAGGAGAAGGAGGTTCGGCTCAGAGACGAGGAGCTTGGCCAAATTCAGACGGACCTGATATCCTCCGGATAGGTCAAAGGGATTACGCGAAAAATCCTCTATGGGAAAACCGAGGCCCATCAGGATCGTCTCCACCTTGTAGGATTCATCCCTGCCGTCATCAGAGGGCTTAAGCCCGAGGCAACCTTCTTTAAGGACGGAAGCTTCGCTGAACGCAAGGTGCTGGGAAAGATAGCCTACCGCGTAATTGTTGGGAATACTGATAACGCCCGAGTCCGATCTTTCCTCGCCGGTTATCATCCTGAGGAGGGTCGTCTTTCCGTGGCCGTTCCTGCCGACCAGCCCTATGCGCTCTCCGGCATTTACCGTAAAACCGACATCGTCGAATATGAGCTGGTTGCCGTATGTCTTTGAAAGATTACTGACTTGAATCACAAGTATATTTTAACTGAAAGGAAATCATTAAACCCAAAGCAGATTACGGTCAGCCGCAAATAATAGTAAGCAATCTTATTCTGAAGCGTATTTATTAAACCACTCCTCTGCTTCTTCGTATGAGGTCCTGCTGGTTGCCAGATCGAGCGTGAAGCGCTCAAGTTCTCCCTGAGATGTTTCAAGCGTATGGCCGTTTACCCGGAGGAAAATGCCAGCAGACGTAATGGCCGTCCGCTTGTTGCCATCAACAAAGGGATGGTTCTTAATGAGGGATTCCATGAGGGCTGCGGCCTTGTGAAATATGTCAGGATAGAGTTCCTTGCCTTCGAAGGTGGCCCTTGGCCGGGCAGCCGCTGATTGCAGCAACCCAATATCCAGTATGCCGTGGGCGCCGCCAGTGGCGTCGATGAGCCTGCTGTGAATGAAGAGTATCTGTTCGGAAGTGAGATATCTCACTTCTTCGCAAGCTCTTTCAGCGCAGGTTCGTACTTTGAAATAAACTTATTCACCTGCGCGACAAATTCCCTGTCAATCCCCGCAGGATATTTCTTCTTTTTCACCGGTTCGATGACGATCCTTGACTTTGTCTCATCAAGCCTTACCTCCACTTTAGCGCCCACATCCAGATGGAGCACTTCAAGCACATCCACGGGAATCGACACGCCCCGGCTGTTGCCGATAGAGCAAATTTTTCTGTGCATCTCCACCTCCTTCATTGTTGTAACATCATTATAACAAAAAGAAGATGGAGATGGGGATTCTTTCATGCGGCAAACCCTCGCATTTCTTTTTGACTGCCGGCGAAATCAGACGTGATACTCCAAAGGCTGCCTATGGGGTCTTTTCTCCTTTTGTGGTTAGCAATTCTCGGTGAAATTGAAAACCCTTTAGATTGCTTCGCTCCGCTCGCAATGACAAAATAAACTTTCGTAATCTGTCATTGCGAAGAGCCTTATCCTGAAGCAATCTGCTCACTTTTTAGCCGTGAATTACTATTTTGTGGTCACAATTGTTGACATATTCTTAGAGGAGCAATAAGGGGACAGGCTGATTTGTTGGGGCGAGGCGGCAAAATAGCTCACATATCATGGCTCATCTCAGAAAGCGCCATAAACTGAGGAAGCCTTCCGCCGCCCGCCCCGAAAAGAACGTATACGGAGACCGGGGGGGGGTTATCAGGCGATAAGCTTCTCCCTCACGAATCCCCTCAAATCTTCGAGCATCTTTTTCCGGTCGTTGTCTGTGATATAGGGAATCGCGGTAAGGTATTTGTGCTCGATGATTTTCATGCCGCAGAACCGGCAAATGCGTTCATCAATGGTCTGGCCCATGCTCCTGAACAGGCCTGAACTTACGCTATCCCCTGAAAAATATCCGGTTTATCGCTGGCGATGCCGTCAACGCCTTTGGCGATGTATTCCCTTGCTTCCTCTTTCGTGTTGATCGTCCAGACGATCACCTTCAGATTGTTTTTGTGCGCCTTTTCCACATCTCTTGTATGAACGAACCTGTACAGAGGGATGAGGTATTGGGCATTCAGCTCCAGGGCTGCGTCTATGGGGTTTTTGAATTTCGTATAGATGAAGCCGGTTTCGATCTTCTTGTCGAGACGCCTGATGTTTGCAAGGGCCTCTTCAAGGAAGGAGACGACGATGACGCTGGCTTCCAGTTTTTCTTTCCTGATCACATCCAGGACCTTCTTTTCATATCCGGCCTCTTTTAATTCCACCAGGATTTTTTCGACTTTCCTGCCGAGGAAGCGCAGGGCCTCCTCGAGGGTAGGAATTCTGTTTCCCGTCAACTCTTTCAGCTCCTCCAGCGTTGCCTCGCTTAAGGGAAGAGCAATGCCGAAGACTTTTTTCAGATTATCGTCATGACTGATGATCTGTTTCCCATCCTTTGATTTTCGTACATCGAGCTCGACTGCATTGGCGCCCAGTTCGATTGCCTTCCTGAAACTTTCGAGGGTATTCTCGATCTCGTACGCCCTGGCTCCGCGATGACCGACTTTGAGGAACATGGAAATTTTTTCTTTCCCTATTTCTTATCCTTTTTAGAAATATACCAGAGCGCGGCAGCGCCTGCCAGCGTTGCTGCCCCGGTGCCGATGCCGATCTTCAACATTTTTTTTCTGGTTTTAATCCTTCTTTCCCTTATCCTCGTATACCTTTCCGCCACTTTTCCACAATGTTCCGCTTCCTTTTTGGAAAAGCCGAAGATATGCGTGAAAAGCTCTATTCTTTCATCTATCAGGGATTGGAGCATGGACCAGTAACGCACCTTATCAAGAGAAGATCTGTGCTCCCTCAAGTTTTTCTCTTCGGAAATGGTCTTTATAAACCGCTCCAGCAAGGCCTTGTCCGCGCCTTCATAAATCGAAAGTCCCGGGTCGCCGATATTCCGGAGAACCGGCCACTGATATTTTTCCTCAAGCTTAAAGATTTCGGGCCAGGACCTTTTGCCCACAAGCCTGAGGATAATGGATTTTTTTACAGAGTAATAAAATTTTCTCAGCTCTTCACTGGTGAAATCCGTGCCTTTGAAAATCGCTGAAAATTTTTTGAACGTTATCATTTTTTACATCCTCGCTAGTATTTAGTTATATTGTAGCATGCCTTTGAGCGGGGGCTGTTGTCGCTGCCGCTTTATGGATAGGCATTACTTAAGGTATAGTAAAGGAAATGAGATTTAAAGAACTGGATATTCCTGAACAGGTCCTTGAGGGAATCAGGGCTGCCGGCTTTGCCGAGTGCACGCCGGTCCAGGCCCGGACGCTGCCCGAAGCGCTGCGGGGCAGGGACATCGCGGCCCAGGCCCAGACAGGCACAGGAAAGACCGCTGCCTTCCTGATCGCTGCGTTTTCGCGCATGCTGAGTTTGCCTCATCCCGGATCTGGCCCGTCACCGCGGGCCCTCGTCATAGCGCCGACGCGGGAGCTTGTGGTCCAGATCGACGCCGAGGCGAAGATCCTCGGAGGCCCTGCCGGCTTCAGGATATTGCCTGTCTTCGGCGGCGTTGATTACGAGAAGCAGCGCGAGGAGGTCTCAAAGGGCGTCGACCTGCTCGTCGGCACCCCGGGCCGTCTCATTGATTACCTCAAGCAGGGGGCCTACAGCCTGAAGAAGACCCAGTTCCTCGTTATCGACGAAGCCGACCGCCTGTTCGACATGGGCTTTATCAACGACCTGCGGTTTCTTCTCAGGCGGATGTCGCCCTACAACCGCCGGCAGTCCATGCTCTTCTCAGCGACCCTTTCGCACCGGGTACTGGAGCTTGGGTATGAGCACATGAACAACCCCGAGCTGTTCAAGATAACACCCGGCCAGGTTACGGTGGCTAAAGTGGAGCAGGAGATATACCATGTGGGCAGATCCGAGAAATTCGGCCTCCTCCTGGGCATCCTCCGGCGCAAGCCGAATGGCCGTTTCCTCGTTTTTTGTAACAGAAAGACCTCGGCAGACAGGTTGAAGGACCTCCTCAATGCAAATGGCTTCATCTCGGACGCGCTTACCGGAGATATTCCCCAGGAGAAAAGGCTCAAGGTCCTCTCCCGGTTCAAAGGGGGGGAGTTTCAGATCCTTGTGGCTACAGACGTGGCGAGCCGTGGGCTCCACATCGAAGGGACGACGCATGTGGTCAACTATGAGCTGCCCGAGGATGTAGAGGACTATGTGCACCGTATCGGCAGGACCGCCCGCGCCGGTGCCAGGGGCAAGGCCATCAGCCTCGCCTGCGAGGACTATGTCTTCTCTCTGCCGGACATCGAGGAATATATCAAGCAGAAGATTCCGGTCATATCCATAACTGAGGAAATGATCGTCACCGGTTATCGCAGGCCGCCGCGGTATGCCGGGAAGACGGGCGCTCAGCCACCCAGGAAAGGGTTCCGCGAAATGAGCGGGAAAGAACAACACCGGCGAGCGGGTGGCCCATTGAGCGGACATGAGAAAGCCGGCGGCAGTCGCCCTGAGAGAAAGAAGCCTCTTAAGAGCAGCCCCTGACCAAAGAAGCCCCCCCTCATGTCAATGCGCCTTCATATCTTCTTCATGTTCCTGATGTAGCATAAAATATAATAAACAGTGAATAGAGAGAGGGAAGCATGGTACAGTTTACAAAAATAGCAATATTGATGGGAGTGATTGTGATGCTTGCATTTTCTGTTTCAGAAGCAGTGAAGCTCGATACAGCGACTTTTGCCGGCGGTTGTTTCTGGTGCATGGCGCCCCCTTTTGAGAAGCTTGAGGGGGTGAAAGAAGTGATATCGGGTTACACCGGCGGTCATAAAGAGAATCCAGCCTATGAGGAGGTCTCCTCAGGAAAGACAGGCCATGTGGAGGCGGTGCAGGTGGTTTACGACCCGTCAAAGATCTCCTATGACAAGCTCCTGGATGTCTTCTGGCGGCAGATCGACCCCACTGACTCCGGCGGGCAGTTCGTGGATCGAGGGGCACAGTACCGCTCTGTGATCTTCTATAACTCACCGGAACAGAAGGCCCTGGCCGGGAAGTCCAAGGAGGAGTTGCAGAGGTCAGGCCGTTTCCAAAAGCCGATCATAACCGAGCTCCTGCCGGCGGGGAAGTTCTATAAGGCAGAGGAATATCATCAGGATTATTACAAGAAGAACCCCATCCGGTACAAGTTTTACCGGTTCAATTCAGGACGCGACCAGTCCCTGAAGAAGGTCTGGGGTGAGGAAAAGGGACCACAGGCATCCGGCTCACAGGGTGCTGGATCACCGGGATCCGGGGAGAAATGGAGGACATTTGTGAAGCCGACGAAGGAAGAATTGAAGAATAGGCTGACGACGATGCAGTACAAGGTGACCCGGCAGGACGGCACCGAGCCTGCTTTCCGGAACGAATACTCGGACAATAAGAAGGAAGGAATCTATGTGGACATTGTATCGGGGGAGCCCCTTTTCAGTTCTATGGACAAGTACGACTCAGGCACCGGCTGGCCGAGCTTTACAAAACCCCTCGAGCCCGGGAATATTGTCGAGAAGGACAACAAGGGTTTCTTTACGAGGAGAACCGAGGTGCGGTCCAAACACGGGGATTCCCATCTTGGCCATGTCTTCAGCGACGGGCCGAAGCCCACAGGTCTCCGGTACTGCATGAACTCGGCATCCCTCAGGTTCATCCCGAAAGAGGACCTTGAGAAGGAGGGCTACGGCGACTATCTGAAGCTCTTCAGGAAATAGGCGACTGCGTGATCAGCAGAGCGCACAGATCAATCACTGCGGCTATCTATCACCCCTCTATCTCTTTGAGAAGTGCACCGAGAAGGTCCTTTTCTTTGACCGTTCTTATCACTTTTCCTTTTCTGAAGAGGAGGCCAAAGCCCTTTCCTCCCGCTATCCCGATGTCAGCCTCCCGTGCCTCCCCCGGACCGTTAACCGCACATCCCATGACCGCCACTGTGAGCGGTTTCTTAATATCCTTGAGACGGTTTTCGACCTCTGACGCCAGCCCCCTGATGTCGAGCTCGCATCTGCCGCAGGTAGGACAGGAAATGATGTTGGCTCCCATCTCCCTTATTCCAAGGGATTTCAGGATTTCATACCCGACCCTCACTTCTTCCAGGGGGTCAGCGGAGAGGGAGACCCTTACGGTGTCCCCTATTCCTTCGGAAAGCAGGATGCCCAGGCCCACAGAGCTTTTGATTATGCCCGAGAAAGAAGGCCCTGCCTCTGATATGCCGATATGGAGGGGGTATCTGAACCTCCGGGAGAAGAGCCTGTATGCATCCACGGTGGTGGGGACATTAGATGCCTTGAGGGATACCTTTATCTCCCTGAATCCAAGTCCCTCCAGGATATCAATGTGTTCAGAAGCGCTCTCCACCAGGGCTTCCGGAGTGGGATGACGGTACTTTTCAAGAAGCTTTTTCGGAAGGGAGCCTGCATTCACTCCGATCCTTATAGGAATGCCTCTGTCGGATGCCGCTGAGACAACCTCTGCCACCTTCCATCGGGCGCCGATATTGCCGGGATTTATCCGCAGTCCGTCCACTCCCTGCCGTATCGCCTCGAGAGCAAGCCTCCAGTCGAAGTGTATGTCCGCAATAACCGGGATGGATGAAGATTTTCTTATTTTCCCCAGGGCTTCTGCTGCCCGCATGTCAGGCACTGCTATCCTTATGATCTCACAACCTGCCTCTGCAAGGGCTTTGATCTGCCTGATGGTTGATCTCACATCCCTTGTATCTGTCTTTGTCATGGACTGAACAGGGATCGGATTCCCTCCGCCGACGGGAACGTTGCCCACATGGATCACCTTTGTTTTTTTTCTCTTTCTCTTTATCATTACGTTTACATGTCATGCTGAATTTATTTCAGTCCCGAAGCAAGTTCGGGAAGACCCTGAAACGAGTTCAGGGTGACAGATAACATGTTCTTTACTATCTTTGTTAGCCGTTCATGATGCGCCTTTGGAGGAGGCGCTCTTCTTCTTGTCCCTGTAAGCCTTTACCGCTTCTTCATGGCTGCTCAGGGTTACCGAGAAATTATGCGTGCCATCGTAGTTCGAGACAAAATATAAATAGGGCACATCAGCGGGATTGAGAACAGCCTGAATGGACTTGAGCCCGGGGGATGCTATGGGCCCCGGCGGCAGCCCCTTAATGACGTAGGTATTATAGGGGGTCTTTCTCAAGAGGTCTTCCCTGGTTATCCTTTCCCGGGAAGTCTTCACGCCGTATATTGCAGTAGGGTCTGCCTGGAGGGGCATATTCCGCTTAAGCCTGTTGAAGTACACCGCTGCAATAATAGCTCTCTCATCGTCTATAACCGCCTCTTTCTCGACTATGGAAGCCATGGTCAGGACATCCCGTTCCGAGAGATCCAGTTCCAGCGCGCGGCCGGTCATTTCATCGGTAAACTTCTCCCTCAGCCTGTACACCATCATAGAGAGCGCCTCCCTAACATCCAACCCCTTAGGGAACCGGTAGGTGTCAGGAAAGAGATAGCCTTCCAGGGAGGGGGCATCAACATCAAGGGCATCAAGGAATGCTTTGTCAGTGCAAAGTCTCTCAAATTCCGCCGGACTTACAATCCCGAGGGAGGAAAACTTGTTCCCCACCTCCGCGAGGGAGTCCCCCGGCACCACCGTGATCTCATACTCGATAATATTGCCATGGCGGATGGCGTTGAATATCTCCAGAGGACTCATGGTTCCCCAGAACGGGTAGTACCCCGCCTTTATTTTGCGGTCCACGCCGGTCACCCTGCCGAGAACATGGATGACCCACCTGTCCCTGACCAGCCCTCTCTCAGCAAGGTCATTCACCACCTGCCTGAAAGTTGTTCCGCGCTTAATCTCAAACTCTATGAGCTTGTTCCCGAAAGGGAGAGGGATTATCAGTTCAACGGCTGAATAAATAAGGAAGATAAGGACAAGGGCCGCCGCTATTACTGCGTAATTTTTCTTCATCATTTAGAATGACAGAAAAGGCAAAAAGATGTAAAGGGAAGAGAGAAGGGGGGCAGTCGCTCGCGGCAGAACTATCGGTGTATAGCGCAATTAGGAAACTCTCTCAATAGTGCCCAAGGCAAAAATCTCTTCCACCTGTTCCATTGCATTATACATCCACCTGGGTGTATAATGCAACAAATGAAGTTTATCATTAATTACTGGCGGAATCCCTCAGGCAAAGCACCTGTTGAGAAATACATTGATGCCATAGACAACAAGGAGGAAAGAGCGGACATTCTCGCTACTCCAACAGTACGGGACCAATGCGGTCGGTATTGAATTCAGGCAGATAGGATGAAAGACAAGGAATTCAGAATCTACTTCGACAAGGCTGAAGGGAAGAGGAAAATCGCGCAGGAAATAGCTCTCCTGAGAAAGGCTCAGCATATCTCACAA
>CAMTVV010000046.1:0-3821 GCA_947085305.1 uncultured Nitrospiraceae bacterium
CAGAGGTTATCATCCACCACGTATTCGTACGAACCGTCGGCATGTTCGATCCTGCTGATGGCGCCCCAGTAGCAGGTTGACTCGCACATGTGGCAGTCGCGGCACGCAGCGCAGGACATGCACCTGTCGGCAGAAACCTCGGGTGAGACGAAATCCCCACGGCAGACATCGTAGTATTCTGTCTTGATCTTTTCGTAGGCGATCATCTGCTTGATCTCCGGCCAGCGGGGCGCATGCATCAGTTCATAGTGGACATAGTCGGCAGTCAGTCTTCCGTGCCCGATGGCGTGCGTTACAAGCCCGAGTCCTGTGACATCGCCGATGGCATAGACCTTCACATCCGAGGTCTGGTATTTATTATTGACTACGACCCAGCCTCGTTCCGTATGTATGCCCGGAGGGAGGAAATCCAGTTGAGGCAGATCACCGATGGACATGACCACGAAATCCGCATCCAGTGAAGTGCCGTCATTGAAATAGAGTTTTCTCTTGTTTCTGTCGTAGCGCTCGGTGAATTTCGGCCAGATGACCTGAGCGCCCTTTGCCCTGGCTAACTCCAGCTCTGCCCCGAAGGCAGCGGGTTTCTGGATATCCACTGCCACGACAGATTCAGCGCCGTTGTTGTATGCCTCTGAAGCAACGTCCATTCCTACATTGCCTGCCCCGATGACCACGACTTTCCTGCCTTTCAGCTCAGGTCTGTTGCCCAGATTGATGTTTTTCAGGAAGTCATAGGCAGAGACGATATCCTCTGAACCGGGGAAGGATATCTTTCGCGGTTCATGGGCGCCAATAGCAATGATGACAACCTCATGACTCTTGTATATCTCATCGAATTTCTCCCTGGTCACCTTTGTGCCGAGATGAAGGTTTACTCCAAGCTCCTTGAAGCGCGAGACCTCTTTCTCAAGGATCTCGTGGGCCAGACGTTCCCTCGGAATGCAGAGTTCGATTTTTCCTCCGAGCTTGCCCTCAGCTTCATAACTAATCAAGGGTTGGCAGGTTTAGTTTTCTATAGCATGGCTTAATTGCTAATAAAAAAAGGCCCGCATCTCTGCGAACCTTTGATTTCATTGGCTCCTGGGGAGGGATTCGAACCCCCGACCAAGTGGTTAACAGCCACCCGCTCTGCCAGCTGAGCTACCCAGGAAGAGTAGCTATTATAGCTTAAAGGAAACTCTCAGAGCAACGGGCCGAGAAGCTCGTGCCGGGAAGCTCGCTGGGGATCGCCATGGGCAGCACAGCATCCGTATTAATGGTCAGTGGAGAAATATGTTTTCGATGGCATCAGGGGGATGCCTACGACGTTGAAATAACTGACTACCATTAGGAGGAATTATGAGCGCCAGAAAGATAACCCCTGTTCATCCGTTCTAAATTAGGGACACATCCCCTAATTAAATGAGAACGAGAGAAGTTTTTGAGGAGATTTAGATTTTCTTTATGAGCACCGGGAAAACGATGTCATTGATATTTAAGAAAATTTTCATGATGATTTTTTATCTTGACAGGAGGCACTACAGGATGTCCCCAAAGTCCTCCAATCAGGAGGCGGAATTACAAATGAAACAGAGTTAACCGAGAAGACCTTTCTGTTTAAGAATGCCAATATAATCTTCGTATGTTAGCGGACAGCCGATCAAATTTTTGAAGTCTCTCTGTGCAAGTTTCAGTTGTCCCCTTATCTTGTTCACAACCCTTTCCGGGATATCCCCTCTCCCGTGTGAATAATGTACCCTTAATATCTTTTTCCCTCTGAAAACCAGCCATCCGTAATTGTGGCCGGTAGACCGGACCTCCAACGACAGTTTGCTGAATACCTTCTTCATCTCATTTTTCTTCATTTGCTCTTTATGACATCCTCCAAATACTCCAGCCACTTCTTCGGCAATACCCCAAGGTTTTTCCGGTCTGCTTTCAGGTCCTCATAGATATTAATAATCTCCTGGCACAATCCGTTAATCGCCTCAAACTCGGTGTCCGCATAAGCAAATGCCTCTATATCATCAAGGCCCGCGATTACTGTATCTTTCTCCAGTTCTATCGTGATATAAATAGGTCTTATCAGGGAGTAATGCGTATGTTTTAGAGTATTCAGCGGGACTATCTTATAATGGCTTCCTACGGTTCTCAGCAATTTCTTCGAAAGGGTTTTGTACTGTTCATCGCTTAAAATTGCTGCCTGCATAATTGCCTCCCATGCATGATGCACATTCTAATCCTGTCCACATTTTAACATATCCCGATGAATCTATCCTCGATACAATAAGAAACTTCAACTTTCATTTTCGCGATTGTCAATTGCGGGACGAAGTATAGGGAGAAAGTGTTAGATTCAACCTTGCCTATACCGCAAGGAAAACAAAAGGATAATAAATAGCAATTACGGTTGTTTCTCTTAATAAACAATAACCTGGCTTGGGATTATTTATCTGTCTACGTATCATTAGAAACCCAAAAATGTGCCCCAAAAAGTTTTGCTGAGCGTTACGCCCCAGGAGCCAATAAAATCAAGGGTTCACGGAGATGCGGGCCTTTTCTATTTGTGATCAAGATGTTCCGCACGACAAAGGCCTTTACGGGCAATGAAAATCAAAAGTTTGCTGATGCGTGCATCTCCAAACTTACTGTTGCCGAGGCTATAGCGGCAGAGGTCATGCCCTGACAGTTCCCAAAATCAAATATGGTCTATTGCATGCTTGTGCCTTCAATATGTAATATGTATCCATGAGCTCACGAAAGGTGCTGGTAGTTGACGATGAGCCTGACATTGTTGAGCTGGTTTCCTACAACCTTAAAAAAGAGGGCTTTGAAGTCTCGTCCGTCCCGGACGGGGAGGAAGCGCTTGCCAAAATTAGGAAGGGCAGATTCGATCTGCTTATTCTTGACCTGATGCTGCCCGGATTGCAGGGCATGGAACTATGCCGCATTCTTAGAAGTGACCCGAAGACGAAAAACCTGCCGATAATCATGCTTACAGCAAAAGGGGAAGAAGTGGACAGGATACTCGGCCTTGAAACAGGTGCAGATGACTACATGACAAAGCCCTTCAGTCCGAGAGAACTTGCGGCCCGTGTAAAGACTGTTTTGAGAAGGTACAGTGAAAGGCCGGATGGCGACAAGGTCATCAAGATAGGAAACCTCTTGATCAACAAGGAGACATACTCGGTTTCAAAGAAAAATGCCCCCTTAACGCTCAGTTCTACTGAATTCAAACTTCTTCTGTGCCTTGTTGAAAGAAGAGGAAAAGTATTCAGCCGTGACCAGCTTCTTGACGCGGTATGGAAAGACGAGACATTTGTGGAGCCAAGGACCGTTGATGTGCATGTAAGGAGACTGCGCACGCAGATCGAGGATGACCCTTCAAATCCGAAATACATAAAGACGAGAAGAGGAATCGGCTATTACGTGGATGCGGACATATGAAAAAAGGGATCTTCAGGCGAATCTTTATATTGTACGCTCTCGTAATTATGCTGTCGGGCCTCTTTGGAGAAATGTATGTCACCTCGGCAGTCAGGGAAAACCATATCGATCAACTCAGGCAAAACCTTTCTGCACAGATAACCCTTATCTCAAAAAGCATATCTTTCAAACAAGCCAATCTGGACGGCCTCTGCAGGCAGTTGAAGAAGGATATCGGTGCACGGGTTACAGTTATTGCGAATGACGGTAAGGTCATCGGCGACTCGGATACTGATTCGGCGCTCATGGACAATCATCTGCACCGGACAGAGATAGAGCAGGCGCTCCTTTTTGATGTTGGCATGGCGAAACGATACAGCGCTACGCTGAAATATGATTTTCTCTACGTTGCGAAA
>CAMTVV010000047.1:0-17489 GCA_947085305.1 uncultured Nitrospiraceae bacterium
ATTACACTCTTTCCCTACACGACGCTCTTCCGATCTTTTTACCCGGGGCATATCAACTTTCTGATAGCCGGGATACACATTCGGCGAGCAGCCCATATCGCTTGCGCCCTGGACATTGTTCTGTCCCCTCAGGGGATTTACACCGGCGCTTTCTTTCCCGAGATTCCCGGTCATCAGGGCAAGATTTGCTATTGAGAACACATTATCTGTTCCGTGGGTGTGCTGGGTTATCCCCATGGTGTAATATATCCCGGCTCGCTCGGCCTTTCCGTAAAGCATCGCTGCCTTGATTATTTTTTCCTTCGAAACGCCGGTGATCTTTTCCCCCACTTCAGGCGTGAAATCAGCCAGGGAGTCCCTGAATTCTTCGAACCCCTCGGTATGGTTTTTTATAAATTCGTTATCCTCAAGACTTTCCTTCAGTATCACATGCATGATGGCATTCAGAAGGGCCACATCCGTCCCAGGTCTCTGCTGGAGCCAGAGGTCGGCAAACTTCACCAGGGTTATCTTTCTGGGGTCTGCCACAATGAGCTTCGCCCCTTTTCTAAATGCCTTCTTCATTTTCAGGCCGACAATGGGATGGGTCTCGGTGGTGTTCGAGCCGATCACAAAGAGCAGGTCATTATTTTCGATCTCGGCAAGGGAGTTCGTCATGGCTCCCGAACCGAATACAGCGGCCAGACCGGCCACGGTTGCGCTGTGTCAATACCGGGCGCAATGGTCAATGTTGTTTGTCCCGATTGCACCCCTCATAAATTTCTGAAAGAGATAGTTTTCCTCATTCGTAGCTCTGGCTGAAGAGAGTCCTGCGATGGAGTCGGGACCGTGTTTTTCCTTGATCTCCTTCAACCGTTCCGCAATATAATCCAGGGCTTCGTCCCAGGAGGCTTCCCTGAATACCTCGTTACGCGTAACGCGTGACGCGTCACGGGTTTTTGGGGTTATCCTGATCAGGGGTTTAGTGAGTCTGTCCGGACTGCTGATGAAGCTGTAACCGAATCTGCCCTTCGCACATAACCATCCCTCATTAACGGTGTCTTCTTTTGAGTCGACCCTGATCACTTCATTGCCGCTCACGTGAAGGGTGAGGCTGCATCCGCAGCCGCAATATCCGCACGTGGTGTCAACTTCCCTGACATCCTTCTGACGTCCCCTCTGTTTCCAGGACTTGCCTGTGAGCGCGCCTGTTGGGCAGACCGCGATGCACTGGCCGCAGAATTCGCAATCAAGATCATTCTCGTAAGGCGGGCATATTTTGGACTTAAATCCCCTGTAAGCAAAATCAATAGCTCCCACCCCTTCGACTTCGTCACAGACCTTGACGCACCTGCCGCAGAGAATGCATTTTTCCATGTCCCTTTCGATAAAGGGATTGCCGTCCCTTTGTGTGTATATCCTTCTCTCACCCTCAAATCCCCCTTTATCACCCTTTAGCAAAGGCGGGGAGGCAGGGTTGATGCCATAGAAATATGCAAGTTCCTGGAGGGTGCAGTCGCCGGCCCTTTCGCATAACATGCAGTCGTTGGGATGATCAGAGAGAATGAGCTCAAGAATGGTTTTCCTGAGTCTTTCAAGGGTCGGGCTTGTGGTTGTCACTTCCATCCCGTCAGTCACCGGTGTGGTGCAAGAGGTTACGGGCCTTGGTATTCCCTTGATCTCGACGATGCAGAGCCTGCAGCCGCCGAAAGGCGTCAGTTTCGGATGATGGCAGAGGGTTGGAACGTGGATATGCATTTTTCTTGCTGCGTCAAGGACTGTTATCCCCTTAGAGACATTTGCCGTCTTTCCGTCTATAGTTATCTTTCTCATATGCATTCCTTGACAACTGCCTTGAATTTACACACATCAAAACATGAACCGCACTTGATGCATTTATCAGAGGTTATCCTGTGAGGTTTCTTTTTCTCGCCTGTTATGGCGCCTGCCGGACAGACCTTGAAACATGCTCCGCAGCCTTTACAGAACTCTTCACCGATATGATATGTCAGAAGCTCTCTGCATACCAGTGCGGGACACTTGCCGTGTATATGAGCCTCGTATTCGTGCCTGAAGTATTTTACGGCGCTGAGAACAGGATTAGGAGCTGTCTGGCCGAGTCCGCAGAGAGAGGATGCCTTAACATCATTCCCGAGCGTCTGGAGAAGTTCTATATCTCCTTCTCTACCGAGACCTTTGGTGATCCTTTCAAGTATCTCGAGCAGCCTTTTTGTGCCGATCCTGCATGGAACACACTTGCCGCATGATTCTGCCTGTGTAAACTGCAGGAAGTATTTCGTCACGTTCACCATGCAATCATCTTCATCGAGCACAATCATTCCGCCTGAGCCGACAATGGAGCCGACCTGCGCAAGAGACTCAAAATCAACTCTGATGTCGAGCATATCAGCAGGGATGCAGCCGCCGGAGGGGCCTCCTGTCTGCACTGCCTTCAACGCCCTGTTATTCTCTATTCCTCCGCCTATATCATAGATTATCTCCCTTAATGTAATGCCCATAGGAACTTCAATGAGACCCGAGTTTCTTACCTTGCCTGTTAATGCAAAGACCTTTGTGCCCTTTGATTTTTCTGTTCCCAGGCTAGAAAACCAGTCTGCGCCCCTGTTGATGATATGCGGGATATTAGCCAGTGTTTCCACATTATTTATGACAGTCGGTTTTCCCCATAAGCCCTTGTAAACAGGGAAGGGAGGCTTTGCCCGCGGCATGCCCCTTTGACCTTCAATAGAGGCGATAAGCGCTGTCTCCTCACCGCACACAAAGGCGCCGGCGCCTAATTTTATCTTGATATCAAAGTCGACGCCTTTATTGAACAGGTTCTGCCCGAGGAATCCCCTGTCCTTTGCATCTTTAATTGCAATCCTCAGTCTTTCTACTGCAAGGGGATATTCAGCCCTTATGTAGACATATCCGCCGGCAGCGCCGATGGCATATGCGCCTATCAGCATGCCTTCAAGCACAGAATGGGGATTTCCTTCTATAATAGACCTGTCCATAAAGGCGCCAGGATCGCCTTCGTCTGCATTACAGATAATATATTTCCGGTCTGATTCAACTTTTCTGCATATCTCCCATTTGACTCCTGTAGGAAATCCAGCGCCCCCTCTGCCCCTCAAGCCTGATCTTTTTATCTCATTTATTACTTCCTCGGGGCTCATGGTTGAAAAGACCTTTTCTGTTGCCTTATAACCACCTGCAAATAGATAGGAGTCAATGCTTTCAGGATCAATGTTGCCGCAATCGGAAAGCACGACCTTTATCTGCTTTTTATGGAAATCGTGGTAGTCTTCCGATACAAGCCAGTCAGCGACCGGGTTGCCGCCGGCGATATGTTCATCCACAATCCGCCGGACCATCTCGGGTTTTATATATTGATATGTCACCTTCTGACCGTCAATGATTACATCCACAAGGACATCCCTCGCACATAAGCCGCGGCAGCCGACCCTGTGGAGGGAACATCCCATCTGAAGTTCTGCCGGGATGCCATTTTCACCCAGCGCTGATGCAAAAGCTGTACAGACCTCGTACCCTCCTGCAGCAATGCCTCCGGTTCCCATGCAGACCTTTATCTCAAGCTTGCCGTTCCCCATCTTTTGTATTCCTCAGAGCTCTTATCTCTTTTATTACTTTATCCGATGTCATCTTGCCGTAAACCTTTTTATTGATTATAAAAACAGGCGCTATACTGCATGCCCCGAGGCAGTTGACCTTTTCCAGGGTAAATTCCATGTCCGGGGTTGTATCTTCGCCTATGATTTCAAGCTCTGCCTTTGCGCAATTTATCAATCTCTCAGAGCCTTTTACATGGCATGCGGTTCCACTGCAGGCTGTAAGGATGTTCTTACCCCTCGGATTCAGATGGAACTGGGAATAAAAGGTGGCTACGCCATAAAAACGGCTCAGAGGAATGCCCAGTTTTTCTGAAAACCACTGAACCGCTTCAAGGGGTATATAACCAAAGGCATACTGTGTCTCCTGCAGAAGGGAGATGACGTTGCCTTCTTCTTCCCAGTAGTTCTTTATAATTTCCTTGAGTATATCTTCCATAAGGAATTCTAATAAATTTATAAGAATCGTTTAAATTTACCATAAATATATTTTATTTTCAATAAGCCCAAAAATATTGAGGAACCGGACGGACGGCTAGGGAGGAAAGCACGCTTGATCTGATGGGCGCAGCGGAAAAAACCGGGAACCGGAGCCAAGAAGCTGATTGTACCCGGGATAAGGAAGGCGGGGGAGGGGAGCCTTTTGCCAGGCCTAATCGACTTTTTGGGAGGCTTTTTTAATAATTGACAAGCGCCTTCAGGAACTTCTCATTCATGCGCCTTAAATTCAATCCTGTGATTATGGCTATGTTCTTAATGATTTTCAGCATTATGGCCGGTTCTTTCCTCTCCATCTCTTCGAATATCTCCTTCGGCATAAAAAATAACTCGGATGGTTCTATCGCCCTTGCATCAGATGCATGGTCAGAATTTTCGAGAAGGGCGATCTCGCCTAAGAAACTGCCCGCGTTGAGTATTACTAGAGGCTGCTTCCAGCCGTCAGGTGTTGTTTTTGAAACCTCCAGCTTTCCGCTTATTATAAGATAGAGTCCTTTGCACGGGTCCTTTTCATTAAAGATTACGCTGTCCGCAGGAAATTTCTTCAGCGATATTAACGGGATTAATTTCTCTATCTCTGAATCCTCAAGACCCTTCAAAAGAGACTGCTTTTTAAAATCACCGGTCATGTTCCCCCCATTCTTTTGCAACAGGTTCGATTTTTACTGCCGTAACCTTGTATTCAGGCGTCTTTGCATGAGTGTCAAGGGCCCTTTCATTTGTAAGGATATTCACGGCAGCTTCCGCATAATGCATTGGAATGAAAGCCTCTCCTCGTTGAACCCTTTCCGTGACCTTTGTCTTTATAATAACATATCCTCTTCGTGAGGATACCCTTACTAAAGCGCCATTTTTTATATTCAGCGTTAATACATCCTCTGGATTCATCTCAATATACGCCTCACCTGAATGTTTCTCGATCGGCCTTACCTTCCTGGTCATGGAACCCCAGTGGTACTGAAACAGGCTCCTGCCTGTAGTCAGTATGAATGGATAGTCGTCGTCTCCGACCTCAACAGGCAAAACATAAGGAACAGGGGTAAAGGAAATCCTCCCCCTCGGGAAGCCTCCTTTATACAGAAATTCTGTTCCGGGATGACTTCTTGTAGGGCACGGCCATTGAATGCCTCTCCTGTCTATTCTCTGATAGGTTATGCCCTCAAGGGCTGTCCATACACCGCTCATTTCTTCAAATATTGCGTCAGGCGGGCAATGGCTCATCTCATAACCCAGCCGCTTTGAAAGTTCCGCGATTATCCAGGAATCTTCCTTCGCTTCCCCTGGAGGGATGAGGGCTTTCCTTACACGCTGAACCCTTCTTTCTGTATTAATGAATGTCCCGTCTTTTTCCGCAAAGCAAACCGCGGGCAGAACGACATGGGCGAGTCTGCCGGTCTCGGTAAGAAAAATATCCTGCACAAGCAGAAAGTCGAGCCTTTCAAGGCTTTTTATGGTGTGTGCCATGTTGGGATCGCTCAAAACAGGATTTTCTCCCATCACATACAATGCCCTGATCTTGCCTTCCATTATCTTTTCAGAAATCTCGGTTGCCTTTAACCCCGGTTTTGGCGAAAGGGAAACACCCCATGCATTTTCGAATTTCTTCTGTATCTCCGTAATGTCAACCCTCTGATACCCCGGGTAAACATTCGGCAGACACCCTGCATCACAGGCGCCCTGGACATTGTTCTGACCCCTCAGGGGATTAATGCCAGTAAATTCCCTGCCGATGTTGCCGGTTAAAAGCGCAAGGTTGGCAATTGCATTGACATTTGCAGTGCCGTTGGAATGCTGGGTAATCCCCATCGTGTAATATATCGCAGCCTTTTTCGAGCTGCCGTATTCAATGGCGGCCTTTATTATATCTTCTTTCGGCACGCCTGTCAGTCTTTCGCCGGCCTCGGGGCTGAAATCCTCAACTGCCTTCTTCCACTCTTCAAAACCAGCAGTATGTTCACTTATAAAGCTTTCATTGTGGAGATCTTCTTTGAGTATTACGTGGGCCATGCTGTTTAGAAGGGCTACGTCAGTTCCCGGTCTCTGTCTAAGCCAGACGTGCGCAAACTTGCACATGCCCACTTTTCTTGGATCCGCAACAATGATTCTTGTTCCGTTTCTGTATGCCTTTATCATCATATTCGCCAATACAGGGTGGGCCTCTTTTGTATTGGAACCTATTATGAAGATTACCTCATTATTCTCTATCTCCCTTATGGAATTCGTCATCGCCCCTGAACCGAATATAGTGGCCAGACTGGCCACGGTTGGAGCGTGTCAGAGACGGGCGCAATGATCTACATTATTCGTCCCTATAGCGGCCCTCACGAATTTCTGGAAAAGATAGTTCTCCTCTGTTGTGCACCTTGCAGAGGAGAGTCCTGCTATTGAATCAGGACCATAAGTTTCTTTTATCTCCTTTAATCTTTTTGCGGTATAATCGAGGGCTTCATCCCATGAGGACTGCCGGAGTTCCCCATTTTTTCTTATAAGCGGTGTTTTCAATCTATCCGGAGCTGAAACAAATTCATATCCGAACCTTCCCTTAACACAGAGCAGGCCTTTATTGGGAACGCTGTTTTCCCTCGAGGTCACACGAACTATTTCATTGTTCTTTACATGGAGCGTGATGTTGCATCCGACTCCGCAATAAGGACATACCGTGTCCGTCTCTCTCATCCCCCAGTACCTGCCCTTGCCGAGCCACTGCTTGCCAACAAGAGCTCCTGTCGGACAGACCATGACGCATTGTCCGCAGAATTCACAATCAAGGTCCCTTTCAAAGGGCGGGCAGACCTTTGTTCCGAAACCCTTGTACGCAAAATCAATGGCGCCCACTCCCTGAACCTCAGCGCATACTCTTACACATCTTCCGCAGAGGATACACTTCTCCATGTCACGCTCGATAAAAGGGTTTCCGTCCCTTTTTGCATAAATGCGCCTTTCCCCTTTAAAAAATGGAGACCTGATCTCGTATTTATATGCCAGTTCCTGCAGTTCGCATTCCCCTGTTTTCTGGCAGACCATGCAGTCATAAGAATGGTCGCTGAGGAGGAGGTCAATGATATCTCTCCTGAGGCTTTCTATATAAGGCGAGTCTGTAATGATCTCCATGTCATTTTCAACAACGGTTGTGCATGATGTAATGGGCAGGCCGTTCACCTCGACAAGGCAGACCCTGCACGCGCCTGAAGGGGTGATTTTGGGGTGATGACAGAGGGCAGGAATGTATATGCCCATTTTCTTCGCCACATCGAGGAGCGTTGTTCCCTCTATGGCATCCACGGGATGCCCATTAATCCTGATCGCAACTGTCTTCTTTTCTTCTGCCATAAAAGTCACTCCTTCTTGACAGCCTTGAACTTACAAACCTTAAAGCATGCGCCGCACTTTATACATAAATCCGTGTTTATTCTGTAAGGTTTTTTCTTCTCTCCTGTAACTGCGCCTGCGGGACATGCTTTTAGGCACGCGCCGCAACCCTTGCATAACTCCTCTAAAACAGTAAATGTTATCAGCGCCGAACATGCCCTTCCAGGACATTTTCTTTCGTGAATATGGGCAAGGTATTCGTCCCTGAAATGCGTGAGCCCCGTGATAAACGGGTTAGGCGCCGTCTTCCCGAGACCGCAGAGGGAAGAAGAGGCCATTACAGCGCTGAGGCGTTCAAGCGTAACAAGATCGGATTCGGCCCCCTTTCCTTCCGTTATTCTTGTTAATGCCTCGAGCATCCTCTTTGTCCCCACCCTGCAGGGTGTGCATTTGCCGCAGGATTCCCTCTGGAGAAACTCCATGAAAAACCTCGTAACAGATACGATGCAGTCTTCCTCATCGAATACAACCATGCCGCCTGAGCCCACCATGCTTCCGACCTTATGGAGGGTTTCGTAGTCAAGTCCCTTATCTATCATGGATGCCGGAATAATGCCGCCCGAAGGCCCCCCTATCTGAACAGCCTTAAGAGCGCTGGTTCCCTCCATGCCGCCGCCTATTCCATAAACGATGTCCCTTAAAGAAATTCCCATAGGAATCTCGACGAGACCGCTGTTTTTTACCTTTCCTGAAAGAGTGAATACCTTTGTTCCTTTGCTGTTTTCCGTGCCTATGGATGAAAACCATTTTGCGCCCCTGCCGATTATTAGTGGGATATTGGAAAAGGTCTCCGCATTGTTTATTACAGTCGGCTTGCCCCATAATCCGCTTTGGGCAGGGTAGGGTGGCCTAACCCTCGGCATCGCCCTTTTTCCTTCGATGGATTCCATCAATGCCGTCTCTTCTCCGCATATGAACGCCTCTGTCCCGAAACTGAATTCTACATCAAAGTTAAAGCCGGAATTAAATATGTTTTCTCCTATGAAACCCTTCTGTCTTGCCTGTGAAATAGCTGTCTGGAGACTATGAACCGAGAGGTGGTATCTTTCCCTGATGTAAATGCATCCTTTCAAAGCGCCTATTGCATATCCGCCGATTAAAAGACCTTCTATTATTGCGTGAGGGTTCCCCTCGGCAAGGGCCCTGTTTACTTCGCCTACATTGCAGATGATATATCTTGAATTTTCGCGCTGGTTTCTGCAGATCTCCCATTTCCTGCCTGTCGGAAAACCGCTTCCGCCTCTTCCCCTGAGTCCTGACATCGCAACCTCCCTTATCACCTCTTCAGGGGCCATCGTTGTCAGCGCCTTTTTTGCAGCCCTATAGCCGTTCATTTTGAGATAGTCTTCTATGTTTTCGGGGTCTATTTCCCCACAAGGCCCGAGGACAATCTTGAATTGCTTATTGTGGAATGCATCATAGTCCTCCTTTGTTACCCATTCTGTTACAGGATTGCCGTTAATGATATGCTCGTTAACAATCTTTTCGACCATGACGGGCTTTACCATCTGATAGGTTGTTTTATTGCCGTCTATAATCACATCCACCAGAACATCTTTTGAGCAGAAGCCCCTGCATCCAACCTTTTTGTATCCGCATCTCTTCCCTATTCCGGCCTTCAGGCCGCTTTTCCGGATCTGTTTTTTGAATGTCCTCAAAACGCCTTCCCCTCCGGATGCCTTTCCTGAGGTGCCGAGGCACACCTTTATTTCTATGCCGCGTGGCTTAGTCATATTCACGTCCTGTATATTCACCTTCTTTCTCGCGGGCTTTCAGCAGTTCGGCAACCTTTTCGGTATTCATATCCCCATAAACCCGGTCATTCAGCAATACAACAGGAGCTATGCTGCATGCGCCGATGCAGGTCGCCTTCTGGACGGTATACAACAGATTGGAGGTTGTGTCGTCTTCTTCATCAATAGAAAGGGCGTCTCTTATTATGCCGAGTAACTTATCACTGCCCTTTATGTGGCACGCAGCCCCGCAGCAAACAGTGACGGTGTTTTTTCCTGCGGGTTTCAGACGGAATTTGGGATAAAATGTTATCACTCCATAAAATGTACTGGCAGGAATATCGAGCCTGTTTGAAAACCAGAAGACGGCCTCTTCCGGGATGTAACCATAAGCATCCTGAATCCTTTGGAGCAGAAATATCAGATTGCCGGTTTTTTTTCTGTAATCGGCTAAAATGTCGTCTAAGACCTTTTCCATTCAACCTATAATAACAACTGGACATATAATTTTGCACAGAGAATATTTTTATTAATTTTTTTAATTTATATGTGGGAATAATTTATTACCCCAAATATCTTCACTTCCTTTTCCTTGCCTTTCACCTTCGCGGCTGCAAGCTCTCTTAACTCTAAAAGTCCGAACAACCCCTTCTTTATAATCGGTTCGATATATTCAACAGTATTCTCTGTGATGAGAATCCTCGTGCTGTATTGTCTCGTCAATTTCTCAACCCTCGCAGCAAGATTCACGTGATCGCCCATTACCGTATAATCCATCTTTTTACCGGGGGCTCCGATATTGCCTACGAGCGCCTCGCCCGTATTGATTCCGATACCCACATCAAGCACATCGGAACCCCTTTTCCTCCATTCTTCCTGAAGCTTTGTCAGTCTGTCGGACATATCCAAAGCGCATCTCAGGGCGAGCTCTGCGTGGTTCGGCTGCTCTATGGGCGCGCTCCATAGGGCCATGATCTCATCTCCGATAAATTTATCAAGGGTCCCGTCCCATTTGAATATGATATCCGCCATCTCCTTGAAATACTCGTTGAGAAGAGAAACGACATCCTCCGGTTGTCTCCTTTCCGAAAGCGAGGTGAAACCGATGATATCAGAGAAAAGGATGGTGACGACCCTGCGTTCCCCTCCAAGCCTCGCCTTGTCGGGGTTTTCGATAAGCTCCTTCACGATTTTCGGGGATACGTAGCTCGAAAACATCTGGCGTATCTCCCTTGCCTTCTTTTCTTCATGGACGAATCTTATGACCGTTAAAGCAACAAAAATACCGAACATGTTCGCGACCGGATAGAGGAGATTTGCCCAGAGGTTATGGTATATGAGGAGATAGCAGCATATAAGGATATAAAAGAAGATGAAACTGACGGCAAGGGACGCGCTGGAGACGGCCTTCAGCCTCGGAAGTGTCAGTCCCAGAAGTATCCCTGTGAGGATTATCACTGCCAATTCCATGACCCCGGGACTCTTCCTTATGAAATTGTTGAGAAGAATATTTTCCACAACGTTGGCGTTTTTCTCGACTCCCGGCATATTGGCGGAAAAGGGCGTGACCTTCTGGTCATAGGTCGCAAGCGCGGATGCCCCGACGAGGACAATCTTGTCTTTTAAGACATCAGAGGGGACTCTGTCCTTGATCACATCCGAGGCGGAGATGTAGGGAAAACTTTTCTCTTTCCCTCTGTAATTTATTACGACCCTGCCATAAAGATCGGTGGGGATAAAAGCCTTGCCGAGACCTATCCCGGAACCGCCGTAGAGGACCATGTCTTTCATAGGAATGCCGAGGGCGATTCGTGCGATCTGGAGGGCAAATTGCGGATAACAGTCTTCGCCATAAAAAAGAGAAAGGATATCCCATCGTTGAGCCCCATCCATATCAGGCAGGGTATAGACATGCCCGAGCGCTGCAACTGTGGAGATTTCGGTCAAGGCGGGCATAACCTTTTCGGCCTTAACTGCAAAGTCCTTCCATTTAATTCCTTTTTGGCTTCTTACCTCCATGAAGGCAGAGTCCCAGAGAAAATCAGGAACATCCTCTGGAGGGGCGAGAGCCTTTCCCGTATGGGGAACATCAAAGGCTGTGGCAAGAACCACGTTCCCGGCCTTTTTTATAGCTTCTGCGAGCCTATTGTCTCTCTCAAGACTCTCCCTTTCGGTGAACATAACATCTATGCCTATGACCTTCGGTCCCGCATCCGAGATTTTATTTGTCAGGTCCGCCATAACATCCCGTCCCCACGGCCATCTGCCGATTTCATTCAAGCTCTTGTCGTCGATGGCAACGATAACAATATCCTTTACAGGCGGCTGCTCTTTTATAAGGTTCCTTAGCCGGAGCCTCAGGTCATAGGTTTTGCTTTCCAGATGCTCACGGATTATCAAGGGATCTTTAAGCTGCAGAACAACAAATAACAGTGTGGACAGTAAGGGAATCAGATACATAAGGAGTCTTTTTTTCATTGGTAAAATTATACAGGTTTAAGGCAAAAAAAAGAAGAATTGGGTTTGACTGCGATAACAGTCATAGGGTTACCGCAGTCAAAAGCTGTAAAGCAGTCACCAATGAGCAATTTGAAGGATTCAGCCTATGGATACGGCGGCGGCTGATACGGCGGCGGCTCAGGCTCAACCGGCGGTGGTAAATTCGGGTCCACTGGTAACAATAGCCATGGATAAAGATTTGGGTCGGGCGGTGGCTCAATCGGTGGAGGTGGCGGCGGTGGTGGCGGAGGAGGCGGAGGAGGAGGTGGCGGCGGTGGAGGAGGAGGCGGTGGAGGAGGAGGCGGTGGAGGAGGAGGCGGTGGCGGCGGTGTGGCTATCGGCTGCTGATTTATAGGAGGTGTATCGATTTTTATCCCCTCGATGCCTATCTCCATCCCAACTGGACCTGGAATCCTGATTTCGTGCATACTTATGTCCGTATCTCTCATCAGACTTTCGATCTCTGCTTGAGTTGCCGGTTCTACTGAAGGGAAAGGCAGTCCCAAAATAATTGTTATCTTTTGCCCTGCTTTGAGTTCTGTACTTCCCGGGTTGGCCGGGTCAGTGCCTGTTATAAATCCCATGCCTTCAACGCATATGATTGTCACAGCGATTTTACCATCCACAATATGCACCCGGAAGAGCAGCAGAGTTCCCCTCGCTGCCGCCACTGCTGTTGGCGTGTGAACCTCGAAACTTGTCTTACCGACAACTGACCTCATCTTCCCATCAATGAGGTTGAATATAGATTTCCCGCCTTTTTCCTTGCTGTAAATGAATTCTTTTATAACTACCTTTGATTTCTCACCCAGGGTCAGGACGCTGTCGTCCATGAAGAGCAGTTTTGCCCTGGAAGTCTCTGCTGTTGATACGGTATCTTTCAACAGTAGGCTGTCGTTTACCTTTGCCCCTGTCTCTTTTTTGTCCCTTTCTATGATCGCCTTGCCGCGAACCGCTACCACTGTGCCGACATCATCCTTTGTCAGGGCAATACCTGACAGTCCAGGGATGAGCAGGAGGATTAAAGTTATTGTTATCCATCTATACATTTTCATCTAAAACCTCGCATTCAGGAAAATACTCGTTATTGCACGTTTATAATCGTATGGTGTAATGTTCGATTTGTTCCTTGTGTATGACTGGCCTATTGTCATGCTGCATCTGTCTGTCAGCGCTTTTGTAACAGTCCCTGAGTATGTGTGGACAATATCCTTTCGCTTCGAATTCGAGATAGGACTTGCACCTTCATACTTTTTACTGTAATATTCTCCATTAAGATCGAGAAAAACCCTATGAGGCATATTAAATCTTATGCCCATGAAGACCTTGTCCCCCTTGTAATCCCAGAAAGCTTTCCGCGTTGAATCCTCATCATGGGAATAGCCCGCCTTCGCGGAAATAAAATTGCTTACAGGTATATTCTGAGTTATCCCTATCAGGTTGTTTGAACCTGTCCTGTCCGAGTTATCGACAAAACGGTCGTAGTCCTTGAAATGTATATCCCTGTATCTGTATTCGATTATTGTAGAGAAGCCTTTGCCTTGCGAGATGACAAGCGACGGCGTTATAGAATGTGCATAATCATAATTATCGTCCCCTAAATAGACGTATTCAAAGGAATATGTCCCCCTGAGCTTCAATGAAGGCGAGATCTTGTATGCTGCCCTTAGTTCTAATAGGTGTTGAGTAACATTGAAATCAGAGAGTTTGCCATGAAGTCTCTGATAAAGGCTGTATCCGATTGAACCTTCCAAATTCTCTTTTGTGACAATGTTGTACCTGCCTTTCAGGTAAAGCACGGCTCTCCAGTCCGATTTTCTCGAAATCCCCTGGGGAAGGGGGTTGTCAGTGGCATTGAGGACGACATTGCTGTCATATTGAGTTCCCAGCGAGATATTTAACATCCAGGGCTTTGCGGTTCCTCTTGTCGCAGCGGCGCTGAGGTATTCTTCTGCCGATGCCGACAGTTCAGTGTTAGGGGCAGCGGCAATCGTTCTGTTGAAATAATCCTCTGAGAGGGCATATGCGCCTTTGTTGAAATAGTAAATGCCCAGCTCAAGGGATGTACGGGAATCTCCTGGTTTCATGGCGAGCGCTTTTTTCAGGGTCGTCTCTGCCTCTCTATCTCCAGCGCGACTCCGGGCTATGCCGAGATAGAGGGTTGCGGTGAAGTCCCCGGGAACGTCCTTCAGTGCGGATTCGAATTCAGCTTTGGCATCACTGAAATTCTTCGCTTCCATGTGTGATACGCCTCTTGCAATATGCTGTTCATAGGTCGCCTCGGTTGCGTAGGAGAAAGAAGACAAGAGCAGAATGAACGCTGTAATGAGTGCGACAGTGCAGGTTTTTATGTCACCCTCCTTCTTCGGTTTCATTATTATGGAATTCAAAATGTTTGTCAAGGGAAAATTCCCTGTGACCGGTTAGGGGGAGAAACCGCTTTATATCCTGATGGTCTCCCCGTCCTTCAGCAGCCTCAGGTTTTTGATCCCGAGGTTCTTGATCTCGCGCCTGATGACCCCGAAATATTGAGGCTTGGTATGGGTGATGTATATCCTTTCGGGCATGCGCTTGATCTTTGAGAGTTCTTCCTTGAGCAGGCGGCTGGTGAGATGTCCGGTCATAAGAGCAGTCTCTTTCATCCTGTTGGGAAAAGAGACTTCTATGATGATGCAGTGAATCTGCCTGTCTCCGATTTTCCGCCATGTGGCATCAGTGGGGCCTGTGTCGCCGGTGTAAAAGAACCGTTTTCCGTCACGGTCTTCGACCAGATATCCTACCGCGGGCACCGAGTGATTGACTTTGTAAGGCGTCACTGTAAGATCATTGATTCTCATGGAACGACCGTCCCGGGCGGCAAGAAACTTCAGCACACCGTTTCCGGCGCTGGGGATTATGGTGAAGTCGGGCCAGACCTGTCCGTTGAGGAGGTTTTCCCTGATGGTTTTTATCACATGAGGGATGCTTATGATATTTACTTTGTATCCCCTGTTCTTTATGAGGAGATTGTCGGCAAGGAAGGGGATGCCCTTAATATGATCAAGGTGCGCATGGGTGATAAAGATATTTCTTATCTTTTGCTGGGCGCTTCCGTCCAGCACATTGGTCAGGCTGCCCGCATCAAACAGGATTTCATCGTCAAGGAGAAACCCGGGGGGATTATGCCCGGGGAATTCCGCGCCTGAACAGCCGAGGACCTTGATCTTCATTCCCCTGACCTACAGTTTCCTTCGTCATAGGACCTGATGAATGCATTAACCGCGTCAGGATCGAACTGGGTGCCTGCGTATCTCTTCAACTCTTCCAGGGCTGCCTCAACGCTTAAACCTTTTCTGTATGGTCTGTCGGTCGTCATGGCGTCAAAGGTGTCTGCAACAGCAATGATCCTTGTTATAAGAGGAATCATGTCACCCTTCAGTCCTTCGGGATACCCGGAGCCGTCAAACTTTTCGTGGTGGCTCCTCACTCCCGGAACGATATCCTTCAGTTGACTGATATGGGTCAATATCTCTGCTCCATAAAACGGGTGCATCATTATTGCATTATATTCGTCAAAGGTCAACCGCCCGTCCTTCAGGAGGATGTTATCCCTGACGCCGATCTTGCCGATGTCGTGGAGTATGGCAGAAAGCCTGAGGTCCATCATATCCTTCTGCGAAAGCCCTATGGCCTCTCCGATGGCAAGGCTGTATTCCATCACCCGCTTTGTGTGTCCTGCCGTGTAAGGATCTCTCTTCTCTATGGTTTCCGCAAGGGTGTGCACGGTGGCATAAAAGGTTTCCTTCAGTTCGTCGTAGAGCCGCGCATTTTCGATGGCAACGGCGACCTGGTTGGAGAGGGCGGTTAAAAGCTCCATGTCCTCTCTTTCAAACTGCCCGTGCCTTTTGTTGATCGCCTGCAACACCCCCACAAGTTTGTCCTTTAACCTTACAGGGAGGCAGACCATGGCGCGGGTCTCGAATTCACTTTTTTTGTCAGCGTCCTTAAAGAACCTTGGGTCGTTCTGGACATCATTGATGATGACCGGTTCCTGATGTTCCGCCACCCAGCCTGCGATGCCCTGGCCTCTTTTAAGACGTATAGTTTTTATGGATTCTCCCTTTTCACCCAGCGCCACATCAAAATAAAGATCCCCTGTTTCATCATCGAGGAAAAGAAGACTTCCTGTCTCGGCATCCACGAGCCGCACCGCTGCCCCTATGGTGCGCTTCCTGATCTCTGCAACGTCCAGCGATGAATTAATCAGGGCGGACAGCTCCATCAGGGTGTTGAGCTGCGCTCTTCTTTCAGGGCTGTCTATGGTCATCCTGGTCAAATTGTAGCATAAATCTCCCTTCATTTCTCCCCCTCTTTTTTCATAGAACTTTTGACATTACCCATAAAAGCTTATTTCTTTGAGCGGCGTCACTCAGTCCTGCTAAGGAGATAGCGGTGCGTGTATGTGAATAAGGAAAAATATGTTGATAAAGGAAGCGTACAGTAAGATAATAGGGATATGGATATGGATATGGATATGGATATAAGTAATGTAAGGGAGTCTGTTCTCAGCGATCCGCTTATTTCAAGAATATTCGGGTCAGGGGCGGAGACGTTCCTCGTGGGCGGATATCTGAGGGACCTCCTGCGAGGGGTAAGGTCCAGGGACATTGATTTTGTAGTGAGGGGCGACCCCGGGAGCGTTGTGTCAAGGATTTTTCCTGAAGGGGAGGGAAGCGTTATTGCATTCAGGGAAACCCTGCTGGTAAGAGTGATTTTGGGTGACAGCGCCGTGGATTTTTCAGAACTGAGAGGCGAGATCGAAGATGACCTTTTCCACAGGGATTTCACCGTGAATGCCATTGCGTGGTCAGCGGAAAAAGGGCTCATCGATCCCCTGAACGGTGTCAGTGATATAGAGAAGGGAAGGCTCAGGGGCATTTCGGAGAAGAACTTCATGGATGATCCCCTGCGGCTTCTCAGGGCATATCGCTTTGCTGCGGAGCTCGGCTGGACCATAGATCAAGGTACGAGGAAAATAATAAGGAAGCTAATGCAGTCCATTAAGGTATCCGCCAGTGAAAGGATCACTTTAGAAATATTTAAATTATTAAATGCCGAGGGCTCTCTCAATGCCCTGAAACAGGCATTAATAGATGGTCTATTGGATGAGATTATAGTCATAGATTCCAGTAAGTTAAGAGAAAATATTAAAGCTCTTTCGAGATTAAATTCATTCCTTAAGAAGATACCTGAAGAATGGACGGCCGGCCTTGATAAAACCTTCTCGCAGGGGTTGTCTTTTACCGGCCTTCTAAGGGCGGAGCAGTTTCTTAATGGATCGAATCTGGAACAAAGCAGTCTTAGCCTGAGCAAGGCCGTCCTGAAGAGACTGATGATAACAGCTGAGCTTTTGAATGAATATGAAAAGAAGGGGGATATGGAAGGGTCGCAAATCTTTGACCTGTTTTCAGAGGCAGGGGATGCGGTCTTGGATTTCGCCTTGCTTACGAGAAATATGAGATTCCTCAAGAAAGCTGAGAGATTCCTGCGGATTCCCTCTGTCCTGCCGTCAGAGGATGTCATGAAGATAACAGGTCTCGGATCCGGGCCGGAACTGGGACGCGTGTTACACGAGATGAAAAAATTGCAGTTTCTCGGAAAGATCAAAGATGAGAAGGATGCCAGGAAATGGCTGGCCATGATTTGAGGTATTCTGTATTTGCGACAGGGGAAGCATCCCTAATTCCGTGATGGAAGATCGGAAGAGCACACGTCTGAACTCCAGTCACCGTACAGGAAA
>CAMTVV010000048.1:0-3892 GCA_947085305.1 uncultured Nitrospiraceae bacterium
GATCACCGTGAATGAACTGGAGGAGAGGCTTAGAGGCGGCCTGCCTGCTATTATAGCGAGGATCAAGGGCGATGCCCTCATCCTTGATGCGCGGACCATCTCGACCGGGGAAGTGGAAGCGGTGGTGAAGGGCGCAAGGGCAGCCCTGACGTAGGGTAGAGTAGGGGCGGACCCCTGTGTCCGCCCAAGTCTCTGCGTTACCCGATAAGCTGCTGGTTAACCTTTATCTTCATCTGTTTCTTGAGTCCTTCCACATAGGACTTAACTGCCTTTTCCCTCATCTGGGAGAGCAGGGCCTGCCGTAAATTGGCCGGGGCAGCATCATTCAAGACCTCATCGGTCAGGTCAACGGATTCCCCTATGAGCCGGTGCATTTTGGCAAGGGTCAATTCCCTCCGCTTCATGGACTCAAAGTATTCAGGCGTCATCCTGTTTAGCTGGAGGGTTCTGAGATATACGTCCTTGCCGAATTTGCCTTCACGCAGGAAGGCAGGGTCATTGACAATCGCTTCCTCCAGCTCCGCATCACTTACCTGTATTCCTATCTTTTTTGCCTCTGCCGCGAGGACCACCTCATCTACGAGAGAATCCAGCACCTTCTGCTTGAGATTAAGCTGTTTTTCCATCTCCTCAGTGAAGTTGCCTTGCGTGATATTCCGGTAATAATCCCTTGCCCTGTCATACGCCGCCCAGTATTCTTCGAGAGTTATCTTTTCTTTTCCCACCTCTGCAATAGGCACAGCAGTGGATTTATCAACGGTTCCGACACCCCAGAAGATGAAAGAAAGGATTACGATAAAGAAAAGGACGTAGAAATATTTTGCGTGCTTGCGCATTGTCTTGAGCATTTAATACCTCCTCATTCTTCAAACCGCAGGTCAACTTCCTTTTCAGGGACAATGGTGGAGACCGCATGTTTGTAAATAAGCTGCTGCGTGGTCTCTTTCAGCACGATCACAAAGCTGTCAAAACCCTTAATCGTCCCTTTCAGCCTTACCCCGTTGGCCAGGTACACCACCACAGGCGTCTTGTCTTTCCTGAGCTGATTCAGGAAATTGTCTTGCAGGTTATTGGACATCGCACCCTCCTTACCGGTCCCCCTCATGGACTGACACTGCCGGAGTCCCCTTTTACTTTCTACGTTAAACGATTTTCGAGAAATAATTCAATAGTTTTATAAATCTCTTTGCCCGAGAAGATGCCTGTCACGTCCAGCCACGCTATGCCTTGTTCCTGCCTGAACCAGGTGAACTGACGTTTTGCGTAATTCTTCGATCTCTTCTTGATGAGCCCTGCCGCTTCCTCGAGGGAAAGAGCGCCTTTAAAAAAAAGCGCGAGCTCTTTGTATCCAATGGCCTGCATGGCTGTCTTTCCAGGGTTCATTCCGAGGAGATTCCCGACCTCATCCACAAGCCCGGCCGAAAGCATTGCGGCAACCCTTTTTTCGATCAGGCTGTACAGCTCCTTTCTCTCCCTCGCGAGGCCGATACGGATGAAGGTGTAAGGCAGTGGCCTGGTGAGATTCTTTTGTAACTCGGTGAGCCCGGTCTTTGTTTTGAGGCAGACCTCCAGCGCTCTCACGATCCTCCTCGTGTCCGAAGGCATCACCTTTGCCGCGGCATCAGGGTCCAGCTTCTGAAGGGAGCGGTAAAGAGAGCCCGCGTCTTTTTCTTCCCTGGCGAGAAGTTCTTCCCGCAGGGCCCAGTCAGCAGAAGGACCCGAGAAGAGACCCCGTGTCATCGCCTTGATATAGAGGCCTGTGCCGCCCACGACAACGGGGATCTTCCCTCGTCTGTGCAGCTCTTCAATAAGCGGGATGACATGTTCGATATATTTTCCGGCGCTGAAGGCCTCGGAAGGCTCCACGATGTCGATCATATGGTGCTTTACTTCGGACCTCTCTTCCTTGGAAGGTTTTGCGGTCCCGATGTCCATGTGACGGTATATCTGCATGGAGTCGGCGCTGATGATCTCCGTATCCATCGCCTTTGCCAGGAGGATGGATGCACCGGTCTTGCCGACGCCCGTGGGGCCGAGGATTATGATGACCTTATTCATGTTTTATTTCCGCTTGAACATCTTTTTCAGGTCGTCAAGGGAAAGGAATCTTCTCGTAGGCCTTCCATGAGGGCACTGGTCAGGGTGGTCGGTTTTTTCGAGGCGGGAGAGCAGTCTCTGGAATTCCTCCTGATGGAGGATCTCTTTCCCGCGCACTGAGCTATGGCACGCAATCCGTGCTGCAATAACCTCCTTGACTGACTGGAACGGCCCCGCTCCTTCAAGGAAGGCTGCTGCAACATCGGAAAGTATCCCCCTTATGTCAGCCTCCTTCAAGGCCTCAGGAAGGCTGCGGACGATGAGGGTGTTGTGGCCGAAATCATCCACCTCCAAGCCCATTTCGGAGAGCAGGGTTCGGTTGCCGAGGATCACTGCGTATTCCTTTGGCGATAACTTCACCTGTTTCGGAAAGAGCAGGGCATGAGAATCGAGATTTATTCCCTTGAGGAAGCTTTCAAAAAGTATTCTTTCATGGGCTGCATGATGGTCTATTAGGGTCAGGCCGCCTTTGCCCGCCATGGCGATGAAGGTATCGCCGAGGTAGACAAAGGGGAGAGAGGGCTGGTAGTCGAGTTCGAGATTCTCTGAGACGGCCTCTCCTCCGAAGGCCTGAGATACATGATCCACGATACCTGATGCACATTTCTCAATATCTTGAAGCCTGTATCCTGCATCCTGCATCTTTTCGAGCCGTTCCTTTCTTATCGCTTCGCGCAGATGAGTTCTCACAAAACCGTGAATCTCCTGTTTGTTCTCGAACCTCACCTCGCGCTTTGTTGGATGGACATTGAAATCAACCTTTCCCGGGTCTAGCTCAAGAAAGAGGAAAAACACCGGGTGCCGATCATGGGGGAGTATCCCTTTGAACGCGTCATACACGGCGTGGGATATAGCCTGGTCTTTCACCGGACGCCTGTTTATAAATATGAACTGATGAGCCTTGTTATTCCTGAAATGGTCCCCTTTGGTGACGAAGGCGGTCATCCGTAACCCCCCTATTCCCCCCCCTTGCCCCCCCTTTTCTAAAGGGGGGGTGGGGGGGGTTCTCACCTCCATCAACCCTTCAATGAACTCCAGTCCATAAATCTGGAGTATCCTCTCTCTCGGCCCAGAGGCCCTGGGAAGGTTCATGGTCTCCTGATTTTCGGTGAAGAGGCGGAAGCCGATATCCCAGTGGGAAAGGGCCTCCCTGGTGACGGAGTCTATGATATGAAAAAGTTCCGTGCTGTCCGACTTCAGAAATTTCTTCCGCGCCGGTGTATTAAAAAAAAGGTCCCGCATCTCTATGGATGTGCCGACAGAGGGAGAGTCCATTGTCTTCCCGATCTCCCCGCCATGGATTTCGATCGAGACGCCCGAAGCGGCATCTTTCAGCCCGGTAACGAGCCGCATCCTGGATACGGACGCAATGGAAGGCAGTGCCTCGCCCCTGAAGCCCATGGTCCTGATATTGAATAAGTCTTTCTCGTCCCTGAGCTTGCTCGTGGCATGGCGCTGGAGGGAGAGAAGGGCGTCATCCCTGTCCATTCCGACTCCGTTGTCCGCGACCCTGATAAGCCCCCTGCCCCCCCGCAGGACTTCTATGGTTATCTCTGAGGACCCGGCATCTATCGAATTTTCGATGAGCTCCTTGACCACTGAGGCAGGTCTCTCGACAACCTCGCCGGCAGCGATCTTGTTTCTCAATTCAACAGGAAGGACCTTGATCCGGGGCATAAGACATTTTAAGATGCGGGAGAGGTTGAGGTCAAGGAAGAGATCCGCATCGTAAGCATCTTTTTTTCCGTGATGAATTCAGGCCGCATACCTAACGAATTCCTTTCGCCGTTCTTGC
>CAMTVV010000049.1:0-13060 GCA_947085305.1 uncultured Nitrospiraceae bacterium
AGTATCTTCAGGGTTTCCCTGATGGTGAGGTCATGCCTTGCTGCGAGATAGGATATTTCGGGGGGCGAGAATCCATGGACATTAATCCGGCGCCTTCCCTTTATAAACCGCAGAAGGTCAACATAAAAACCGATGTCCAGCCCGGGATGGAGCCCGCCCTGGAGGAGGAGCTGCGTGCCTCCTTGTTCCAGGGTTTCTTCTATCTTCCTCGCAAGCTCATCCCTTGACAGAAGGTAGGCGTCAGGGCTGTCAGGATCCCGGTAAAAGGCGCAGAATCTGCACCGGTTGACGCATACATTCGTATAATTGATATTCCTGTCCACCACAAAGGTCACAACGCCCCCGGGATGGAGATGTCTCCTCTGATCGTCCGCCCTCTCTGCCAGAGCAAGAAGGTCCGGGTTCTTCAGCAGGCTCAGCGCTTCTTTCCTGGTTATCCTCATGACCATCTATTTTAATAATAAATTAAGCTCCCCCACAGAATCCGGTTATTTATTTTATAATAAATAGCGCTTTTTTTGTACCGAAAAATAGAGACAGAAAGTTGTCATTCCTCTCCAACCCCCTCCCCTCAAGGGAGAGGGGACAGTTTTGGAATTTCTATATCGGGATTTGGGTTGCACAATTCTATTGAAAAATAAAGAATCCGTCAGCTAAAATACAAATTCAAAAACTTTCTTGGAGAAACACAATGTCTGAAATGCTCGAAATTAGATGGCACGGCAGAGGAGGGCAGGGAACCGTCACTGCTGCAAAGGTTCTTGCAGACGCCTGTTTAAGCGGCGGAAGACATGTCCAGGCCTTTCCCGAATACGGACCGGAACGTTCCGGAGCGCCCCTGAGGGCCTTTAACAGGATAAGCAGCAGTCCGCTGCGCATGCATTGTCCTGTTCTCCATCCCGGCGTGGTCGCCATAGCGGATGCAACGCTCCTTGACGGCATCAATGTGACGGAAGGCGCGAAAGAGGATGCAATATTCCTTGTGAACACCTCAAAAGATCCATCTGAGTTGAGGGCAAAGCTCAACCTTTCGCAGAAACAGAAGGTCTATGCCGTTGATGCAACAAAGATCGCCATAAAGTGTTTCGGCAAGGCTCTTCCCAATGCCCCGATGCTCGGAGCCATATCAAAGGTGACAGGGATTGTTTCCCTTGAGGCCCTTCTTGAGGATGTGGGGAAGAGTTTCGGAAAAAAGTTTTCACAGAAGATCATAGATGGCAATCTCGAGGCGACCAAGAGGGGTTATGAAGAGGTAAGGGAAGGATGAAACTGAAGGGATGGAAGGACCTGACGCCCGGCGCAGTGCTTACCAGGCCGGGCAGTGCAGCAGAATTTAAGACCGGCTCCTGGAGGTCATTCAAGCCGGTCTGGATACCGGAGAATTGCATCCACTGCCTCTTTTGCTGGATGTACTGTCCGGACATGGCAGTCAAAGTAAAAGACGGCAAGAGGGAAGAGTTCGATTATGATTACTGCAAAGGCTGCGGCATATGCGCCCTTGAATGTCCGGGGAAAAAAGGCAACAAGGCAATTGTAATGGAAGAGGAAGGCAAGTAATGGGCCTAAAATCCGGGAAAATAGTTGCGGTTACAGGAAATGAGGCGGTTGCGGAGGCATTAAGACAGATAGACCCTGATGTCTGCGCTGCTTATCCCATAACGCCTCAGACGGATATGATGCAGAGGTTTGCTGCCTTTGCAAATAACGGCGTGGTCAAAACAGAGATGATCCTCGTCGAAAGCGAACACAGCGCAATGAGCGCATGCATCGGCGCTGCGGCAGGAGGAGGAAGGGTCATTACAGCCACCTCCGGTCCCGGGCTTGCGCTGATGTGGGAAATGCTTTTTGTGGCCTCAGGCCTGAGGTTGCCGATTGTCATGCCTGTTGTGAACAGGGCGCTTTCAGCGCCCCTCAATATTCACGGGGACCACTCCGACGCAATGGGAGCGAGAGACTCTGGATGGATACAGTTGTGGTCTGAGAATGCACAGGATGCCTATGACAACGCAATCCAGGCATTCCGGATTGCCGAACACATGGATATAAGGCTTCCTGTGATGGTCTGTCTGGACGGTTTTATCATAAGCCACTCCATAGAAAGGATTGAATACCTTGATGACGAAACCGTAAAAAACTTTGCCGGCGAGTATAAACCGCTGCTCCCGCTCCTCGATGTGGAACATCCTGTGAGCTACGGTCCCCTTATCCTTCCCGACTACTACATGGAGTTCAAGAGGGCACAGCATGAGGTAATGTCTAAAGTGAAAGGCGTTGTCCTGGATGTTGCGGCAGAGTTTAAAAAGATCAGCGGCAGGGGATATGGACTTTTTGAGACATACAGGCTCGAGGACGCGGAAATCGGACTGGTTATTTTAAACTCCGCGGCAGGGACTTCAAAGGATGTGGTTGACAGCTTTAGAGACAGGGGCATAAAGGCAGGTCTTTTGAGGCCGAGGCTGTTCAGACCATTCCCCTATGGAGAGGTGGGAGAGGCATTGAAGCATCTGAAAGCAGTCTGTATCCTTGACAGGGCTGACTCCTTTGGAGCATATGGTCCGTTGTTCACAGAGATTGCTTCAAGCCTTTATCCGTACAGGGAAAGGCCGGCGCTGATTAATAAAATATACGGACTCGGCGGCAGGGATTATTTGCCGGAACACGCAGAGCTTGTTCTGAACGAACTGGTGGAAATTGCAAAGACAGGGAAGGCCAGGACCTTTAAAGAATATATAGGGGTAAGAGAATAAAACAGTGTCAGTGACAGTGTCGGTTAGAAAATGATTACTGACACTGACACTAATCACAGACGCTATATCAAGGAGATAATATGGCGACAACACTTAGCTTAAAAGAGATTTCAAAAAAGGAGGAGCTATATACCCACGGGCACAGGATGTGCTCGGGATGCGGGACGCCGATCATCATCAAACAGCTGCTCCTTGCAACCGATTACCCCATTATCGCGTCCAATTCGACAGGCTGTCTCGAGGTTTCCTCGTGCATCTCCACATACACAGCCTGGAAGATACCATGGATACACAGCGCATTCGAAAATGCCGCAGCCACCATATCAGGCGTGGAGACTATGTACCGCGCCCTGAAGAAAAAGGGAAAGATAGACAAAGAGAGAAAGTTTGTCGCCATCGGCGGCGACGGCGGCACCTATGATATAGGCTTCCAGAGCCTCTCGGGCGCCATGGAGAGGGGACATGACATGCTGTATCTCTGTTACGACAATGGGGCATATATGAATACCGGCATACAGCGTTCCAGCGCTACTCCGTTTGGAGCCGACACCACCACATGTCCAGCGGGGAGCGTGATCAAGGGAAAGATGCAGCCGAGAAAAAACATGACGCGCATAATGGCTGCCCACGGGATTCCCTATGTTGCGCAGGCTTCCCCTGCCCACTGGAGGGATGCTATGGCGAAATTCAAGAAAGCGCTGGAGATCAAAGGACCGAAATTCATTAATGTCATCTCTCCCTGCAACAGGGGCTGGAGGTCAAGCACTGATGATGCGGTACTTCTCAGCAGGGCTGCCGTTGACACGTGTTACTGGCCTCTCTATGAAGTGGAAGACGGGGTGACCAGGATCAACCATATGCCCAAGGAGAAAAAACCGGTGGAGGAATTCCTCAAGCCCCAGGGTAGATTCAAGCACATGTTTGCGCCGGGCAACGAGTGGCTCCTCAAGCGTTTTCAGGAAGAAGTGGACAAGGAGTGGGAAAGATTAAAGAAAGAGGCCGGGGAGGAAGTCCTTCAAAAGCCGTAAATTAACCCTGCAGCCGTCATTCCCGCTTGTCGGGAATCCTTCTGAAACATGCCTTCAATCCGGGAAAGATTCCGGGCAAGCCGGAATGACAGACAAAAGGGAGAGCTTGACGCTGCCCCGGTTTTCAGCAGCGGAAGTGTTGATATAAAAATCATAATATGCTATTTTTGAGGTGCTATGGCTGAGTACGATCTCGTAATGTATGAAGAGGAGTTCAAGCGCATTGATGAGGAGCTCCAGAAATTATATCAACAGGCCAATGCAAAAGTGTTATTCCTCGTGGACAAGAACGGCCAGCTCGTCGCTTCTGCGGGGGACACCCACAATATCGATACCACTGCCCTGGCTTCCCTGACAGCCGGCAATATCGCGGCCACCGGAGGAATTGCGCGGCTTCTCGGGGAAAGAGAGTTCACCATCCTCTTCCATGAAGGAGAAAAGGACAACATCCACATATCCCTCATCGGTCAGCGGATCATCCTCGTAGTGATCTTCGACCAGAGGTCTTCCCTTGGCCTGGTGCGGCTGAGGGTAAAAAAAGCCTCCGAGTCCCTGACCCGGATATTCGACGAGATTGCCGCCAAAGCGGAAAAGGAAAAGGTGGAGGGAAGATTGGATGAGTCTCCCTTTGCTGAGATAAGCGATGAGGATATCGACAATCTTTTCAGGTAGGGAAAGGTCCACGTGTCTTTTATAAACTATTCTTCCCGTGAAATAAACTGCAAGATTGTGTATTACGGGCCGGGGCTCTGTGGAAAGACCACCAACCTGCAGTACATTTACAAGAAGACAAATCCGGATCAGAAGGGCAAGCTCATATCCCTGGCCACGGAAACGGAGAGAACGCTCTTCTTTGATTTTCTTCCGCTGTCCCTTGGCGATATCAAGGGATTCAGGGTGAGATTTCACCTGTACACTGTTCCCGGTCAGGTCTTTTATGCCGCGAGCAGAAAATTGATCCTCAAGGGAGTTGACGGCGTGGTCTTTGTCGCGGACTCCCAGATAGAGCGGCTGGAGGCGAACATGGAGAGTCTCGAGGACCTGCGGATCAACCTTGCGGAGCAGGGGTATGAGCTGGGGAAATTGCCCTTTATCCTTCAGTTAAACAAAAGAGACCTGCCGAATATCGCTCCCGTGGACCAGATGAACGCCATACTCAATCCAAACGGCATACAGTATTTTGAAGCAGTGGCAATGACAGGCCAGGGTGTCTTTGAGACGCTGAAGAGCGTGGCCAAGCAGGTGCTTTTCGAGCTGAAGAAACATTATTAAAATGCAAAAGTTAAAATGAAAAATTCAAAAGTGAGGAACCGGTTATATTTTAATTTTGCTTTTTGAACTTTGAATTTAGGGGCAAAGCCCCGGGGAGGTGTATTATGGCAAAGTATCCTAAGAACTATGTGATGATCCAGAAGAGGTTCCCGGAGCTCATGAAGGCCCATGAAGAGACCGGCAAGCGTGCAAAGGAAGCGGGACCCATTGATGCAAAGACAGGCAACCTCATACAGCTTGCAGCCTGTGTTGCGCTGCGGTCCGAAGGGGGCGTGCATTCCCATGCAAGGAGGGCCATGCAGGCCGGAGCGTCAAAAGATGAGATATATCACGCCGTCGCCCTTCTCATTAATACCGTTGGTTTTCCAGCAACGGCGGCAGCCTTTTCATGGGTGAATGATATAATCGGGAAAAAGAGATAAGAGTTGTAGTGCATTGTGGGTAACGGGCTTATCATAAATAAGGCGCCTGAGTTGACTTCATTTCTAAGAGACTAAGGAAGGGCTTTCCTATATACAATGACTCCGTCCCTGTATTCGGGGACAAGGAGATCTGTTTTTTTCAGCAGGCCTTCTGACGACCCTATAAAGAGGTATCCGTCATCTGCGAGAAGCCTATAAAAATTCTCAGCGACACGCTTTATGGCGTTATTGTTCATATAGATAAAGACATTCTTGCAAAATATTATATCAGCGCTCCCTATGCCGTCAAACGACCGGGGATCGAGGAGATTACCATGTCTGAATTGTACGTGGGACCGATAGGGGCTCTTCAGGATGTAGAGACCATCTTCCTCATTAAAATATTTCTGTGAAAAGTCTTCATTGCCGTTAAGCATCCTGAAAGAGTTTTTTGTGTATACAGCGTTTTCCGCCTTCCCAAGAGAAATCCTATTGACGTCAATGCCTATCAAACTTATGTCCCATCCCCACGCGAAAAGACCGCTTTCCATGAGCATGATGTTCAGGGTGTACACCTCTTCGCCGGTTGAGCATCCTGCCGAAAGAATACTGATCCGGTTCTGATTCTTCTTCTGTTTCTGCTTCTTGAGGTCCACAAGCAGCTTTGCAAAGGCATTGAGCTGGGACGACTCCCTCAGGAAATAGGTCTCGTTGTTCGTTATATGGGAGATGAAGATAAAAAGCTCTTCCTTTGACGGCTCGCTGACGATCAGGTCGTAGTAATCCCTGTAGGTCGCAAGACCGCGTATGGCGAGACGGTGGGCAAGTTTTGTGTGGAGGGTCAACCGTTTATCACCCTTGATGACGATGCCGAATTCTTTGTTTATCAGGTCCTTGAGGAGGGAGTATTCCTCCTCTTTCATAAACAGTTCTTCCGGGCCGTTGCCTTTTAAGCTGTCCATTTATGTCACCGTTTACGACTTTGGCTTGTTTTATGGCCGGCCTTTCACCTGTTCTCCGAGACATTCCATCCGACTGTGTCTTATTTAGTATCACAAATAATATTTGAGATGTCAACAGTCTCTATCAATAGATCAGCTTCACTGCATCAGGAACGACTGTTATCGTGACAGGGGTGGTTCCGAGGTAATCGCCATCGATTTGTATATGCGCCGACCCCTCGACGCTGACACTATTCGCCTTGAGATACGTAATGTCTTTAAATCCGAGGTGCTTCCCTGATAATATCCCATAGACATATCGCAATATATCCGAGGGTTTGTTCCCATGCATGATACATACATAGAGCTCGGGATTCTCAAGCCTTGCATCTGGCGTGATCCTGAAATTTCCCCCGTATTTTGATGCCTTGCCTATTATGGCGGAATATCCCGTGAAGGTCTGCCCGTTCACCGTAAAGGTCAGCTCTGCCGGAGAATATCCCGCAAGTGTCTTCAGCCCGCTGAGGATATATGCGCCTTTCCCCCAATACTTTTTCAATGCCTTATTGACGCCGTACACCGCCTCACCGTCAAAGCCTATTCCGGCCATTAAGCAAAAGTAACGCGTGACGCGTGACGCGTGACGCGTGAACGTTATGCTTCCAAGGGCGGTGGTGTGCTCCTTTCCAGTCAAAGCCGCTCCAACGGAGCCCTTTATATTCTCGGGAACGCCGAGCTCTTTTGCGAGGACATTGGTGGTGCCCATGGGGAGAATCGCCATCTTCATGCCGGTATTGGCGATGCCGTTCATCACTTCGTTGAAAGTGCCGTCACCTCCCGCGGCAAGAAAAAAAGACGCCTCTTCTTTTGAAGCCTTTCTTGCAAAATCCTCTGCATCTCCCCTCTTTTTCGTGAGCTGAACAATTACCTCGTGGCCGGCTGAGCGAAGAAGCTCCACTGCTTTCCGTATCTTCCGCGGGGACGCCCTTTTTGCAGCGGGATTTGCTATGAGGATAATGGGTGATTTCATATCGTTACTTTTTCCAATATTACTTTCCAACAACTACCGGTGTCTTTTCCAAATATTCAATAATCTTTCTTACGTCCGCTTTCTCATCAACAAAAAATACCCTTCCCCCACTGAAACTCCCCTTCTTTTTTATATTGGGAATGCGGACATACCCTAGCTCCTTTGACGCTATATAGCCTGTGGTATAGTCAGGGTCATCGGAGACGCAGAGTTCAGCTATCACACCCCTGCAAGAGGCCACCTTTGAGGCAAGGATGATCGCTTCTTTCACAGTTGCAGTATTGATGCCTTTCCGTGCAAGACTTCCGGACAGGCTCCTTCGAAAACCTTTATCAATGCCAAGTCGCGAAACCCTGATTCCCCGATTCTTGTCCGGTTCCACACGACCGGCTGATCCGGAAAGCATCATTGCAGCCCCCCGCATTGCTGTCCTTCCCGTCACCACTCGCAGGGCTTTCAGGATTGCCTTTCGCGATATTCCGGCATCCGAGAGGAGCATCACTATGGTCTTTCGCGCTTCAGCCGGTGAGCTGCAGTGGACTGTAGAAAAAGACAGAAGAGGGATTGCAAGAGGTTCCCGGTTCACTTTTTCTATGGTAATGACGACTTTGTCAGGCTTGCCTTTCGGATGGTTCATCGCCCTCAGGACATAGTCTTTGATGATCTTGTTTATTTCCGATGTTTTATATAACCCCTCGGCTCCGGAGATGTGGATCGCTTGGTGACTGCCTTTTCGACTGACGACTGACGACTGACGACTGACGACTGTTTTGGATGCCCTCATCCTTACACTCCACATGGCATTAAAATACCATATCCCCCGATTCAGTGAAAAGCATACGCACCCTTGCGCTTTCCCCTCTTCTTTTGATAGGATTCTGGACGATCATGGGACCATTGGAGTTTATCTACTATCTCGGCTATTCCTTCAAGAAATCCCGCAGCCTGAAGAATCAAGAGAGGCTTCCCCACAAAGTAATAAGCGTGGGCAACCTGACCGTAGGCGGAACAGGCAAAACCCCTGCGGTGATCGCCATTGCAGAGGAGGCGAGAAAAAGGGGCTATTTCCCCTGCATCCTCACACGGGGATACAGGGGAAAGACAAAGGGGCCATGCTTTATAAGCAAGGGAGAGGGTCCGCTTCTAAGTGTGGATCAAGCCGGAGACGAAGCATCATTGATAGCTGAGAGATTACGGGGTATTCCCATTGTTAAAGGTAAGAATAGATATGAAGCAGGCATGTTCGCACTCCACCATCTTGAATCAGAAATCCCAAATCAAAAATCTAAGATTATCTTCATCCTGGATGACGGTTTTCAGCACTGGAGGCTTTACCGCGATATGGACATCCTCCTGATCGACAGCATCAACCCCTTCGGGAATAACAAACTCCTTCCCTCCGGAATACTCAGGGAACCTTTGAGCGAAATAAAGAGAGCAGATATCATTGTCCTGACAAAGACGCCTCTTCTATTTTCCGACTATAGGTCAGGCATCCCGGCGCGAGTCGATTCCGACCTGCCTGACGGGCCGTCTTTGATCGATGAGATCAGAAAACATAACCCGGATGCGCCCATTTACTGCAGTGAGCATGAACCAGTGAGCCTCAGAACCCTCTCCGGCAAAGACTTGCCCCTAAACGTTCTTTCAGGGAAGGCAGCACTCGCCTTCTGCGGCATAGGCAACCCGTCTTCCTTTAAGGATACCCTGCTCAGGATGCAGGCAGAAGTAAAGGAATTCATCGTTTTCAGGGACCACCATAGATACGGGAACCGGGATATGGAGAGGGTCAGGAAGATCGCAGGACAGTGTAATGCAGGCTGGATTGTTACGACTGAAAAAGATATAATTAGACTTAAGGAGTTCGATCTCCCGGAGAACGTGCTGTCTTTAAGCATCCATTTCAGGGTCGATAACGCCTTTTATGGTAAGATATTTTCGGAGGGTTAGATGGTCAAATATATAAATGTGAAGAGCAAGGCGCGGAACGAATTCATTGACATAACCGACAAGATCCAGGAGGTGGTAAAAGACGAGGGAGTTGCCGGCGGCATATGTTATATCTATGTCCCCCATACCACCGCGGGAATTACCATTAATGAGGGCGCTGACACCTCTGTGCAGCGCGATATCCAGGTTGCCCTGACCAAACTCGTGCCCTTTGAGGCAGACTACTACCACCGGGAGGGGAATGCGGATGCCCATATAAAGTCAACCATCGTGGGTGTTTCAAAGGCAGTTTTCATCGACGAAGGCAAGCTCCTCCTCGGGACCTGGCAGGCCATATACTTCTGTGAATTTGATGGACCGAGGCACCGGCGGGTTGCGGTCAAAATCATAAAAACGCCAAAGGTTTCCGCATAAAAAGCTTTCCCATCTCTCTGCCCCTTTGCTGCTGAGATATGCCCCTTAGATGCCAAATAAGACCACGGTCACGTCAAAGTCTTCTTTCTCGTTTGTCATTTCGGCTTGTCCGGAATCGCTCCCATATTTGAAGCCTGTTCAAGAAGGATTCTCGACAAGCGAGAATGACATAAGGACAGCCAAGTGGCAATTTCATAGACTTTGACGTTACCCTGCAATAAGGCCTGTTTTCAGGCCTGTTTTTTTGCTTTCTTTTTCAGCTAAAAGTGATTAGAATATCTGATTCCCGTTCAGGAGGTAAAAACCATGGCAAGGAAAAACTATTATTTCACCTCTGAATCCGTAACAGAGGGACATCCGGATAAAATTGCAGATCAGATATCCGACTCAATATTAGATGCTATTATTGCTAAGGACCCTATGGCGAGGGTGGCCTGTGAGACCCTTGTGACCACCGGCCTTGCCTTTGTCGCAGGGGAGATCACGACGAACTGCTACGTGGAGATCCCTTCCATTGTGAGGGAGACCATACGGGACATAGGGTATACACGGGCAAAATATGGATTCGATTATGAGACATGCGCGGTGATCACCTCAATACATGAGCAATCCTCCGACATCGCCATGGGCGTTGATCCCGGGGGAGCAGGTGACCAGGGTCTGATGTTCGGATTTGCATGCAATGAGACTCCGGAGCTGATGCCGGTGCCCATCATGCTTGCCCACAAACTCGCCATGAAACTCACTGAGGTGAGGAAGAAAGACATCCTCGGGTACCTCAGGCCTGACGGCAAGACCCAGGTGACCGTAGAGTACCGTGACGGGGCGCCGCACAAGATCGACACCATAGTCGTATCCACCCAGCACAGCCCTGATGTGGTCATGAAGGATATGAAGGAGGACATCATCGAGAAGGTGATAAAACCGGTGGTTCCCCGCGAACTCTTTGATGAGGAGAGTGTCAAATATTACATCAATCCCACAGGCCGTTTTGTGGTGGGCGGGCCCATGGGAGACACCGGGCTCACGGGGAGAAAGATCATTGTTGACAGCTACGGCGGCGTGGGAAGCCACGGCGGTGGATGCTTCTCTGGAAAGGACCCCACAAAGGTTGACCGGTCCGGCGCATACATGTCGAGGTACATCGCCAAGAACCTTATTGCTGCCGGCCTCGCTGACCGTGTGGAAGTCCAGATTGCCTATGCCATCGGCGTGCCGGACCCTGTCTCTATCCTGGTGGACACCTTCGGTTCGGGAAAACTGCCCCAGGAAACCATTGTGAAACTCATAAAGAACAATTTTCCCCTGTCGCCAAAGGGAATCATCGAAGCCCTGGACCTCAGAAGGCCGATCTATAAAAAGACTGCTGCCTACGGGCATTTCGGCCGCAACGACGAAGACTTCACCTGGGAAAAGACAGACAAGGCAAAGACGCTGAAAAAAGAAGCAGGACTGTAAAAACAGAATGAAACTACAAGGGAAAGATAAACCACAGAGGACACAGAGGAGGTCATTGAATATTTTTTAGTAAGTTTTTATCTCTGTGAACTCTGTGGTTAAATTTTCTTAGGAGGATTAATGGTAAAGCACGACTTAAAAGATATTCAACTTGCCGGGAAGGGGAAGTTACGCATAGAATGGGCGGCCCAGGAAATGCCTGTTTTAGAGCGCATTGCCGAAAGGTTCAGAAGAGAGCGGCCGCTGAAAGGGATACGGGTTACCGCCTGTCTCCATGTAACCACTGAGACGGCCAGTCTCATGGAAACCCTCAAGGCCGGGGGTGCAGAGATTACCCTCTGTGCATCCAACCCCCTCAGCACCCAGGACGATGTAGCCGCATCCCTTGTGAAACATTCAGGCATATCGGTCTTTGCAATCAAAGGGGAAGACACAAAAACGTACTACCGACATATCAGGGATGCCTTATCCATCAGACCTCAGATCACGATGGACGACGGCGCTGATGTTGTCTCAACACTCCATAAAGGTGCAAAGGCCCTGCTGAAAGGGGTGCTCGGTGGAACGGAAGAGACCACCACAGGAGTTATAAGGCTGAAGGCCATGGCTGCTGACGGCGCGCTCCGGTACCCGATCATAGCGGTGAACGATGCCTATACAAAGCACCTTTTCGACAACCGTTACGGAACAGGGCAGAGCACCATGGACGGAATCATCAGGGCCACCAACAGACTGATCGCGGGTTCTGTGTTCGTGGTGAGCGGATATGGCTGGTGCGGCCGTGGGGTTGCCATAAGGGCAAAGGGGCACGGCGCCCGGGTCATCATCACAGAGATCGACCCATTAAAGGCTCTGGAGGCCACCATGGACGGCTATGAGGTGATGCCGATACGGGACGCGGCGAGGATAGGCGATATCTTCGTCACCGCCACCGGTGATATCAATGTTATCTCTACGGAATGTTTTCGTCTGATGAAAGACGGGGCCATCGTCTGTAACACGGGCCACTTTAATGTGGAGATCGATATCGAAAGCCTCAGAAAACTCTCGAAGGCAAGACGGATAATCAGAGATTTTGTGGAAGAGTTTACACTCAGAAACGGAAAGAGGATATATCTTCTGGGGGAGGGACGGCTCATAAACCTCGCAGCGGCTGAGGGACATCCCTCCGCTGTCATGGACATGAGCTTCGCAAACCAGGCATTATGCGCTGAGTACATGGTCAGGAATGCAAAGAAGCTCGAAAAGAAGGTTTACAGTGTCCCTGAAAAGATCGACAAGGAGATCGCCCGCCTTAAGTTGCGGGCCATGGACATAAAGATCGACACCCTCACCCCGGAGCAGAAAAAGTATCTGAAAAGCTGGGAGATGGGCACGTAGGGTGGAAGACGAGCTTCTCCTTGCCTTCTCTATTTCTTCGAAAAATAGACCTGCCCTCCGAGACGGCATCGGCCGCCGAGCACAGGCGCTTGCCCTTGCAGAACTTTTTGCCTATGTGAAGGGAAAGAGGTCGTATAGAATGGGTTGCGGATAGAAGTCTCTGAAACATCATGCTGGTCAGCTTGCCAGCCGTCGTGTTTCAATCCTTGTTTTGCTTTCAGACCCCGTTAGCTGATAGCTGATGGCTGATAGCTCATCGTGTGTTTCAATCCTTGTTTTATTGGAAGTAGCTTTCAGACAGAAAAATATGACACAATCAGATGTAGCAAGATACTTGTTTCAATCCTTGTTTTATTGGAAGTAGCTTTCAGACTAGACTTACCAAATGGTAAGTTTCCCTATCCCTTTATCGTTTCAATCCTTGTTTTATTGGAAGTAG
>CAMTVV010000050.1:0-5285 GCA_947085305.1 uncultured Nitrospiraceae bacterium
AGAGATTTAATAAAGCAACTGGAAGATATGGAAGGTCTTAGTTAACTGACGAGCTTTTCTGTATTTTTGTAGGTGATGAGTATGCTTAAATTCAAATCACTCACAGCAAAATTTATCTTAATAGGCGCCATAATGGTTACATTTGTTACTGCCTATATCACTGCGAGCTATGTTTTTACGCACCACATGAAGGGTGATGCTGCAAGGATTAATATTGCAGGCAGGCAGAGGGCGCTGATTGTGAGCATGTCGTATAATTTTATGTCTTCACTTCCTCTCCCCCCATCTTCTGAGAAAGAGATGTTCATAAAAAATGCTGAAAGTAGAATGGCTGAATATGAAGAGGCGCTTTATGCCTTAAAGGATGGAAGCGAAAAAATCGGGCTTAAGCCAATGCCTGAGCATAACAAAGAATCAATTTCACAGATCAATACATTGATTGAGCTGTGGAGCAAAACCCAGAAGCCTGTCTTTCAAGATACATTAAAATTTCCTCCTGAAAGAAAAAATGAGGCGTGTAAAAAATGCCATTCAGCCATCCGTGATAATCTCCCTAAGGTTGAAGCCTTTGTAAAGTCCCTTGAGGAACATCACGAAAAAGAGATCAAGGTTTTTGATGCTTTCAGGTTTTATACATTCGGCTTCTTTTTAATTGCGACTGTTTTTATCATATTCTATGCAAAGCGCAGCATTATCAAGCCTGTATGGAAGCTCAAGGATGCGGCAAAACATATTGAAAAAGGAAATTTTGATGTAAGGATTGATGTAAAAGGCAGTGATGATATTGGCAATCTATTAAAAACATTTAACAGCATGGCTCAAATGCTTAAGCAGCTTTTTACTGAACAAAAGCTGCTGGAAGATGATTTAATAAGACATAACATAGAACTCCTGTCGCTTGCTGATGCATCTAATGTAGTTCTCACTACTACTACTACTACTACTACTACTACTACTGATCTCTATGATGTTATATGTGAAATTGCTGTGAGGAACTTTGGATTGAAGATGGCCTGGCTCGGCTTAATTGAAGAAGGCAACTATGATGTCAAACCTGCTGCACATTCAGGCTTTGAGGAAGGGTATCTGTCTTCTATGAAAATCACTTATGATGACTCTCCTGCCGGAATGGGACCAACAGGCATGGCGATAAAGGCAAAGACCTACAGAGTGGTTCATGATATGCAAACAGACCCTGCATATCCACAGGATACTTCGGACATGCTGTGGAGAGATGAGGCAATGAAGAGAGGCTATCGTTCTTCTATGGCAGTGCCGCTGATTACCTCTGAAGGCAGGATAATCGGCTCCCTTAATCTCTATAGCGATAAGCCACATTTTTTTACGCTAGAAAGAATTAAACTTTTTGAGATCTTTGCCAATCAGGCTGCCACTGCAATTGAAAACAGCTTGCTTATTGGAGGACTTGAAGCAAAGGTTAGAGAGAGGACAAAGGAACTTGAAGCAGCCAAAATGGAGCTTGAGGGATTCGGAACTAGACTGCATAAGCTCTACGAGATAAGTTTTATCACAAAAGCTAATGCAAAGGAATTTGCAAAACTGATTCTTGAGGAAACTGCGGAGATGCTTGATGTGGATGCGGCTACTGTTGGAAGTGTTAGCAAAGGTGAATGGGCGGCATATGCGGTTGCAGAGCAGAAGGATTTTGGCATTAAAGAAGGGATGCGATTCCCTCTTAATGAGGTCTTTTGCGGGATTGTAAATGATACAAGAAAGCCGCTTCTTATCAATAATGCCGCCGCATCAGAAGAATTCAAAAACCACCCTGATTTACTCAAATACGGAGTAGTATCCTATCTGGGCGTCCCCGTCTTCATTGGAGAAGAACTATTCGGGACACTATGCACCTTCAGTAAATCACCTCATTATTATACAGAGCATGATCTTATCTTACACCAGCTTCTCAGTAAACGTCTGGAGTTTGAATTTGTTAAGGATAAATATCAAAATGAGCTCCATATTGCTATGATGCAGGCAGAGGCCGCAAACAGGGCGAAGTCTGATTTTCTTGCAAACATGTCTCATGAGTTGAGGACCCCGCTTAGTGCAATAATTGGGTTCTCCGACATGCTGAGGGACGGCATGGCAGGGGAAATAAATGATGAGCAGAAAGATTATATTAACGACATCTATGAGAGCGGTAATCATCTGCTTAAGCTCATCAATGACATCCTTGACCTTTCCAAGGTTGAGGCCGACAAGATGGAGCTTGAGCCGTTGGAGTTCAGCCTTTACAGTCTTATTGAAGGCAGTCTCGTAATGTTCAAGGAAAAGGCTATGAAGCACAATCTGAAACTCGGCTTTGATATTGAAGAGGGGGTAGACGATATTGTGGCCGATGAAATAAAAATAAAGCAGGTGCTTTTCAATCTCATCAGCAATGCGGTGAAATTTACACCTGACGGGGGATCCGTCTCCGTGCATGCACGGAGGGTTCACAGTTCACAGATCACAGTTCACGGCGAGAAAGAATCAAACAGTGAACCGTCAACCGTGAACCGTGAACACGCTGGTTTTGTAGAAATCAGCGTTGAGGATACAGGCATCGGTCTTTCACCTGAAGATCAGAAGAAGTTATTCCAGCCTTTTCTGCAGATCGAGACGCATCTGACAAAAAAGTACGCGGGAACAGGGCTTGGCCTCAGCCTTTGCAAGAGATTCATAGAGCTCCACGGCGGAAGGATATGGGTCGAAAGCGAAGTTGGAAAGGGAAGCAGGTTTACTTTTGTGATACCAATAAGAAAATAGTTCATAGTTCACAGTTCACAGTTCACGGTTCACAGGAGGCAAGATGGGATTTAGTTTTGAAAAACTGGAAGTGTATAAAGAAGCCTTAAATTTTGCAAATGAAATTTATGAGGTTACTAAACGATCCCCGAAAGAAGAAATCTTCGGAATAACAAATCAAATAAGACGGGCTGCTATGTCTATAGCCCTGAATATTGCTGAGGGCAGTGGGCGAACAAAGAAAGAGTTTAGGCATTTTCTTGATATGGCAAGAACTTCCGGCTATGAGTGCATTCCTTTACTTGAAATATCAAAAAAGCAAAATTATATAAAGTCTGAAGAATTCAATGCGTTGTATGAAAGATGTGATGCGATTGTTAAAAAGATAAATGCTCTTAAAAATTCTATCCGTGAACAGTGAACGGTGAACTGTGAACAAAATACTTATTGTTGACGATAATGAAATGAACAGGAAGCTTTTCAGGTCGCTGCTTCAGAAAAACGGCTTCGAGACCATAGAGGCTGAGGATGGGGCAGCGGGCAGTAAAATGGCAAAGGAACATCTTCCATCGCTTATATTGATGGATATACAGATGCCTGTTATAGACGGGCTTACTGCGCTGAAGGCTATCAGGGCGGCGCCTGAAACTGCGTCTATCCCTATCATAGCCCTTACTTCCTACGCCATGAAAGGAGATAAGGAAAAGTTCCTTGCTGAAGGATTTGACGGATATATCTCAAAGCCGATAGATAAAAGCGCTTTTATTACCGCGATATTGAAGGTGCTGCGGCCTGACTGATAATGCATATTTTTAAAGGAGAACACTATACTGCCTGAAGGAAAGGTGTTGGTTGTAGATGACCAGCCTGCGAATTTAAAGATCATAGCAAAAAGACTTGCCGTCTCCGGCCATGAGGTGTTGACGGCAACCAATGGCCTGGACGGCATCCGGCTTGCCAGGGAATCCGTCCCGGATGTCATCCTCCTTGACATCATGATGCCGGAGATGGACGGATATGAGGTCATCAAAAGGCTTAAACAAGAGCCTGAAACAAGCGGCATCCCGATTATCCTTCTAACCTCTCTTGACGGCGTCGAGGACAAGGTGAGAGGACTTGATGCGGGAGCCGATGATTTCCTCACAAAGCCGGTCAATCAGATAGAGCTTGTTGCCCGCATAAGGTCCCTCACAAAACTGAAGAGGCTCCGTGAGGAAATCAAAAAAGCCGGGGCTCTGATCCCTCCGCCGCCCGAAGATGCGGAGAAGGGTAAGCCGGAAGATAAGAAGAGTATTTTCATTGTGGAAGACGATGAAAAGATGCTGATGCAATATAAACGCATTCTTGACAATACCGGTGAGTACAGGACACTTATAGCGAATAATGCCTCTGGCGCATTAGCTGTATTGCATAAGACCGTTCCTGATCTCATACTTCTGGATATCTTGCTCCCCGACATAAACGGTATAGAACTGCTGAAGAAGATCAGGGAAGATCATCCAGCCGACGATATCCCTGTAATCATAGTCTCCATACTCTCAGACATCAAGACCAAGGTGGAAGGCATAGAAACGGGAGCGGACGATTATCTTATTAAACCTGTTGACAGGCTTGAGATGCTTGCGCGCATACGCGCAAACCTCCGGAAGTCCGAAGCGCAGAGAAGGCTTAAGTCAACCCTTGAAATTGCGGCGCAGCAGGCAATAACAGATCCCCTCACAGGGCTTTACAACAGACAGTATCTGAAAAATGCTCTCTTGAGAGAGATAGCGCATGCAAAGAGATATAACAAGCCGTTCTCGATGTTAATGCTCGATATAGACCATTTTAAGGGCGTTAACGATACCTTCGGGCATCTTGCAGGCGACGGGGTGCTCAGAGAGATTGCCGGTATACTGAAGCATAATGTCAGGGCAAGCGATGTTGCCGCGCGATATGGCGGGGAGGAGTTTGTTGCTGTCCTGACTGATACGGATACAAATGGCGCAATGGCTGCAGCGGAACATCTGAGGGAAACCGTTGCCCGACACGGATTTTCAGGAGTTGACGGCAGGCAAATAACCATCAGCATAGGCTGTACGGAATTTCGGCCTGACGATGCTGATATGGATGCGGTCATAAAAAGAGCCGACGAAGCGCTATATTTGGCAAAACAGGATGGAAGGAACAGAGTGAAATGTGTTTGAGAATAAATGCGGCTTCACAAATATCAGAAACAGCAGACACTTTAACGCTTATATTGCAAAGCCTATTCAAACACAGGAACTCATAAAAACAATTAATCAGTTCCTTAAATAAATTATATTAATAGCCCGTCTTCAATTGTCCGCATGCTGCCATAATGTCTTGTCCTTTACTTTTTCTGATAATAGCAGTTATCTCTGCATCAATTAATATTTTTTGAAAGGCTATCACTCTATCTTCTGGAGTTTTTTTGAATTCAGCATTTTTTAGCTGTTTGAACGGTTCAAACTGGTTAAATCGTTCAAGCTGTTCAAACCGTTTAAAGAAGGACGTTGGTATTGTCTCTTGTATTG
>CAMTVV010000051.1:0-17053 GCA_947085305.1 uncultured Nitrospiraceae bacterium
CGCCCCTACAGACGTTATTTTCTCTTGTAGGGGCAGCCCTGTGTGGCTGCCCTGCTTAAAATCTCCCCACGCCCCTCTTTTCCAAAGAGGGGTTTTCAAAATACCTACAAATTTGTCGCACACCCTTTGCGTTGGCTCGTGTTGACAAAGCCTCAGCAGTTCTGCTATTTTATGCCATGCCCATAGTTTCAACTCCTAAACCTCTCAGGGAAAACTCGGCGATGAGGCAGTGGATGCCCTCTTGCAGCTCCTCAATGAGGCAGAGAAGGGCGCAAGGGAGAATACTGTCCTTCTCGTAGAGGAACGGTTCGAGAGGAGGCTCTCAGAAGAAGCAGGGGAGATAAAAAGGACGATCATCGAGGTCAAGGCAGAACTCGGAAAGAGGATAACCGAGGTCGAGGCAAAACTCGATGGGAGGATCACAGAGGTGGAGGCAAAACTCGAAACGAAGATAGAGAAGATGAAGGGAGAGATTATAAAATGGATGTTCCTCTTCTGGGTCGGACAGGTGGCTACCCTTACCGCCATATTTGCATTTCTTCTCAGCAGATAGCAATTAGCAATTATCAATGACCAATTACCATTTATCAACTATTGTTAATTGCTAAAATGAAGAACCCTGCGGCAGAGACCGCAGGGTATCTAAATCTCCCCTCCCTTGACGGGAGGGGACTAAGGGGAGGGTGAATAGAATGACATCTTATACCCCTCACCCTAACCCTCTCCCACAAGGGGAGAGGGAATAACCGGAAACCCTGTAGCAAGACTACAGGGAATTACAAATTAAAGCTAAATTAAACTTTTCGAAGGAGGATAATTGTGTTCGGGAAAACGATCTTTATAACGGCATTGCTCTTACTGACGGCAGTCACTGCATATCCAGAGGTGAAGGTTAACAATCACCCTTTTGAGCTGGGCTCTACGCCTGTTTTCAAGGCAGGGCCTGACGGCCTTTATCTTGGGTACTATTCAAAGTCAGAGGACAACGCCCTTTACATCAAAAGGCTTGATAAGGACATTGACAAAGAGACCGCCATAAAGTTTGAGGACATGAAGGGACAGTATCTGGACCTCTCCTTTCTCAGGGACAGCATGGCGCTCACCTGGAGGCCAAAAAAGGGAGATGGGAAAAAATATGTATATGTCCAGAGGAGCGAGGACGGCGGCAGGACATTCGGGAAGCCCGCTGTGATAAACAGCGCCACTGATGCTCTCCTCCCGATAACAACCATAACAGATGGAGAAGAGAGGCTCTATGCGGTCTGGCTCGATGAGAGGGAGAAACACAGGCTATATATGAATTATTCCCTTGATGGCGGCAGGAGTTTTCTTAAAGAGGACATCCTTCTGACACCCGATTTTCTGGGTACAAACCTGCCCCGCCTGCTTCTGAAAGGCGAGAGAGTTGACCTCTTTTTCCTCGGGATAAGAGAGGGTGAAAGGGGAGGCATATATCACAAATATTCCGAAGACGGCGGGAGGACATGGTCTAAGCTTAATGTTATAAAGGGCGAGATGGAGTGGGGGCCTTTTACTATAATACCTGTGAGGTCCGGCAACAGGATGCTGCTCTTCTGGGCAGGTGTGGAGGGGCTTCACGGCGCATACTCTGATGACGGGAAGATGTGGAACAGCATAGAATTTAAAGAGACAGCAGGCAAGGATGTCTACAGGCTCGAGGTCGCTGCCCACGGTGACAGCATCAATATCGCAACGAGCTGGATGACCCGCTTAGGCATAAATGAAAAAACGAATGTATATTTCTATAAGTCCGCAGATAACGGCAGCGCATGGTCGGGGCCCCGGAAACTGAACACGAATGAGTTCAACAGCACGAGCTCCACCTTTCCTGCAATTGGTGTGAGCAACGACGGCAGGACCATCCTCGTGGCATGGCAGGACCACAGGGACATAAGGGGCGGCATCTATATCAATTATTCCAGGGATGGAGGCGATACCTGGCTCAAAGAGGATAGACTCTTTGAGAAGGAGGGAGGGAAGTATAACAGCTCCCATCCTTTTATAGTGAATCACAGGGACAGGTTCTATGTGTTGTGGTACAGGTTTAAGGACGACTTGCGGGAAGAGGCGGATCTTTATATGAAAGAGGTCAGGGTAAAATAAAAAGTGTCAATTAACAATTAATACTACAGCGGACTTTTGAGCGCCTCATACCATTTATCCGTCATTCCGGCAGGGTTCAAGCCGGAATCCAGTGACTTCGGTTTTATCATTATCCTGAACAACCTGGATTCCCTATAGAAGCATTCGGGAATGACGAAAAAGTGTCGCTATAGTGTTAGCAATAGTTGATAAATGCTAATTGTGTATTGCTAATTGGTAATTTTAACTTTTTAAAGGAGGAGAGTGATGTTAAAGAAAACAATTTTGATTATGCTGTTGTTTGTTATGCTGGCGGGATGCGCAGCAGCCACGATCGGAAGCAAAGGGATGAGCAAGGAAGAAAAGGAGGGCCTTTTAAGGGAAAGGGCGGCGGCTAACTGGCAGGCGATGATTGACCGGGACTGGGGAAGGGTGTATGACCATTACGACCCGTTCTTCCGATCCCGTGTTACGAGGGAATGGTTCATAGGCCAGGGGATGGCAATAAATTACCATGGTTTTAAGATAGAAAAAGTGGATATACAGGGCAATGTGGCGAAGGTGGCTATGACGGTCGAGTACTCTGCAAGGCACATGGGAAAGCTCGGCAAAGAGATCGTCAGGGAAAGGACCGAGAAGGTGCTCGTGGAGACCTGGCTCTTTGTGGACAACAACTGGATGAGGCAGTATTACGACAGCTTCACTGACGGGACCTTTGCCCATTATTAAAGTTACTAATACGTCATTAATACAAACGCAATAAATAATGTTACATTTTCTGTCATGCCGACTTGTTCGGCTTCTTTCTTTAAGAGGGATTCCCGACAAGCCCCGTTAGAAAAGACTTTCTAATCGGGGCAAGCGGGAATGACAGCCTGGAGAGAGCGGCATTTTCATGTGCCTTTGTGAGCCGAAGGCTCATGTCGATTCCCGTGAAACCTGTCCTCGCAGGTCGTAAGCGGGGAACAGGAATCCAGTTTGTCTTTTTCAACTTAAACACGAAAGAAGGAAAATGTCAAAAAAAATAAAGCAAAACCCCAAGAACAAATTACCTGCCCGGCCGGCGCAGAGTTTTAAAGAAAAGGAACCGTCTGCAATTGCAGGCATGTGGGACAGGCTCTGCCGGCATTCATCACACCGCTATGTTGTAGCGTCAGCCTTTATTCTTCTCCTTATTGCGGTTTTCATTCGATTTGCCGAACCGCTGCAAGACAATGACCTCTGGTGGCACATGGAGCTCGGCGAATACCTGGTAAAAAATCATGCCTTAAAACCCGACCACTCGATATATTCCTGGACAGTCGCCGACCCCAACTGGGTATATAACGGCTGGATACCGCAGGTTTTTTTCTATTCTATATATTTCATTGGCGGCACAACAGCGCTGCATGTGGCGCTATATATTTTTCTGCTGTTAATTATATCCCTGTTTATTTATTACAACCGCATAATCAAAAAACCGCTTGTTAATATATTTTCCCTGTTTGCCATTTTACTAATAATGGTCGCCTCTCATCTGAATATAGCCCAGTTAAGACCCGAGATATTCTCTGCCCTTTTTTTAACTGTTACGGTCTTTATATATTTTTATTGCATAATAACAGGCAGGAATCTTTTTTATCTCTATCCTGTGATCATGCTTTTATGGGTGAACTCTCACGGTGTTTTTGTTTTCGGCATGGTCTTTATAAGCGCTGCATTTGCAGGAGAGCTGATTAATTATTTTATCAAAAGACAGGCCCTCTCAAAGCAGCTGTTGAAAAATTTTTTTGCGGCAGTCGTCCTTTCCTATATCGCCCTGATTATAACCCCATATGGCCCAAAATGGATCATGAGCATAATACATAGTTTTACGGATCCAAGGTTTTTGGCCCAGGCAAGAGAGCTTGTTGCTTACAAATCCATCTTTCTTTTTTACCATCCGGCTAAATATATACTCGTTGCTATAGCAGTCTCTTTCGCTGTGATGAGCATTTATATGCTTATATCCATGCGATATTTCAATATTGCCGTTTTACTCATTAACGGATTATTTATTTATTTTTCCTTCATGTATGGACGCTCTGCATACTATTATCTCCCCGTATGGTATTTCAGCGTTGTGTATTTGATATCTCACGCGCCGCGCATCACGCATTATGCGTCACGGCTTGCCCCTGTCTTTCTCGCCGCCTTTATACTGCTTTCAGCATGGACCATGCACTGGGCCGTCTACTATCCTCAAAAATACAAGCATTTCGGCTTCGGCGTCGGTGAATACATGCCTGAAAAGGCATCAGACTTTCTATTGAAACAGAGGCTTGAAGGACCGCTGTTTAATACATACGAGATTGGAGGTTACCTGCTCTGGAGGCTGTATCCTCACTACAGGATATTCATTGACCCGCGGCATGGGCCGTATACCAAACACCTCTCAGACGAATACAGACTATTCGAGACAGGCAATAACTTTCAGCAGTTTACAGCTAAATATCCTTTCAAGACCGCCATTGTTAAGTTAGAGTGGATTTACCTCGTTACTAATTTTTTCAAGTCGCCTGACTGGAGGCTTGTTTATTTTGATACCAGCGCTGCAGTCTTTATCCATAAGAGTGTAAAACCGCCTGATAATCTAAGCGTTGAGCTTGGGCCCGAGCGGTTTAAAGATGCAAAGAGTTACGAAGCCTTAATATATGTCCTGTATGCTTATGCAAATATGGAGGATTTTAAGAGCGCATGGCATATTATGGATATGATAAAGGCCAAATTTAATTATGGGAATTTCAAAGAGAAGATAGAAGCGACGGACGAGAATCTCAGGAAATATGAAAAAGAGAGAAAATTACTATAGATAAAACTATTTGCTACAGTGCGGAAGAAGCGTGAAGGCGTTAAGCGTGAAGATGATAAGGGTTCGAGGGTTCGAGTGTTTTTCACTTGACCCCTTGAATCCTGATGATAGCGGTAAAAGAAAAAAACTCATAACTCATAACTCATAACTCATAACACATCACGCATAACTGAACGAATAAAATGAACGGTGTAGTCATAAATGTCAGTAATCTTACCAAGAGTTATACGCTTTACAGAAAGCCCTCGGATAGACTTAAGAGCTTCTTTTCAAAAAATATTCCCTGCGATGTCATCACTGCTTTGAAGGATGTCAGCTTCTCTGTGAGCAGGGGAGAGACCCTTGGTATAATAGGCGAAAACGGCGCGGGCAAAAGCACACTCCTGAAGATGCTCAGCGGTGTGCTGTCACCTACATCAGGGAGCATGTTTGTAAACGGCAGTGTCCTCTCCATCCTCGAGCTCGGAGTAGGATTTCACCCTGAATTCACAGGCAGGGAAAATATTTTCTTCTATGGGGATGTTCTTGGTTTCAGCAGGGATTTTATCAAGGGCAGGATGGATGAGATTATAGGGTTTTCTGAGTTAAGCTCATTTATTGACAAGCCTGTGAGAACCTATTCATCAGGCATGACTATGAGGCTTGCCTTTTCGATTGTCAGCTCTTTCAACCCTGATATCCTTATATTGGATGAGGTTCTCGCTGTTGGAGACATTCACTTCCAGCGGAAGAGCCTGAACAGGATACTGGAGTTCAAGAAAGGGGGGGGCACCATTCTCTTCTGCTCCCACGATACCTACCATACCCGGATGATATGCGACAAGGTCCTGTGGTTGAAAGAGGGCAGGGTCGAGATGTTCGGCGAGGCTGAAAAAGTGGTGTTGGCCTACGAAAGCTACCAGTTCAGGAAGGATGAACAGCAGGATACAGCCAAAACATCAGCCGCAGCCGTTGTGATGATAGAGGATATCCGCATCATTAACGGCGCTGACCTCGAGACCGGCGGCACCCTTGGCCTGCTGATAAGGACAGCGGCGCAGGAAAAGGATGCGCCGTACAATCTCACCGTTTCTATCAAACTGCCGGACGGCAGAGGGGTTTATGTTACAGGCACCCATATGAATAATATAGGTCTCATGAGGGGAGAAAAGACGATAACTATTGAATTCCCCGGAATCAAACTTCTGTCGGGCAATTACTATGCGCATGTCAGAATCTTTGATGAAACAGGGCTTATATGCTATCACGAACGCTCAACGCCATTTTTCGGCGTGAAGAAACAGAGTGGAGATATGGGGATCTGTTATCTGGAGAATAAGTGGAAGGTGGAAGATAAGTGAAGCGTTATGAGTTATGCGTTAAGTGTGAAGGCGTTAGACGCATAACGGATAACGCATAACTATTTTAGAAGGGTGGAGGGTATGACACATAAGGATTTAAGAGTATGGAAAGAAGCAATAGGGCTTGTCAAGGAAGTTTATGAAATTGCGACTACTTTTCCAAAGGATGAAATTTATGGCTTAGTTTCTCAAATTAAAAGATCTGCTGTTTCCATCCCAAGTAATATAGCAGAAGGAGCTGCACGTAACTCTCAGAAAGAACTGGTCCAGTTTCTTTTTATAAGCTTAGGTTCGTTGTCAGAATTAGAAACACAATTAATCATTTCACAAGAACTCGGTTTTATGAATAAGTCTGAGGTCTTTGAGAAGATTGAACATATAAGAAGAATGCTTTTGAATATGATAAAATCTCTGAGGAGTAAGAAGTGAAGCGTTAAGCGTTATAAGTGAAAGCGTTATGTGCATAACACATAACGGATAACGCATAACTCATAACCATGATCACAGTAAGACTTTACCAAAACGGCGATGAGCAGCAGATTGTAAGACTCTTTGAAGAGGTCTATGGGAAACCTTTGACCATCGAGCAGTGGAGGTGGAAGTATCTTGGACAGGGGAACCTGAGGGTGCTGGCCGCGGTAGCCTTGAATGAACAAGACGAGATCGTCGCCCACTATGGCGGAATACCTGTCAGAATGATCTTCAGGGGAAGGCATATTACGGGCTGCCAGTGTGTAGATGCAATGGTGCGAAAGGAGTACAGGGCCAGGGAACAGGGAATTCCCGTAACAGAAGGTTCTTTCTACCGGATGGGTAATCTGCTTTATGACACCTTCGGCACTTTTTTTTATGCATTTCCCGGAGATGTGTACTACAACTGGGGAAGAAAGACAGGGCATATAGAGGAGTGCATGGATGTGCCGGAGTACCGTTGCGATTGCAGCAGGCGCTCTGGCGCATCACGCATCACGCATCACGCATCACGCATTTATTCTCTGAAGCAGATTGACTGGGCAGATAAAAGGATTGATGACTTATGGAACAGGGTGAAAGGGAATCTCGGCTGGACGATGGTAAGAGACAGGGAGTTTGTTGAGTGGCGGTATGCGACTAACCCATTTTATAAACACGCCATTTACGGGCTTGAGTTTTTGTTTTCGAAAAGGCTGTCAGGGTGGGTCGTGGTCAGGGAAAACGGAGATGACCTCATGGCAATGGATCTGGTGTTTGAAGATAGCGCTTTGAAAGTTCTTCTCAGAGAGACGATAAATCTTGCATTCTCCTCCGGCAAGAGACAGTTAAGGCTTTGGCTTCCGTACAGGTATAATAAAAGGCTGCTTTCAACAGGTTTCGAACCGGTTGATATAAGGACATGGATGCCGAATTTTATCAGATACAAGGTTGCCGAATCGGAAGAGATCAGGCAGAATTTTTACTATACTATGGGGGATACGGATTTTCTATAAAAGCAGGGGGCAAGGGGTCAAAAAGGCAGGATTCAAGGGGTCAAGGGGTTAAGTGTTTTACTTGAACCCTCGAATCCTAGAACCATAGAACCCTTCTTGCCTGAATCCTCGAATCCTTTTAAAATGGGATAAGAACTTAAAATGAATACATGGATTGTAAGATTAAAAAAGACTTACCGTCTGCTGCCGCCGTTGCTGGCAAGGGACATAAAGGAACGGTATGCCGGTTCAGTTCTTGGGGTGTTCTGGACGTTCATTCAGCCGGTGCTGTTTATGCTTGTCTTCTGGCTGGTATTCTCACAGATCATCAAGGTGAGGATATCGGTGGATTCAGGGGAGATACCCTACCTTGCCTTTCTCCTGTCCGGGCTGCTGCCGTGGTTTGCTCTGCAGGAAGGTATTATTCGGGGCGCTTCTTCACTCGTAGAAAAGGGCTTTATAATCAAGAAGGTCTTTTATCCCCCTGAGCTTTTCCCGATCTCCGCAGTCCTCTCCTCCTTTATCCATCACGGGACCGGTCTTTTCATCTTTCTTGTAATCTTTTTTATCTATAAAGGAGGAATAAGCCTATTCCAGCTACCTGCTGTTGCGCTTCTGCTTTTTCTCCAGTTGATGCTGACCATAGGGTTTTCTTTCTTTCTGTCTGCCCTGTCGGTTTACGTAAGGGATATCCTGCAGGTATTAGGCGTCATATTTCAGGCCCTTCTCTATCTGACAACCATCCTATATCCGATATCGTCTGTTCCGAAAGGTTTAAGGTTTATTGTTGACCTGAATCCTTTTACCTGGCTGATAGAGGGATACCACAGTGTGATACTCTATGGCAGGTATCCTGAAATAAGCAGTCTCCTTTATCTTTCCATATTCGCCGCTGTGGTTTTTTTCCTGGGAATTGTGATCTTCAGAAGACTGAAGGGCGGATTTGCGGATGTGCTTTAAGAGGCAATGGTGCGTGAAGCGTTATGTGTGAAGGCGTGATGCGTAATGTGATGACTGGATAGAAGTCCCCTCTCCCCTTGTGGGAGAGGATTAAGGTGAGGGGTAAAATAAAAAAGAAATGAACAACAATCTCACAGGAATTGCCAAACAACTGCGAAAGAGGTTAACAGACGCAGAAGGGGAATTATGGCAACGATTAAGAGACAGGCAATTAGAAGGTCTTAAGTTCAGAAGACAGCAGCCAATGGGACCCTCACCCTTGCCCTCTCCCATCAAGGGAGAGGGGATAATGGGAACACTTACTCAAAACCCAATGGATCAATTGAAAGGGTTATTCAGAAAGTCGAGCAAAGAACTCACGGTCTACGATGAGGCGTTCAGCTTCAGCAGGCTGGTGCCTGATGCTAAAAAGGTGCTGGTATTGTGCGCCCACCCTGATGACGAGACTCTCGGTTGCGGTGGTGCAATACTGCTGCATAAGAGGGCAGGGGCTGAGGTTAGGTCGTTTGTGATGACAGACGGTGCAAGGGTGAGGTATGAAGGAAAAGAAGATATAGGGGAATTGAGGAGGAGAGAGGCTCTGGAGGCAGGGAAGGTTTTAGGGATAGATAAAATCCAGTTCCTTGACATCTCTGACATGGAGCTCGAAAAGAATATGGACAGGGCGTCCAAAGAGGTTTTTTCTGTTATTGATGAGTATAAGCCTGACCTTGTTTATGCCCCGTCTCCTCTGGATTTCCATCCTGACCACAGGGCAGTGTCCAGGCTTGCCATGAGTATTGCGGGAAAAGGTATAAAGATAGCCTTTTATGAAATATATATGCCTGTCAGATTCAATGCGCTGATAGATATAACAGCTGTGATGCCGTTAAAGGAGAAGGCATTCTCTTTATATGTAAATTCGCTGCTCGGCAAACCTGAACATTTCATGAAGGCATTTAAAGGGCTGAATGCTTACCGGAGCTTTATGGCAGAGGCAGTTCAGGAAGAGAGATTCTACGAGGCTTTTTTTGTTATAGACAGACCCTGGGGAAAAGACGATTTAATAAAATGGCTGACATACAGCCTGTAAAGATATTATATCTCCATCCGACATTTACCTTTGGCGGGGCTGAGAGGACGTCCCTCAACCTCCTGACAGGACTGGATAAGCAGAGATTTAAAGTAACCCTTGTTACCTCAAAGGAAATAGCCTTGCGTTTTTCCGGTCTTGCGCTGGAAAAGATTATACACATAGAAGATATCGGGATGGGTATCTGGTTCAGGGGGCTCAAGAGTCTCTGGAAGGACGTCAGAATCGTGGCTAAGGTAGTCAAAGAAGAAAAACCGGACATAGTCTTCGGGATGATGCACTATTCAGCTACAGCGCTTGCCTTCGCTAAGAAGTTTTTCAGGCTTAAGCCGAAAATAATAGCCAGCCCGAGGGGGCCGTCAACGGACTATTTGAATACATGCTTCACTAAGAAATCACAGAAGGTATTCTTGAAGGCCCTCTTTTCCTTTTTCTGCAAGCGCTCAGACGCCCTGATTGTGCCCTCCTCGGGGACAAAGGAAGACTGTGTTAAGAACTTCGGGGCAAAAGGGGAAAGGGTTAGTGTAATCAATAACAGCATAGACGCCGGCCTTATCAGTGAAAAATGCAAGGAAGGGATTGATATTGAATTTCCGGCTGATACATTTGTGGTATCCACAGCAGGGAGGCTCTCCATGGAAAAGAATATGCCGCTTCTGCTAAAGGCATTTGCTAAGCTGAGGGAGAAAGAGAACGCGAAGCTGCTCATAATAGGCGATGGGCCTGAGAAGGCGAATTTAGAGGCTGTTGCATCAGAACTCGGCATAAGAGAAGATATAATTTTTACGGGTTTTCAGGAAAATCCTTACAAATACATTAAAAGGTCGGATGTCTTTGTGCATACATGTCTTGTTGAGGGGTTCGGGAACATGATTGTGGAGGCCATGGCCTGCGGTGTGCCGGTAATAGCAACAGACTGTCCTTACGGGCCACGGGAGATAATACAGAATGGAGAGAACGGGATATTGGCGCCTATGGATGATACTGAGGCGCTGGTTGAGGCTATACGCTCTGTCTTATACGATGAAGGCCTCAGGCAGAGGCTCTCCGGGAAGGGCTATCAGAGGTCTCTCGATTTTTCCATAGGCAGGATGGTGAGGGCTTATGAAGATGTTTTCCTGCGGCTGTGGGAAATGAAAAAACCTTGATATGATATGAAAATATGCTAAACTTTGATTGAGGCTTAGGGAAACCCTGCAGCTTGCCGCAGGGAGGATTCATATAAGAAAGATTCCCGCTGATCCCAGGCAAGCGAGGACAAGAGCGGGAATGACAACGCTAAGGAGGTCGTTATGAAAGGAAGATTATTGATACTCTCACTCGCTTTTTTGTTAATATCCGGGACTTTTTCGACAGCAAAGGCGGATACGGTCTTATTCCCCGTTATCGTCACAAACGCTCCCTTTGTTACCACCATTGTTTCAGTGACCAACCAGGGCCCCACTTCTTCGTTTCTCCGCTACGTCTACAGTTACAAGTCTGCATTGATTGGCGGTGTCCCCAACTATACCGGCGGCTGCGCGGTGGACTCATTTGTTCGACCCACATTCAGCCCTGATGTAGTAAGCTTCGACGCATCGGGGACGATAGGAGGAGGATTTGCGCTTTTCAATGACCCTGACCCGTATGGCGGCGCATTCAATATCGCAGTGGGAGGGCCTGTAAGGTCGTATCTCCTGGTGACAAACTCAGATGGCGCCGGGAACAGGGTGAATGTCGGGTCAAATTTTTCCCTGAGGGGCGAGGCCATTGTGATGGATATCTTCTCCGGCGCAGCCTGGGGTTACAGGGCGGTAAATGATACTACGCTGGAAGACTTCACCTTCAACCCGGCCAGTCTGACGAATGCCCTGTTTCCGGGAGCAAATCCGAGGTTCTCCTTCTTCCCTCCGAACGAATGGACGACGAGGTTCTTTGTGACGCCCGTCGGCGCAAATATGCATGCAGTTGACCTTACCACTACAGTCCGTCTCCAAAGGTCTACAGGAGTTCCAGGGATTAACGGCAGAGGCGATGATATTTATGCCTTTGACAGGCCCCAGCTCGTAAGGTGCACCGCAGCCGTTGATCTGCGGGACCTCATGGATGCCACAGCTTACTCATTCCTTTTCACTACCGGCGGGTGGGGAAGGTTTTCGGTGGTTTCCGGCTCTTCAGCATATATATACAAACTCGAGTATGTCGTTAATAATCCGACTTATGGAGGGACGAATAACAACGCATACCTGCTGAGTGCCTTTGATTGATTCAGGCTATACTCATTTTTATCTTTCTCTTTGCAGGATCGGCCTGGGGTAAAGAAGAGGTTACGACAGGGCCTGTTGATATCACCTTCGAACCAATCCTCTCCTCTGAATGGGCCTGCTATATTCAGGATGGAGACCTGCATGTAAAAAAATACGGCAGCGCTCCTGTCATTGTGAGAAGCGGCAAGGGCGCAAATGCTTCTATCCAGAGCCCGGACCTTCAGGTTGCAGATAATCTAATCTTTATTACATGGATTGAGAAAAGCACAAGCGGCAAAAGGGTCCTTTTCAGGGCCTCTTATGACAGGGGGAAGACATTCGGAGACGCCGCAACAATAAGCTCCAGCGCCAATACTGCCCATGTAATGAGTATCAGTGACAGAAAAGGGAATTTTTATATCTTCGAAGGCGTATTGGGCGAGAAAGCGGCATTTCATATCAGCCTTTCTTCTGATAGAGGGAAGACATTTAAACGATACCCGCTTGAAATAGAGGGGTTGTCTGCCCTGTACAGTCTCTCTCCTCTGATAATAAACGACGCTCTATACCTCTGCTTTGCCGGAGTCAGCGATGGGAAGAAGGTTGTCGGGATAAAAGAGATTGAAATGCCTTCTATGAAGGCAAAGGGTTTTAAAATATTGAAAGAGACTGAGAGCGTTTCTTTTATCGAGGCGTTTAAAATAAAAGACAGCCCTGCCTTCATATATAAGACCACCCGCGAAGGCAGGTTTGTCCTCGAGGGCGCTGTAAAGGGAGATGCAGACTGGGAAGCATTCTCTATCAAGGAAGCCGAAGGGCTTGATGTCGCAAGGATGGATCACCATGTGTGGGAGGACGGAAGGGTTCTGATTGCCTTCAGCGGTGAGGAGAGGGGAAAGTTCAAACAGAGGATTTATGCGGTTGTGAGCGAGGATGGCGGTAAGAATTGGGATGTCAGGAGGATAGACAATAAAGAATTCGATAACACAAGGGCATGGCTTCCGAGGATGGCGGTTGATGGCAATAATGTGGCAGTGGTATGGGAAGACTCAAGGGATATACGTTCCGGGATCAGGATGAGGCTTTCCCCGGACAGGGGCAAGACATGGATGGACAGGGATATCCCTGTTTCAGACAATAAGAGATTTGCTTTCAGGCCGAGGGTGAGCTCTGTAAAGGAAGATTTCTATATTGCATGGCATCAGTTCAGGGACGATGAGAAGAAGGTGGCTGACCTCGCCATGGCGAAGCTGAAATGGGATGATGCGGTGAGGAAGGCATCCGGAAAGGAAAAGGGCGTCAGCGTTAAGGAGAAAGAGGCGTTGCTGAGGAAAAGGGTTAAGGCTTACTGGGCAGGGATGATTAAAAAAGACCTGAAAACCACTTACAAGATCCATGACCCCTTTTACAGGGCGAGGATACCCTTTGATTATTATGCTGCCCATAGGGGCCCGATGGGCTACCGCTCATACAGTATAGAAAGCGTGAGGGTAGAGGGAAATGAGGCATTTGTGAAGCTTAAGGTCAGATATGAGGTGCCGAAGATAACAATACTCGGAAAAGAAACCTCTATCCCTGCAAAGGAGATTACAGCAGAAGACACCTATCTCTTTATAGACGGCACATGGCACAGAAAGTTTGTGGATGTCATGAGCGGCAGCTCCTCCATCGATTATTAGATTGAGAGTCCTGAAAAAGTGTATTTTTGTCACCCTGAATATATTTCAGGGTCTTCCCGAACTTGCTTCGGGACTGAAACGAGTTCAGCATGACATTTCAAGAAGGCTTTGCGTAATTCGGGTTAAGCCCTAAGACGGCAGCCATATTGTCTTTCCAGAGGGCCATGCTGTAATCCCTTTCGATAATTGATCTTCCCCTTGACGTTATTTCAGTTCTCTCATCAGGTTTCTCCCTTAAGAAAGAGATACGGTCATTTATTTTATTCACCATCTCCGGATTACTTTGCATAGGAAGAATCAATTTTTTCAGGGCAGGATAACGCAGCAAGTCTTTCGCTACTCCAACCTCTGTGCATATCACCGGAAGACTGCATGCCATGGCTTCGGCAATCACGAGGCCAAAGCCTTCATAATAACTGGGGAAAAGCATGAAATCGGAAAGCGAGTATAATTCCCGCATGGCTTCTTTGTCAGCGTCCTTTATAACCCTTACATTGGGAAGATTGGAAAGATGGCATTCGCTGCTGCCTACAGCCAGCAGCCATATGGTATCGGGCCGGCTTTTTATGACATCCTCAAGTATATCTATTCCCTTGCCCGTCTCCCACCTTCCTGCAAATAGACCTGCAAAGGCATTGTCGGAAATGTCCCACTTTCGGCGCAAGGATTTGACATCCTCTATTTTTTTGTAAAAGTCCGTGTCAATGCCGTGATTGACTACAGAAACATTTTTAAATCCGTAATATCGCTCCAATTCATCTTTTACGCCCGAGCTCACCGCTATCTTTGCCTTGCCCCGGCCGCTCAGGCGGTCTCCGAGATGACCGTAGAGATACTTCAGTATCCGGTAATCCCGCTCAGGCAGCTTTCCCCGGAGCGCATCCGCATATCCTGCATGCGTACTGTGGTAGACATTAAAACTTTTGACTTTTGGCGAATAGTAACCCAATCCATAAAAATTGTTGGATATAACTAAGTCATAGTCCTTCTCAATCTCCGAGAAGGCCCTGCCCGACATAAAACAGTTTAATAGGAATTCAGGAACTACTTTGCTTAAGGATTTGAAGGGAAAGGGTTTTACCGGCAGTGTGGGCGCTGGAGAGATGGAGTGCGTATCAACCCTTATGTTTCTTTCGGTTAATAGCGCTTTCAGGCTCAGTATAAAGGTCTCTATGCCACCCTTATAGGTCTCAGGGTCAAATGCATTTATTATGGCCGCTCTGGTCACTGCCTGTCTTTTTCTTCATCGAAGCCTATCTTCTGATTAATTATAAAGGGCGGTCTGTTCCTCGTTTCGTCGAAGCTTCTCCAGAGATACTCGCCCACCATGCCGAGCATCAGCATTTGCACTCCGGAAACCACAAGAAGGGCAACCATAAGGGAAGTCCAGCCTTCTATCGGCTGGGCAAAGAAAAGCCTGTTGAAGATTACAATAGAGGCGTAAATAAATCCGATGCAGGCAAATAGAATCCCCAGCAGCGATATGAGCCGTATCGGGAAATAGGAAAAGGAGACAAAGGTGTCTATGAATAGCTTTATCTTCTTTCCGAACGTCCATTTTGAAATGCCTTTCTTGCGTTCCTGCCTCCGGTAGGGAACAAAGGACTGTCTGAAGCCGCTCCAGAGGATAAGTCCGAATATGGAGGTGTTCTTCTCCTTCATTTCAGCTACTGCTTCGGCAACCTTTCGGTCTATGAGAAATACATCGGTTCCCTTTTCAGGCATGGTTTTCAGGGCAAACTTTTGCACGAGCCTCGCATATACCTTTGAAAGCAGAGAAACGGCATCGCCTTCTCTTTGCCCCATCACAACATCGCATCCCTTTTCCCATTGTGCGATAAGATCCGGTATCACTTCAGGGGGCTCCTGCATGTCCGCCGAGATGAAAGCGCACGCATCCCCCCTTGCATTCATCAGCCCTGCAAGACAGGCAGCATGGCTGCCGAAGTTCCTTGAGAACTTTATTATTTTAAATCGGGTATCTTCCTTTGAAATTTTACTCAAAAGAGAGAATGCATTATCTGTTGAACCATCGTCAACAATTATGAATTCAAACGTATGAGCTGAATTATTTGCCATGTTTGACAGTCTTTCAGAGAGCGGACCTATGTTCTGTTCTTCGTTCAGTACAGGGATTATGACTGAGATTAAAGGCATTATGCTCTCTTTCTTATCGCTCTGGCAGGAATGCCAACAGCAATGGAATACGGTTCGATATCGCTTGTGACTACGGCTCCTGCTCCAATAATAGACCCTTCGCCGACTGTTACACCAGGTAAAATTACTGCATTAACACCAATATCGCAGTTTTTACATATCTTTACCTGTTTTATGATAAGGTCGGTGCTGATAATAGGGACATCTACTGGCAACCCTGTATGTTCAGAGCCAAGCGCTTTTGCCCCCGGCCCCCATCCTACATTGTCTTCAATAATTAAATCCCTTGCGTCGAAATAACTCTGAGGCCCTATCCAGACTTTGTTGCCAATGCTGCACACTCCGTCTTTCCGCCCCTGTATGACACTATTAGAACCAATAAAGACACCATTTCCGATCTCAATGGTTTCCGGATGAATAAAAGAGACCCCCGATGCAATCTTTGCTCCATTGCCTACCTTTTTAAGAAGGGTCTTAATAAGTATTCTCCTCATCAGGTAATCAAAATCGCTCTCGCCGTATTTGAACCTGTCATAGACGATGATGCGCTCTTCAAGCGAAAACTGTGCAGCTATATATGCTGCAAAAGAAGATTCATGCTGAGGATCGTCTTCTATGGGCGTATTGCCCAAAAATGCCTTCACAATTTTTTCCATGGTTATCTCCGCACCATTGCTGCCACAAGCTCATAGGGAAATGATTTTATGTCCGTGTATCTTACCCAGCCGGCATCAGGATATGCAAATTCTATCATTTTCTTAAATTCCTTGGCGCTGATTTTAAACCTTCCCCGATCAAGCTTCGCAATGGCGTACCCTATTATGTTCAGCCTATCCGACGGCACAAGGCCGTCCATTATCAAAATATGCCCCTCTCTTTTACATACACGCCACATCTCATCAAGCATCTGCCTCTGGTTCTGCGGGGCCACGTGATGGAGCAGTCCCAGGGTAAAGACCAGCTCGAACGTCCCGGGTCCAAAAGGCAGGGCTGTTGCATCAGCCGCGAGAAAACAGCCGCTGCGCTTTGTTTCAGCCCTTCTGATATAGTCCTGATTGATATCGATTCCTGTATATTCACCCTCAAAACAGTCTGTGAAAAGCCCTGTGCCGCAACCGACATCCAGCACAGTATTATACCGCATATCCCGCAACTCTATCTCTATGGCGTCCCGTATGACCCTCTGGGCCCTCTTTCCCCCCAAAAGCTTTTGCGCCAGATCATAGATACGGGGGTTTTCGA
>CAMTVV010000052.1:0-4684 GCA_947085305.1 uncultured Nitrospiraceae bacterium
GTTATTTCTCGGCGCGAGCATTACCGTAAGCTATCTCCTGTCCAACCTCCTGCCCTTTGACCCTGTAAGACTTTCCTGGGACAGGGTTCAGCTCCTGTACATCTGTCTGTATTACCTCCTGCTCTCGACGCCCTTCTTTTTCTTCGGTCTCAGCGTTTCCACGGCGCTCTCTTCGGCAAGCGAACGCGCAGGGTTTCTCTACGGAGCCGACCTCCTGGGCGCAGGGGCGGGCTCCATCAGTTTTTTATACTTCATGAGCATCACAAGCCCTGAAGTTGTAATTCTCCTTGTATCATCCATCGCCTTAGGGGGCGCATTTCTCATCGGCGGACGAAAGACAAAAGTATGCTCGCTCATTTTCATTGCATGCAATATATTCCTGCTGCTGATGCCGGACCTTATCAGCCCGAGGATGTCCCCCTACAAAGGCCTCCAACTCGCCCTGAGATACCCTGGGGCCGAGCATATCAAGACCTATCACAGCCCCTTTTCGCAAGTCGATGTATTCAGAAGCCCTGCAGTGAGATTCGCTCCGGGACTGAGTCTTAAATATCTTGACCCTCTTCCCGAGCAGCTCGGCATTTCTGTTGACGGAGGAGAGGTGAACGCAGTTACCCGGGCAGACAACAGGGAATCCCTTGGATTCCTGGAATTCCTGCCCTCTGCCCTTCCCTACGAACTCGGGGGGAGAGAGTCTGTCCTGATACTTGATCCCAGGGGCGGGCTGGAGGTTTTGCTGGCCAGGCATTATGGCGCACAGGGTATCTTCAAGGTTGAATCCAATCCCCTTGTTATAAAGGTGATAAGAGATAAGCTCAGGGACCTTTCCCAGGGCATCTATGACGACAATACATGGCAGGGGCTCGGACGTTCGTGGTTAAAGGCCAAGGACAGAAAATTTGACCTCATTGACATCCCTCTGACAGGGACTTCGCCATCAGGCTCCTTCGGGATCGCTGAAGACTACAGGTTCACCGTGGAGTCATTTAAAGAATACCTCAGTCACTTGACGAAGAATGGAATGTTAAGCGTGCATCTCTATATCCTCCCCCCTCCGAGGATAGAGTTGAGACTTCTCAGCACCCTCGTTACTGCTATGGAAGAGATGGGGATAAAGGAGATTGAAGGAAAAATTATTGCCATAAGAAGCTGGGGAAGCATAGGCATTATGGCCAAGGTTGAACCGTTCACCCGGGAGGAAATCAATGCTGTGAGAAAATTTTCAAGGGAAAAGAGATTCGACCTTGTGCTGCTTCCGGGGATACGGGAAGATGAGACGAATATCTATCTCAAGACCGCTTCAAATGAATACGCCGCTGCATTTACGAGCATTCTGGAGCCCGGCAGGCGCGCATCCTTCCATCGCGATTACCTCTTTGATATAACGCCGGTGCGCGATGAAAGTCCCTTTTTTCACTATTTCCTGCGGCTGAAGAATCTGAGGAACATCTATGAAGTCATGGGGGGAAAATGGCAGTATTTAATTGAAGAGGGGTATCTCCTGCCAGTTGTTTTTGTGCAGGTCCTTCTGCTCAGTATCGTATTTATACTCCTGCCGGCTTTTTCGAAGAGGCGCAAGAATGATAATCCCTCTAACCCCCCTTCAATTCCCCCTCTGCTCTATTTCGCTTTTCTCGGCCTCGGTTTTATGTTCGTCGAGATTTCCCTCATTCAAAAGATGATCCTGCCGCTCGAAAATCCGTCCTATGCAGTCGCCGCGGTACTGACTTCTGTTCTCATAGGCTCGGGCATCGGAAGCCTGCTCAGCAGCCGGTTTTCACCGCTGAGAAGTCGCTTTACACTCCTCGCCTTAACTCTTCTGATCGCTGCATACAGTCTTCTCGTGCCTCTGTTTTCGGACTTCATAGCCCCTCAGCCCTTGCTTCGAAAAGTCGCCCTGGGATTCGCTTTCCTCATTCCCCTCGGCCTGCCCATGGGAATCCCCTTCCCCATGGGAATAAGAAATCTCGGCGAAAAAACCCCCGAGCTGATCCCGTGGGCATGGGCAGTGAACGGCTGTGCTTCAGTCCTGGCGCCCCTTCTGACCATCATGCTGGCCATGGCAGTGGGGTTTCAGGCAGTCATGTGGATCGGCGCAGGGGCCTATTTTCTGGCCTTTCTTACCTTTCCCTGCCTCCGCGGTAGCCTGTCCTGATGAGGGTGCTTCAAAAATCCAGCGGGCTCTTTGCCTCTTTCATAGTTCTGCTTGGCACACAGTGCGTATAGATCATCGTCGTCCTTACGTCGCTGTGGCCGAGGAGCGTCTGGATTGTCCGTATGTCATAATTCGCCTGCAGAAGGTGCATGGCGAAGCTGTGGCGGAAGGTATGGGTGGTACGCGTTTCGTGAGCTTCGCCCGTCGGACAGCCTCGTAAAGAGCTTCCTGAGCATGCTTTTCATGCAGATGATAACGCCTGCGTTCCTTTGTCTCCGCCACGAAAGTCAACGATTGCTGCGGAAAAAACCATTGCCAGATAAAATCCTTCGCGGCTTTCGGATATTTCTTTTCGAGTTGATCATCGAGAAATACGCCAGCATAGCCCGCTGCAAGGTCCGCATCGTGAAATTTTTTTATTAGCTCATACTGCGCTGTTAACTCAGGCATGATCGCCTGTGGAATTGGGACGGTACGGTCTTTACTGCCCTTCCCATGTAACGTAAGGATTCCGGCATCGAAATTGAAATTCTTCACCCGCAATTTAACGCATTCGAATAGACGCAGCTCGCAACCGTACAACAATTTGACCGCAAGATCGTAGGGATGCCTCAGATGTTTCAAAACAGCACCTATTTCCTTTCGGGAAAGAACAACAGGGATATAGCTTGATTTTTTTGCACGGGGGATGTCCTTGTGCTCGCCGAAATCTTTTTTCAAAATATGGCGGAACAGAAACAATAAAGCGTTGAACGCCTGATTCTGCGTTGATGCGGCAACCTTGCAGTTCACCGCCAGATAAGTGAGATATGATTTTACATCCGCTGCTGACAATTCATCAGGAAGCTTGTTATGCAGGAAACCCTGAAACTTGCGGCACCAATCCGCATAAGCCTTTAGTGTTTTCCGGGAGTAGTGCCGTGTCTTGATCTCTTCAGCGAAATTGTCAATGATCTTGTCCCAGTCCGGTGATGCTGATTTTTTCAGGCACTGCCATTCATTAAAATGACTACCGGTTTTATTACCCTCTCCCCTGGCGGGAGAGGGATAGGGTGAGGGTGAGGGGGGCATTGCTGCATCCAATGCTTGTGGAACTGATGTCTTAAGTTCGCCCTGTTCGGTCTTCAACACGTTTGAAGATTCCCCCTTAATAGTAACGCCCCCGACTTCGCCACCCCCTCTTAATATAAGAGGGGATAGGGGGAGTTATGATTCCTGGGGGTGGAGGGGGTTGTTGCTGCCTCCGATGTCTCTACATTCTGTGACGCAAAATAGAGCGAGATTGCATGCGCTGCCTGCTTTTGCTGTTCGGGCGTCTGATTCTTTTTTTTCAATTTTTCGATAAACAAACGCACATGTTCTGATTTGGAATCAGGAAGCGGGTATTTACTGCGGAAGTCGAGATAATATCGCAGCCACTTCCTGTAATCGGAATGGCGCGAGACAGGAACCGCCCGTTTCTTAAGGACGGCAGAATATTGTTCCCAAATATCGGCTGGAATCAATTGCATAGTCGGTTAACACGCAGGGACTAACATTCAATTTTGCATATTAGTCCCTGAGAAAGGATAATAAAATTCATCAGATAACGTCAAGCTATTTTTTTATTGACTACACATTTAAAGTTATGCTACCGTTCCTATAATAACTGGTTAGCTTTCAGGAGAAATAATGACCCAAGAAACAGAACCACAAACACTACGCTTCTTCGTCTATATCGTTGAATCACCTTCTGCGCCTGATATCTATCACGGGCGTTCCGAGGGTGCCCTTGTCGCGAAAGCCGTGCAGTTAGACGGAATTCCATCGGTCACACGAACTGTCATTAATCCCGAAGCTTTCGATGCCGCACTCCGGATAGGGCTTCCTGAAGTAATGAAAGCATACCCGGATCGTCTTCCAATCCTCCACATCAGTGCCCATGGTGCGGCCACCGGGATTCAATTGTCGAGCGGTGATGTTCTGCGTTGGTTAGATCTGCGCCCAATGCTAACACCAATAAATGAATCACTCGGGGGGTATCTTCTGCTCTGCATGTCAGCCTGCGAAGGTTACAGCGCCTGTCAAATGGCAATGCAGGAGGGAATCGGTCCACATCCGTACTTCTCGATGGTCGGAAACTACGGAAAACCCACTTGGTCCGATACGGCAGTCGCGTATTCATCCTTCTATCACTTACTTTCAAAGGGCTACAATATCTTTGATGCAGTCGTCCGAATGAAGGCCGCCTCCGGGGATGACAACTGGACAGCAGAAACTGCAGAACAGTCAAAGCAAGGGTACTTACAGTATCTTCAGTCGGTAGTTCCATCCGAAGCCCAGCAGGAGTTGCAGACGGCGGCCGATGAAGCTCAAATGCTGCCAGAGACAAAGGCACTTGAAAAAAGCTAACCAGGCAATGCACCTGACAATCGCTTGGCAAGTGCAGGTTTCGAGGTTGAGGTAAGGGTACGCGCTTGCAGGTGATTGCTACGTTATCAGTAAATAATGTAACGGAGAAATAACATGGCGGAGATGGAACGAATTAAA
>CAMTVV010000053.1:0-4848 GCA_947085305.1 uncultured Nitrospiraceae bacterium
CCCTTATAAGCCGTTTTGTCTTCAGCTTGGACTGGAGGTACGAGAGGGTAATCCCTGCGGCGATGGATACAACCGTCTTTTCCTCGGTGATCACCCCGGATATCTCGTCAAGAACCGCAGCCATGTTCTGGGGTTTCACTGCAAGGACTATGATGCTGCATGAGGAGGCCACCGGCTTGTTCAGGGGGCTCGTCATTATTCCATAGGACCGCTCCAGGTAGTTTCGCCTCTCCTCCCGCGGCTCCGAGACTATTATATCCCTCATGCCGTGGGAAGTCATCCCCTTTATGAGAGCCTCGGCCATGTTCCCCCCTCCGATGAAACCGATCATTTCGCCTCCTGTGCGCTAAAAAGAGAGCGCATCTCCTGCCTTTTATATAACCTCTTCTTATCGCGTTGCCCCGGCATTGAACGCCGCTCTATGAAGATACCCCGTAGCAAGCTACAGGGTATCTTAACGTAAGGAATATTTTATCATATTCGCTCGCTAACCCCGCAATCCGCCTGAGGCGGAGGGAATGCGCTCGCTATCCGTTTCAACTGGTTTTCTTAAAGTTCAGTTGTGCCTGTGCTGGCTTCTCGATTACAGGCGCCTTATATTCCCCAGGCTCGCATCTCAACTCGGAAATATCCTGCTTATTTTTTGCATCACCGCGCTTCGCGCCTCTCTCCTCAAGGAAAACCTTGCCCGTCTTCCGGTTGAACCCCGGGATGCCGAGTCTGTGAAGATCGGCGGACGTAGCATGATCAATGGTAAAGGCGGGGATATTTGCCTCTACCACCTTTTTGGCCGTGGTATATGTCTTTGTCCCCTTTGGTCCGTAAGGTATAAAAACAATGTCTCCGAGCACGCAGGCCATCCAGTTCCGCTCCATAATGTTTTTCCTCGACTGCCTTCCATCCTCGGGGTCGCAGATGGATAGCATGAGGAGCTCGCCTGCCTCGGCCTGCCTGAAATATTCATCCCGTTCCGGGAACTGGTGCAGCGGCGGATAAAACCGGTCCAGCAGATAGGATTCGTAGCTTTCGTTCTTCAATCCCTTAGCCGAAAACAGCGTCACCGTTTTTTCTCCCAAAAGCGGTTGCTTCTTCGGCCTGTATCTCTCGCTTCCAAACCCTTTAAACAGTCCCACCCGGAAGATTTCCGTCTCGATTATCGAATGCCAGCTGCCCAAGTAGTTCAGATCGTATTCCCGAATGGTAAAGAGAATATCATTCGTTTCCCACAGCTCGGTGCCGTGGCTCTCGTCCGAGCAAAGGACGGACATGGTAAACCGGTTGAGGAGTTCCAGATTACCGTTATAATAGATTGTCGGGGCTTTATCGCCGAGGCGTTCCTTAGCCTTGCGGGGGTATTCAGAGTCAGATGGGGCTATTACTCTATATTCCATAGTTTCCTCACAAGATCATCTATCCCGTTCTCAACATCCTCTACAGGTTTCCCTTTTTTCACCAGATTGTGCGCCTCTTCAGATAGTTCGGCAAGCCTCATATGAGTTTTATTGTCAGGATTGAATTTCGGAATAGCAAGGTTATTCATCACGGAAGGCGCTCCGAATCCCCTTCCCGCAGACGAAAAGCTCTTTATGAAATGGTTGAGGATCTCTGAATTTAATATGGCGCAGAGATAATGGGCTTCGTCCTTGTCATTCACTGCAAAGAATGATGTGGTGTCTGTCGAGATTATTTTTTTTGTTCCGAAGTCTGTCCTGATACTGGAAAGAACAACCGCTTTCATCTTTGAGGCCATGCGCTTCCAGGCAACTCTATACCTTGCAAACGATAGATTGCTGATATTGTACATTGAATAAAAAGGGGCTATCGGTATCCTGCGGACAATTTCCCCTTTCTCTTTTATTTCTTTACAAAAGTATTTCTTATAGGCTGCTCGTTTGACAAGGATATTCTTAAACTGAAAAAGGTATGCATAAGATAAAGGCAGTTCTGTGCTTAAATATTCCTCATCATACCCACATCTTTTCTCCGGGTCTTGTGATACTAACAGATAGAAGTGAGATTTTATCCCAAACTTCACAATATCGCCGCCGCTCACTGCCGGAAAGACCAAATCAGGCTCAATTGCCGTATGAACCGATTTGATCTCCCGCTTTCCTCTCTCATACATATTCTCTATCACGAGGAGACCATCCGGCCTGACCTCTTTAACATCAAGCCAGAAGACGCCATAAGGTTCAACCCTTGCGCCAAGATGGGCTTTGTATGGATTTTTTCCTTTTAATCTTGAAAAACTCTTCACATCGGAAGCGGAAGCTGTCTGCCAGGATGAAGATGGCTTTTCAGGATGGACGGGTATGGCCTTTAATTTTTTTACCACACTACCCGCCTTTACCTCATCCAAAGCCCATTCAGGCGGAATGCGGCCGATTCCTTTTTTCCGCTTCCATTCAAGGACCGGCACGGGATAGGTTGTTTTCTCTCCTTTCTTAAGGAAAAATATCGAGGTCTTATTGGCTGCCTGGAAAGGCTTTAGATCAACCATATCCTCCATACCAAAGACTTTCAGCGGTATCTTTTTGTCCTTCAGTTCGAACTGTCTGAATCCCTCCCCAGCGCCTTTTGATTTGAAAACCTCCATTGTGATGACAAACCCGAGAACGCCGTTATCCTTCAGGTAGTTGTCCGCACAGGCGTAGGTAAAGAGCATTGAGAAATCCTTTTCGCCCGCCCCCAGCCTTGTCTCATGCCCTTTCAAGGAAAATATGCCGTATCTGTGCCATAAGGTGAGAGTCCTTTTTCTGTAATCGTCCGAAAGATAGCCCCATCGTATCCACGGCGGATTGCCGATTACATAATCAAATTGACCTAAATATACAGGCGCAAAGGCGTTCTTTATGTATCTTGCCCAGATGCCGTTTTCACCATTATCGTCCAGTTCCTTTATGCGCCGATAAATTTGAATGAGAAGTTTCGTATCTTCTTCAGAGGAGTTGAATTCTGTCTTGATCTGTTTTTCAAACCTTTCCGGTTCTATTTTGCCTCTTAACGCGACATCCATCATAGAAGTAAACTTATCTATATGGCTTTTCTCTTGCATAAAAACAGGGAAGACATAATCGCCCTTTGTTGTGGTAAAGACTATGGTGTTATCAAATGAAAGCTTCCCCTCCTCAACATATCGTGTGGGAGCAAGTACCGAATCGCAGAGATAAACGGGAATTGAGATCGGTCGTATGTAGGGAATAAGTTTAGAGAATGCGATCAGGTAGTTAGTCCGTGATGCCAAAACTGCAAGGGGGTTTAAATCAAATCCTACAATGTTATCGAGGATATGCCTGGCCAGATCGGTTATATCAATTTTTTTCTGTCCCTCGGCATATTTTATCGCCCGATTAATTGCCTGAACAAGGAAAGTGCCTGAGCCGCACGCAGGATCGAGGAAACGGCTTCCCATCTCTCCTGTATATCTGCTCTTTTCGACCACATAGCCTGCAAGCCAGTCAGGGGTATAATATTCGCCCAAATCGTGCCTCAGTTTTTTGGGAACAATTACTTCATACAGTTTTTGTAAAAGGTCTCTTGTCCATTCGGGTTCAAGAATAGGGGTTGCCGGTTCAAAATCAGAGAGCGTCCGAACAATATTACGAAAGACGCCTGCAATTTGAGGGTTCCACCCGTCGAGATACCACGAAAAGAAGTCGGCCTCTAAAAAATTGACAATGCCGTGGTCAACAAAATCCGCGCCGCTCTCAAGATAGGCAAGCTTCCCGAATAGTTCATCGTCATCCATCGCTCCTAAGCCTTTGACGAATGACTCTATTGAGCTTTCACGCTGAAGCGAAACAAGTTCAATGGCGATAACCTTCATGAGAAAAGCATAAAACGTATGGATTGCAAAGAGCAGCGGCTTCAGCTTTGCGCCTGCCGGGATATGATATAATCCGGCGGTCTCCTCCACTGACGTCTCAGCTTTTTCAAGTTCCTGGCCGTATACAACACCAAAGATTCTATCCCACTCAGTGAAAAAGGTCTTTACCTTTGAAGGAGCATGCCTTCTCTGTGCCTTTATGACTCCGGAATACAATTCTGAGACCGTCTGCTGCGCGATCTCGCAGGTAGGAGAAAAGACCGTGGCGAGATCTTTCGCTGTAAGAGGCCGCCGGGCAGAAGCCCTGACAAAGATCATCAGGTTGCTGATGCTTGCCGCGCTTATTGGATACGGACCTGATACCTGAAAGCCGTGACCGGCTTCAACCTCGTGAAAAAGCGCTTCCTGCGCTCTTTCAATCGGAATCGGTGTCTGTAATATCGTGGGAGCTTTTGTAAATCTCAAAAAGAGTATATGTTTACCGTCCATAGCAACACCGACCGCCTTCTCAAGAAAATCTTCCTTCTGTTGTCCAAACTGTGTTGCCTGCTCGATCAAATACCGCTGGAGCTGCTCTACAACTTTCTTGACACCTGTTTTTTCCGACAGTTTTCCGGGAAGTTTATATTCAATGGTGAGATAACCGTAAACCGCATCGGCTTTCCCTTTGAAACTCGTAGCGGTTTTTTCGTACTGAACGATATCGATATCGATCCCCATCTGCTTAAACACATTTTGCAGCAGGGGTTCCACTCCCATTTTGAGGTCTTCCTCTGTCCTGGCTTTGCCGGCAATTTCTCTGATATCTCTTACAAGTTTTTCTGTATTTATTTGCCAGTATTTCTTTTCAGCAGTCATGGATATATATTATCCTGTATCATTGTCATATTTTATACCAAAATACCTGTTTTTCCCATAAAAATTCCCTCACTTCCTTTCCCCAAATATTGCCGTGCCTATCCTCACCATGGTCGCTCCCTCTTCAATGGCCACTTCAAAGTCATGGGACATTCCCATGGATA
>CAMTVV010000054.1:0-8322 GCA_947085305.1 uncultured Nitrospiraceae bacterium
AAGAAAAAGAAAGAAGAGAAGAAGCAGGATGAAACAAAGTAACACTGATACCCCATACTGCAAGACGAATCAGCAGTTCCATGTGAGCGGATGCTGAAAATACATCAAGGCTCACGGGAACTGCTGAACAGGAGGCAAAATAGATGAAAAAAATGACACTTTTAATCCTGGCCGCAGTCGCCCTTATGTTCTTTGCAGCAACCCTCTATGCAGGAAGTCCTGCAAAAGCTCCCGATATAATAACCCTGGACAGTTTAAAGGATAAATATGAGGCAGTCTTCTTCACCCATGAACGGCATACGGCCTTCGCAGGAAATTGCGGCACGTGTCATCACGAGCACGGCAACAGCGGAAGCCTGCCGTGCAAGAGCTGCCATGCGCTTGACACCGCGGCCTTCAAAAAGTCGGTAACCCATAATTTTACGGCCTGCAAAGGCTGTCACGGCGCATATGCTCCTGAAAATCCGAGGATGCCCGGACTCAAGACCGCATACCACAGCCTCTGTTTTCAATGTCACCGGGGAATGGGCAACGTGGGGAAAGATCCCAAGGGATGCGCAGAGCTCTGCCATGCGCAAAGAGAAGTGACCTTAAGCAGGAAATCCAAATAATCGGTTCTTAAAGGAGGCTTTTTATGGCAAGAACACCCAAGAAACCTGTTGCAGACGAGAAGAATGCTGCAGCAAAAGGTGATGCTGATCGCCTTGATGCGGCCGCCCAAAAAGGGATTTCCCGAAGATGTTTCCTGGGAACCGTGACTGCGGTAGGGGCTTCTGCTGTCATCGGCAACCCTTCCCGCCTGAATGCGGCAGGAGAATTTGCTGGCTGGCCGAACCGCTTCGGCATGCTCACCGATCTCACTGCATGCGTGGGCTGCCGCAGCTGCGAGAAGGCGTGCAATGAAGCAAATAATCTCCCAAGGCCTTCGACTCCCTTTGATGCCGCATCGGTCTTCAATGATAAAAGGAGACCCGATGCAAAGGCTTACACAGTGGTCAACCGCTATGAGGACCCCAAGGACAAGAACAAGTTCATCTACCGGAAATTGCAGTGCAATCACTGCAATGAGCCGGGATGCGCAACTGCCTGCCCCATCCATGCATATAACAAGACGCCCGAAGGTCCTGTGACCTATAATGAGGACCTCTGCTTTGGGTGCAGGTACTGCATGACCGCCTGCCCCTTCTATGTCCCTGCATATGATTACGAGAGCGCTCTGGAGCCGAAAATCGTGAAATGCACCATGTGCTACGGCAGAGTGAAGGCAGGGGGCATCCCGGCGTGCGCAGAAGCCTGTCCCACGGGGGCTGTCACCTTCGGCAAAAGGGAAGATCTCCTCAAACATGCCAGGGAAAAGCTCTCAAAAAATCCGGGCAGGTACATCGATCACATTTATGGCGAGAAAGAGGTCGGCGGTACAAGTTGGATGTACATCTCCGGAGTTCCCTTCGACTCCCTCGGGTTCCCCACAAATATACCGAACAGACCCCTGGTGGAAGAGACAAAGGGCTTCCTCTCGGCAGTTCCCCTTGTCTTTACTGTATGGCCGGCCCTCTTCGGAATGTGCTATGCAGCCCTGCGCCACAGGGATGAAGCGGACAAAGAAAAAGCCGAAACCGAAAAGAATGAGGAGGTCATCAATAATGGCTAACGGAACCATGGCTAAGACAGAGAATTTTCGTTCCTGGTTTATGGATAAATTGTTGATGGGCATGACCTGGCCTGAATATATGAGAGCGCTCATTACCCCGTTTAATGTGGTTGCAGCCATAATACTGGCTGTCGGCTTGCCCCTTATCGCACTGAGATTCTATGTCGGACTCTCCCTGGTTACTCATAGCTCCAACGAATATCCCTGGGGGCTGTTCCTTGGCTGGGGACTTTTCGGCGGGGTTCCACTTTCAGCCACCGGATTTGTGATGGCAACAGCCTACTACATATTCGGTTTCAAAAAATACCACCACCTTGTCAGGCTTGCCGTGCTCACAGGACTTCTGGGCTATTTCTTCGCAGTCGTCTATCTTATGACCGACCTTGGCAGGCCCTGGCGCATCTATTATCCCATGGGCGTTGCCTTCGGCACTGCCTCTGTCCTGTTTCTGGTCGCGTGGCATGTGGCCACCTACCTCACTGTCCAGCTCGTGGAATTCAGCCCTGCCATCCTGGAATGGCTGAAATCGCGGAGGATCCGTAAATGGGCGCTGAGGGTAACTATCGGAATGACTATTGCGGGCATTATCCTTTCAACGCTCCACCAGTCCGCCCTCGGCGCGATGTTCCTGCTGGCGCCCGGGAAGGTCCATCCCCTCTGGTATTCGTCGTATATACCGGTGCTCTTCCTGAGTTCCAGCGTCTATGCAGCCCTCTCCATGCTGATTGTGGTAAGCGCCCTCGCTGCCCGTTTCCTGAGAGACAAGTGCGGCAAGAGCTTCCTCAATAACCTGCCGAGACTGACACTGGGACTCGGAAAAGGCGCGGCCATCGCCATATACGTCTATTTTGCGATAAAGGTCATCGCCCTGGCCCATGACAACAACTGGCATCTTCTCAACACCGGGTACGGCTACTGGTACCTGGTCGAGATATTCCTGCTGGTGCTGGCTCCCGCGCTCATCTACAGCCTCGGGGTCAGGAAGGCGAGTGTCGGCACGGTGAGGTTCGCGGCATTCCTCTCGGTGTTCGGGGTCATCATGAACAGGATTAACATCTCGATCATCTCCTTTAACTGGAACCTCCCCAACCATCTCCAGAACATCATTCCGCCGTGGAAGGAAGTAGCTGTGGTCATGGCTATCGCAACTCTTCACATACTGATATTCCGCTGGATCCTGAACAGGATGCCAGTTCTGAGAGAAGAACCGGACTATGAAGAATCTCATTAGAGCGAAAGCCTTTTGGAATATGGCAGGCGGGGGTATTCACCGTCCACCGGTGAATATCCGCCTGCCTTCATTGAGAAAGATTTTTTTCACTGTAACCATACTTCTTTTATGCGCATGCCCCGTTTTTGTTGACCCCGTCGGCGCCAGGGACATTGTCCTCTCCGACGAGGCTGGAACATGCCTGGGATGCCACGGGAAGCAGGGGCTCGTGAAGCGATTTCAGAGCGGCGAATCAGTGAATGCCTTTGTGGACGCCGAAAAGTTCAAGGCCTCCGTGCACAGTTTCCTCGCCTGTTCAGGATGTCACAGTGAATTCTCCACAGATAACCACCCTTCAAGGAGATTCAGAAGCAAGAAGCAGTATCAGATAAGAGCATCCCTTGAATGCAGGCGCTGCCACACTGATGAGCAGATAAAAGGGAACTCCATCCATGCCGGATTGCTTAAGGGCGATAGCAAGGGAAAGGCTGCGGTCTGCACGGAATGTCACAGCGCGCACTACGTCACGCCTGTGACAGGCGGAAAGGTATTCGCCGGCGAAGATCAGTACTGCATGAGCTGTCACGGATATAATTTTTCCATGACATTCAGGAACGGCGAGTCCGTGCGCCTTGTCATCGATAGATCACATCTGGAGGGTTCGGTGCACAGCAAACTGAGCTGCTCGGACTGCCACTACGGATTCTCCTCTGAGGAGCACCCCCGCAGGACATTCAGGAGCAGAAGGGAATATACCATTGCCTTATCCGAAAGCTGCAGGCGCTGCCATTTTGACAAGTACACGAAAACCCTGGAGAGCATCCACTATGCCATGCTCAGCAAGGGGAACCTGAAAGCGCCGGCCTGCACGGACTGCCACGGAGCCCACTCCATAGCGCGCGGGGACAAAGAGAGGTCCCTTACTGCGAGGAGGTGTCAGGGATGCCATCCCGCAATATATGATATCTATGCAAAGAGCGTTCACGGAAAGGCCCTCTTTGATGAGCACAATCAGGACGTGCCGATCTGCGTAGACTGTCATAAAGCCCATGATATCATCCATCCCCATACCCTGGATTACCGGGAGAGGATACCTGCCATGTGCAGCAACTGCCATGCCAATAAAGCCATAATGGAAAAATACGGCCTTTCCACCGAGGTGGTAAAAACCTACCTGTCTGATTTTCATGGCATCACCCTGGGGTTTTACAAAAAACAGAGGGAGACCATGGATAAACCGGCGCGGCCTATTGCCGTCTGCACCGATTGCCACGGCACACACACCATAAGCAGCACAAGGGGCATTGATGCTGCGCTTCTGAAGGCCAACCTGTTGAAGAGATGCCAGCAGTGCCACAAAGACGCGCCGAAGAATTTCCCGGACACCTGGCTCTCTCACTATGAACCCACGCCGGCAAGAGCGCCGCTGGTCTTTGCTGTGAACCTGATATACAAAATCTTCATTCCCATTCTGGTAATAGGACTTTTCCTGCAGATCCTGCTGCACATATGGCGCTATGCAGTGGACAGGTAAAAGGAGGGAAACCATGACGGACATTCAGACCGATGCGGAAGTGAAAGTAAGAAGATTCAGTCACGTCCGGATTTTTGAGCACTGGCTTGCGGCGTTCACCTTTACGATCCTGGTAGTCACCGGCATTTCCCAGAGGTTCTTCGCCCTTGATATCTCCCAGTGGCTCATTTTCAAATTGGGGGGAATTGACAATGTGCGGCTCATCCATCGCTATGCAGCAGTGGTCTTTGTTATTGCTGCGGCATCCCACATTGTCATCGCCGCAATGGGGATTGTTATGAAAAAATGGCAGCCCTCTATGGTCATTAACTGGAACGATTTCACTGATGCCGTCCATGATATCAGATACTACATTGGGAGGGAGAATGCTCCTGCACGGTGCGACCGTTACACGTACAAACAGAAGTTCGAATACTGGGGGATTCTCACCGGCGGGCTTTTGATGATCGCAACAGGGTTTATCCTCTGGTTCCCGATGACGGTCGTCAGGGTATTTCCGGGAGAGCTCATTCCTGCAGCAAAGGCGTTGCATTCCAATGAGGCAATGGTAATCGTCCTTCTCATCGCTGTGTGGCATATCTACAATTCCATATTCAGCCCAGAGGTCTTCCCCCTTGATACAAGCATATTCACAGGGTATATCTCAAGGGAGAGGATGGCGCGTGAGCACCCCATTGAACTCAGGAGGATGGAAAGCGGGGGCTCGGAAGAAACTCTCACTGCTCGCAGTGAAGATATCCGCAAACTGAGAGCAGAGGAGATTGCGCCCCGATAACGCATTGGTTGACATAACCCTTTGTATCGTCATTCCCGCTTGTCGGGAACCCTTCCTGCCTGTCAGGAATCGTAAGAAAGATTCTGGACAAGCCAGAATGACAGAAAATATGACATTACTTAATTTCGTTTGCTATAAGTGTGGCATAATATAAGTTTAAGGCATGCGAAGAAGAATCACACTTTCAGTAATTTTAGGCATCTTCCCTATCCTCATCGGTCTCGGCGTGGTCAGCTACCTGAGTGTCAATGACAGCATACAGCGATCTCTTGCCAACCGGCTCACGCTGGCCGACATTATCGGCAAGTACTTTGACTACATCCTGGAGACCAATCTCGCCCGCCTCTACGACATCTCTATTTCCGGAAGGATCGATTTTAAAGACAATGACTGGGAACCCGAGAAAAAGGCCCTGAAAACGGCCTATGAATACTCCATCTTCACCGACAGGATATTCCTCATGGACATGTACGGCAATGTCGTCCTAACGTATCCTCACCTGGAGGGGGGAAAGGTAAACCTGCTGAGCATCCCCTATGTGAGCAGGACCATCGCAGAGGGGAAACCGATCATATCAGACGTCTATACCATTGAACCTATAAAGAGGAAGGTTATTTTTGCCCTTGTTCCTTTAAAAAACAACGCGGGAACCATCACCGGTGTTGCAGGAGGGGAAATTAATCCGACAAATTATATGTTCACCCAGATTATTAAATCAGTCTCTATGGAAACAAGTGCGAGCATAGAACTCGTGGACAGTCACGGCACTATAATCGCTTCGACTGACACGAAACGAATCCTCACCTGTAGCGACCACAACAAATTCCTGGGCAACCTGATAGCCGATAAGAAAAGCTCTGTGGGAACATGCCATAGATGCCACTCAGAAGAAGCCCCCGATAAAAAAAGGACGAATGATATGCTCGCTTTTTCGCCCCTCTCGGCTGCTCCATGGGGAATATCGGTAAGGGAACCCCAGGAGATCGTCTTCGCTCCTTCAACAAAACTGAAAAAAGGGTTTTTCATCCTCAGTCTCCTCTCCATTGTGACCGCCCTTCTCCTGGGGATCGGGCTGAGCAGGGGAATCGTGAGGCCCATACAGTCCCTCATCAATGCAACCCGGAAAATCGGGAAGGGCAACCTCTCGGAACCTGTCAGGGTATCCAGCAGGGACGAGATCGGGACCCTTGCCAGGAGTTTCGACGACATGAGGATAAAGCTCCATGAATCCCTCGAGAGCATTCACCGGCATAATATCGAGCTGGAGAACCGCGTTCTGGAGAGGACCCGGCAGATACGGCAGAGCCGAGAAAAGGTGGAGACCCTTCTGAAAAAGCTCATCTCTTCACAGGAAGACGAGAGGAAAAGGATCGCCCGCGAGCTCCACGATGATATCCTTCAGGACGTATCAGCCTCCTTGATAAAGCTTGATATATGCAAGATGCACCCCAATAAGATCAGCATTGAAAAGATTGAAGAGCTGAGGATAATCACACTGAAAACCATAGATGGGATACATAATGTCATCCAGAACCTGCGACCGACCATACTTGACGATCTGGGCCTTGAGGCAGGGATCAAGTGGCTCCTGAACAAGCATCTGGGGGAAAAAGGGATAAACCATTACCTGACCATCGATGCGGAACCGGACAGGCGGTTCGACCCAAGGGTGGAAATTGCGCTGTTCAGGATAATCCAGGAAGCGATCATCAATATTTCGAGGCACTCCAAAGCCGGGAATGTTTTTGTGATAATGAAGACGGGGAAAGATTCGGTAGTCGTTGACATAGAGGATGATGGCGAGGGGTTTGACGTCCCTTCGGTATTGAGGCATACTATGGATGGAGGCCGTGGCCTGGGGATTCTCGGAATGAAAGAAAGGGCCTCCCTTTTAGACGGGAAAGTAAAGGTCTGCTCCTCGCCCGGCAGCGGCACCAAGGTGAGCTTGAAGATTCCGCTCAAGCCCCCGGAGGTGAGAAATGCTTAAGACGACAGTGCTCATTGCCGATGACCATGCCCTTGTGAGGGAGGGGATTATCGCATTTCTCAAGCTCTGCGATGACATCGAGGTGGTGGCAGAGGCTTCCGACGGCCTCGAAGCCGTGGAAAAGGCAAAAAAAATCAAGCCCGATGTTGTTCTCATGGACATCTCGATGCCCAAACTCGGCGGGCTGGAAGCAACGGTTGAACTCAAGAAGATAAACCCGGACATAAAGATACTCGTCCTTACCCAGTATGACGACAAGGAATACATATCCCGTTTTCTCAAGGCCGGGGTTTCGGGCTACCTCCTGAAACGGGCGGTAGGGAGCGAGCTGGTCACTGCCATCCGGGCGGTGAGCAGGGGCGAGTTCTACCTCTTTTCCTCTATTGCGTCAAATGTGGTGGCAGGGTATCTCGGCAAGGATAAAAAGGATAAAGAGGCAGCCATGGAAGACCCCTACGAGAAACTCACCGACAGGGAAAAGCAGGTACTGAAACTCATCGCCGAAGGGCACACACACAAGGAGATCGGCGACATGCTCAACATAAGCGCCAAGACCGTCATCGCCCATCAGACCAACCTTACTGAAAAAATAGGCATTAACAGCCGGGCCGGCCTGATCAAATTCGCCATTCAGAGGGGGATAATCAAGATAGAGTAGAGGCAAAAGTGTAAAGAACCTCCCCGCCGCAGAGACAGCGGGGTATCCTAAAAGCTCCCCTCCCTTGACGGGAGGGGATGAAGGGGAGGGTGCCCAATTAGTTTCAATCACCCCCACCCTCACCCTCCCCCGTCAAGGGGGAGGGAAGTATAAGGACTCCCCACAATCCAGAAAGCATTCGGGATGGGGTATTGAAAATGTTTACTAAAAAATGTTTAATAATAGAGGCAGCGGTTAACAAAGGGGAGGGACAATTCCATGAAAACCGTCAATGAAGTATTGAAAGGCAAGGGCCGCGAAATCTGCACTATTTCGCCGTCGGCTACCGTATTCCAGGCGCTGGAACTTATGGCTGAAAAGGATATAGGCGCTCTGCCAGTCATTCAGAACGGCAAGCTTGTCGGCATCTTCTCGGAGCGTGATTATGCGCGAAAGATAATCCTCAAGGGAAGGGCATCCAAAGATACCACGGTCAGCGAACTTATGACGCAGACAGTGTTTTACGTG
>CAMTVV010000055.1:0-3955 GCA_947085305.1 uncultured Nitrospiraceae bacterium
AGAGCAAGGAACTGTGGGAGATCATCAGGAACAAGAACTGCTGCGGCGTCGGATATTACGGCGGAAAGAATGTACACCTCGATTCAGCAAGGCCGAGGTTCTGGGAGACCGAGACATCGAAAGTAAGAACAGGAGAGAGCGACTATAACCGCCGCATCTATCTCTCTACTGACTTTGACCGCTACAGGGCCGGAGACACGGTGCGGCTTTCGTTCTCTGCGGTAAGTGATTTTGGGTTCGGGCTCAAACGAAGCGTTGTTTTTGTGGATGATTCCGAAGGAGACAACGCGGTTGCGATAGGCGAGATCAAGCATAAGGAAGACAACGATTGCGTCATGATACAGGAGAGAGAAAAGTCGAGGTTCATTTACGTCGCTCTTCCTCCACGTTTGCGCGAGGGCAGATACCGGATCAGGATTGATTTTTGCGAGAGGCCTTTCGAGCAGATGCCGCTTAGGACCATATCGAACGAAATCGAACTTCTCGGGCATGCGCCATGAGCATTTTGCAGCGCTATGACGTTCATTGTTGCGAACGGCGGTAAGCATAGGCCGGCGCGGAGTACACCCCTTTCTTCGCCTTTACAAATAAGGGGTATTCCATTATTATTTATGCATGAAGACACTGAGGCTCGCCCTTGCCCAGATCAACTCCACGGTAGGAGACTTAGAGGGCAATACTGAAAAAATCATTGACTATATAAGGAAGGCTGAGGAGCATTCTGCCGATTTAGTGGTTTTCCCCGAACTTTCGGTCACCGGCTACCCTCCGGAAGACCTCCTCCTGAAGCCCCAGTTCATCAGGGACAATCTCGACGCGCTCAGGAGAATTAAGGAAGAGGTCTGGGATATTACCGCCATCGTTGGTTTTGTTGACAGGGAAAATGATATCTATAACGCAGCAGCCATACTTCACAACAAGGATATCGCCGACATCTATCACAAGATGTACCTTCCCAATTACGGCGTCTTTGACGAATTCCGGTATTTCCAGGTCGGCACAAGGTTTCCCCTCTACAATATCGGTGATGTTACCATCGGCGTGAATATCTGCGAGGATATCTGGTACCCGGAAGGGCCGGCTCATATACAGTCACTATTCGGCGCGGAGGTCATCATCAATATCAACGCGTCTCCCTATCATGTGGGCAAGGCAGCCTACAGGGAAACCATGCTTTCCACGAGGGCATCGGATAACGCAGTGGTGATCGCCTATCTGAATGCCGTGGGCGGCCAGGATGAACTCGTATTTGACGGGCACAGTGTTGTGGTGAATGAGAAGGGAGAGATCATCTGCCGCGGAAAACAGTTCGAAGAGGAACTCATTATTGTTGACCTGAATCTGGACGCGGTTTTTATGCAGAGGCTCCACGACCCAAGGAGAAGGCAGGAAGCCGCGCTTGCGGAGACGTCGAAGGTTGAGCGGCTAGTGATCTCCAGGGAAAGGCCCGGCAAAGTGAAAGGGCCCCTCCCGAAACGAGAATACAGGATATTGGAGCAGACCGAGGAGATATATCGCGCCCTTGTTCTCGGGACATCTGATTATGTTGCGAAGAACAATTTCAGAGAGACGGTCATCGGCCTGAGCGGAGGCGTGGACTCCAGCCTTGTTGCAGCGATAGCTGTGGACGCGCTGGGGAAAGAGAGAGTGAGGGGACTCTTCATGCCATCCCCTTATACGTCGAAGGAAAGCAGGGAAGACGCTTTTGAGCTTGCCCGTAACCTTGATATCGAAATCTTCGAGGCGCCGATTACAGAAATCTACGATACCTATCTCAAGGTTCTGAAAGAGCGCTTTAAGGGACTCGCTGCCAATACCACCGAGGAAAATCTCCAGGCAAGGATAAGGGGTAATCTCCTCATGGCATTCTCAAATAAGTTTCACTGGCTTGTCCTCACCACCGGCAACAAATCAGAGCTGAGTGTCGGGTATGCAACGCTGTACGGCGATATGGCAGGAGGGTTTGCAGTGATCAAGGACGTCCCCAAGACCATGGTATATGAGTTATGCAGATGGCGGAATGAAAAGGATGGGAGGCTATTAATACCCGACAGGGTTTTGTGGAAGGAGCCATCAGCCGAGCTTAAGCCGGACCAGAAGGACACCGACACACTACCGCCCTACCAGGTTCTTGACCCGGTCCTGAAGGCGTATGTGGAAGATGACAGGAGCTTTGAAGAGATAGTTTCCCTTGAGTGCGGGGCCGAATGCGTGGGCCGGGTGATCAGGATGATTGACAGAAGCGAATACAAGAGGAGACAGTCCCCTCCAGGCATTAAAATAACCAGTAGGGCATTTGGAAGGGACAGAAGATTTCCGATAACAAACAGATACAAGAGCACCTGATCGTTCGCTGTAAAAGGCGATATTCTTATTCGGGAGGCGTGAGATGGTTTTTTGGGGGAGAGCAGCGCTTTTTTTCATGACACTGTTTATTGCGGGGAGCATGGCTTCCGCAGAAAAAACCGATTTTCAGTTTAAAAAACAGCCTGAAATACAACAGGTAAAACCGCAAAAACCGGTGAAGATAAAACTGCACCGGAACGCTAAGGGTGAGTATTCCTGGGACCTCAACGGTGATAACGTTGACGAGATTGTGAATACGGACAGGAAGCTGAGAAAATTACTGAAAATACAGTGAATAGATATACAAAATGAACTACTATTCAGTCCAGAAGGCTTTCGGGAATAGGCATCTAATATCTCCCCCCCCTCTTGATGGGAGGGGATGAAGGGGAGGGTGAAAAACCGTTTAACCAATCACCCCCACCTATCCTCCTCCGTCAAGGGGAAGGGATTTATAGGAAACCCCGATGCAGAGCATTGAGGAATTCTCTTGATTAAGCGGAGGAGGATTATGGAAAGATTTTCGATCAGAGAGGCTGTTGAACAGGCAGTGCAGACTGAGAAGCTGGGATATCAGTTCTATACGACCATAGCGGAGAAGTTCGCAAAGGATGAGGGCCTGAACAAACTCTTTACCACCTTGGCGGAAAAAGAGTTGAGGCACGAAAAGACGTTCAAGGAACTTTTTGAGGTCATAAAGGATGAAGAACCTGTGGATTGGGAAGAGGCCGAACAGTATCTGAGGGCAATCGTCGAGTCCGAGTTTTTCCTTGGCAAGAACAAGTCCCTTCCCACCATGAAGAATGTGAAGACAGTGGAGGACGCCGTGAACTTTGCCCTGGGGTTCGAAAAGGAAACGCTGCTCTATTTCTACGGGATCAGGGATGCGGTGAAGGAGAAAGAAGTGGTGGAAGAGATCATCAACGAAGAAAGAAGCCATATCATGTGGCTTAACAGGTTTAAGGGCAGCTTTAAACGACCGTAACACGTGATGCGTAACGCGTAATAGGGTTGAAAGGAAATTAAGAGACCATGTCACGTGAAAAGTTATCGGAATCTTTTGGCATGGTGCGCGTCACGGTCTTTATCGTTGTTAATCGTCATTCGTCACCCGTCACTCGTCGCGGTCTTTATTGCCGTTACTCGTCACTCGTCACGTGTCACGTGTTTCTGTCTTCATGAAAGGCATCCTTTATATCGTCTCTACACCCATCGGCAATCTCGAAGATATAACCCTCAGGGCATTGAGGGTATTGAAAGAGGTTGATGTTATCGCTGCCGAGGATACGAGGCATTCATCAAAACTCCTGAATCATTACGGGATATCAAAACCCCTTATGAGCTACTGGGGCGAAAAGGAGAAGGTGAAGTCTGAAGAAGTCCTGGCGAGGCTTCGTGATGGGCAGTCTGTGGCATTGATCTCAGATGCCGGCACTCCCGGCATTTCCGATCCGGGAAGTGTCCTTATAGAAAGGGCGGTTCAGGAAGGTATTTCAGTGGTCTCCGTGCCCGGCCCCTCTGCGCTTACTGCTGCCATTTCCCTCTCAGGACTTCCCATAAAGGAATTCACCTTTGTCGGTTTTCTTCCCCCTAAAAAAAGCCAGAGGCG
>CAMTVV010000056.1:0-13263 GCA_947085305.1 uncultured Nitrospiraceae bacterium
ATTACCAAAAAATTCTTTTATTCCTCAATTCTGCATTTTAATTTTTGCATTTTGCATTTTATTTTAATGCTTCCACGCCGCCGACAATATCCATAAGCTCTTTCGTGATGGAAGCCTGTCTTGCCTTGTTATACTGGAGCGTCAAATTGCCGACCATGTCATCGGCATTCTTTGTAGCGTTCCCCATTGCCGTCATCCTGGCTGCCTCTTCCGATGCCTGGGACTCCAGGAGCGCCCTGAAGAGCTGGATCTCCACGTTCTTCGGCAGGAGCACATTAAATATCTCCTCCTGCGAAGGTTCATAGAGAAAATCCATGGCCGGTTCAGTATCTTCCCCGGCTTCCGGGGATACCAGCGGGAGGAGCCTCTTCACCGAGACCTGCTGGGAAATAACCGACCTGAACTCGTTATAGATGAGCACCACCTCATCCACGGTCTCACCGATATAGTTCTCGATAATATCGTTGGCCACTTCCTGGGCGTGGGCATAGGTCACCCTTCCGGAGATCCCTACCCATGCCCCCCGTACCGGGATATTTCTTCTCTTGCAGAAATCAGCGGCCTTCTTGCCGATGACGCTGTATACCACTTCAAAATTGTCCTTCCTCAGCCCAGCAACGACTTTTTGAGCAGTCTTCAGGATATTCGAATTGAATGCGCCGCAAAGACCCCTGTCACTGGTGATCACCAGAACCTCGATAGTCTTCCTCGGCCTGAACGCGAGAAGCGGGTGCGCCGCGCTTTCAGCGCCCCTGGCAAGACTTCTGAGGACAGCATTCATCTTATCCGCATAAGGCCTCATCTCGAGCATCCGCGTCTGCGACTTCCTCAGTTTTGAGGCCGCCACCATCTTCATAGCCTTTGTGATCTGGCGGGTGTTGTTGACCGCCCTTATCCTTCTCTTGATGTCCCTTAGTGTCGGCATTCAATCACCTGTAATCCTGTATCTTGCCTCATGTTATTATGCAGCGAATCCTTTTTTGAATTCTTCAATCGCGCTGATAATCTTCGCCTTCAGGGTGTCATCAATGACCTTCTTTTCCCTCAGTTCCGCCTTGATCTCTCCCTTGTTGTCCCGTACAAACCTGAGTAACCCGCTTTCAAACTTGCCGATGGCCTCCACCGGAACGTCGTCAAGATAACCATTGGCCCCTGCGAACAACACTATGACCTGTTCCTCAAAAGGCAGGGGTGAATACTGACCCTGTTTCAGGAGTTCCACCATGCGCTTGCCCCGCTCGATCTGCGCAAGGGTTGACTTGTCCAGGTCTGATCCGAACTGGGCAAAGGCGGCAAGCTCTCTGAACTGGGCAAGGTCAAGTCTCAAAGTACCGGCAACCTGTTTCATCGCCTTGGTCTGGGCAGCGCCTCCGACACGGCTCACCGACAGACCGACGTTCACCGCAGGCCGCACACCGGCGTAAAAGAGCTCGGGTTCGAGATATATCTGGCCGTCGGTGATGGATATAACGTTTGTCGGGATGTACCCTGACACGTCGCCTGCCTGCGTCTCAATGATAGGCAGTGCGGTAAGGGACCCGCCGCCAAGTTCCTTTGAAAGTTTTGCGGATCTTTCGAGAAGCCTCGAATGGAGATAAAAGACATCGCCGGGATATGCCTCACGTCCCGGGGGACGCCTGAGGAGCAGGGAAAGCTGCCGGTATGACGTAGCCTGTTTGCTGAGGTCATCATATACGATCAATGCATGCTTTCCGTTGTCCCTGAAATATTCGCCGATAGCGCATCCGGTGAAGGGGGCAATGAACTGGAGAGGGGCCGGTTCACTGGCCGTGGCAGAAACCACAATAGTATGGTTCATGGCGCCGTTATCCTCAAGGATCTTGACTATGCGGGCAACATTGGAACGCTTCTGACCCACCGCAACATAGATGCAGATCACATCTCCGCCCTTCTGGTTGATAATGGCATCGACCCCGATGGCGGTCTTGCCGGTCTGCCTGTCACCGATGATAAGTTCTCTCTGGCCTCTTCCGATGGGGATCATCGAATCAATGGCCTTGATCCCTGTCTGAAGGGGTTCCCTCACGGGCTGGCGGTCAACGATACCAGGGGCCACGATATCCACCATCTTTGTCTCGGTGGTATTGACAGGCCCTTTTCCGTCAATGGGCTGTCCTATGGCATTCACCACTCTCCCGACGATCGCATCACCCACCGGCACGGACATGATCCGTCCGGTGCGTTTCACGATATCCCCCTCCTTGATAAGGGAGTCTTCACCGAAAAGAACAGCGCCTACCATGTCTTCTTCCAGGTTCAGTGCCATGCCGAAGACGCTGTTGGGGAATTCGAGAAGCTCGGAGGCCATACATTTTTCGAGGCCGTAGACCCTGGCGATGCCGTCTCCCACCGATATCACCGACCCGATCTCGCTGACATCCACCTTCTTCTCAAAGTTCGTTATCTGTTTCCTTAACAGTTCGCTTATCTCTGCGACATTAATCTCCATGGAATCACCCCTTTATAAGATCATCTTTCAAAAGCCGTAACTGGCCTTTTATACTGCTGTCGTACATGGTGCTCCCCACCTTTACCGTAACTCCTCCGAGAAGTGAGGGATCCACCACGTATTCAATGTCAACCTCTTTGCCGGTCAGCTTCTTCAGGGAAGCCTTAAGGGCTCCGTCATATTTCCTGTTTGTATCGATAGGGGTCACCACAACGGCCTTTGCCCTCTTCTTCCTTTCAAGGTACATGGCTGTCAGGATCTGGATAAACTCCTGGAAGGAAGGCATGAGCATCTGATCGGCAAGGAAGAGAATGAATCTCACCGTGCCGTCGGAAAGATTCAGCCTGGACGCGGCCTGCTTCATCACCTTCCCCCTTTCTTCCTGGGTAAAAAGGGGATTTTCCAGTAAACCCCTGAACTCCTTGCTCTTCTGCATGACGGCATTGACTGCCGTGAGCTCATCCAGGGCCTTCGGAACGGCATTAACACCTGCGGTATTAAAGAACATCTTTGCATAGCGTTTCACTGCCTGCTGCCGCTTCAATTCTTCATCTCCATCCTCTTAACGGATTCTTCGATGAGTCTGACCTGTTCCTCTTTGGTGAGTTTATCCTTCAGTTTTTTCTCGGCAAGTTCCATGGCGACCTCCACTGCCTCTGCCTTTATCGCCTCCTTTGCCAGTCTCAACTCATAATCAATATTGCTCTTTGCCTGCTCGAGGATCTTCTCCTTCATCTGCTCTCCCTGTTGGAGTAGAAGGCTTTTTTCCTTTTCAGCCGAAAGCCGCGTGCGGGAGAGGATCTCTTCCATCTCCTTATCTTTGAGTTTCAGTCTCTCCTCAACCTCGGCCAGGGCCTTCTCCGCAAGCTCCTTCGCCTCCTTTGCCTCCTTGAGGGATTTCTCGATGATTTCAGTCCTCTTCCGCAGGAACTCCTTGAGAGGCTTATTCATAAAATAAACGAGGACAGCCACAAGAATGGCAAAATTGAGAACCTTCCAGCGATATTCTTCCCATAGCCCCCCGTGGGCGGCTCCTTCAGCGCCGAAGGCAAGAGACGCAAGCGCAAAATGCAAAATATAAAAAGTAAAAATGAGCAATGAGCAATGAGCAATGAGCAGCGAGTTTCTTGTTCCGATTTTTTTTCTGATAACTGATAACTGTTCACTGTTCACTGTTTTCACGCCCCCACCAGTTTTTTTACGATCTCGTCTGAAAACTTCTCCACATCGGCACGGAGTTTCTGCCTTGCATTTTCGGCATCGGTTTTCAATTCCGCCTTTGCCTTTACAATGAAATCATGGGCCTGCTTGCTTGCGTCTTCCAGTATCTCCTTCTGGCGCCGGAGCCCTTCTTTCCTCGAGGTTTCGAAAATCTCATTGGACTTGCTGACCGCTTCCTTGAGTTCGCGGTTCATGGCTGCCAGAGCATCTTCTTTCCTTTGATTCATCTCCCTGGCAGCATCAAGGCCCCCCTTAATCGAATTCTCCCTCTCGGTGAAGAGTTTAATGAGGGGCTTGAACAGGATGAAATTGAGGGCAAGCAGCAGGCCGAGAAAATTCAGGAGCAAAACAAAGAACCAATAGTTCAGTTCTAACATTATTCGGCTTTTCCCTCCTTGAAAATGTGAACCTAAGCAGGTTATCACAGGAATAAAAACCTTGTCAAGGAGCAATTCCGTAGAAAGGCGACCAGCTCACGATTGCAGCGAAGCTCGTAAACCCATGAAAATAGCCGTTTTGCTGAAATTATAAACGGATCATAACTGCTGATTAAAATTTTTAATGCGCATATGCTACGATAAATGTAGGAAATAATCGATGTTTTCTCAAAGGCTTCAGGAACTCTATCAACAGAGACTCAACCGTGTCATAAAAGACCGCGCTTCCTGGCAAAATGCGAAGATACGGGTGGACGGAAGAGATCTGATCAATTTTGCCTCCAATGATTATCTTGGTCTTGCAAACCATCCGGAGATCATAAGGGCTGCTGCGGAATCCATGAAGGAATTCGGCTTCGGCAGCGGCGCATCACGACTGCTGGGGGGAGGAAGCATCCTTCACGGGGTTCTTGAGCATAAGATCGCGCAGTTCAAGGGGACAGAGGCTGCCCTCATCTTCAACACCGGGTATGCTGCCAACACAGGGATGATCCCTGCCGTCTCAGGAGAAGGAGACGTAATTCTCAGCGACGAGCTTAACCATGCAAGCGTCATCGACGGCTGCAGGTTAAGCAGGGGAAAGACCGTGGTCTACCGGCACAGGGACGCGGGGCATCTGTCAGAATTGATGAAAAAAGAAAAAGGGAAGAGAAAGATCGTGGTTACTGATACCGTGTTCAGTATGGACGGCGATATCGCTCCATTAAAAGAGATATACGATCTTTGTTCTTCTCTAAACTCCGAACTCGCAACTCCGGACTCCGTACTCCTTTATCTGGACGATGCCCACGGAACAGGGGTGATGGGTAATGGAAGAGGCGCCCTTGCCCATTTCGCTCTCAAGCATGAACCGTGGATCATCCAGGTGGGGACATGCTCCAAGGCCTTGGGCTCCTTTGGCGCCTTTGTCTCAGGCAGCAGGGACATTATTGAATGGCTGATAAATACTGCAAGGAGTTTTATTTTTTCCACCGCAATCCCAGCATGTGCTGTTGCCGCTTCTGTAAAGGCGCTTGAGTTGATTGAGAGGTCACCGGAACTCGTACAAAAACTCTGGGTGAATCGCAATATGCTGGTGGACGCTTTCAAGGGAATGGGTTTTGACACGGGGGAAAGTGAAACGCCCATCATCCCTCTGAAGACCGGAAGTGTCGATGAGGCATTGAATCTTTCACGCTATTTATATGAGAAGGGGATATATGCCCCGGCCATTCGACCGCCCACGGTGAAAGAGCCGAGAGTGAGGGTGACGGTTACCGCTGCCCATTCAGAGGAAGATATCCGCACCCTTGCGGATGCACTTGGAGAGTTCAGAAGATAACCCTGTCATTTACAGCTTTCCTTACAGCCACAGATCATATCGCCCTTCGCCTTCTGAAATGCCTCGCGCCCTTCTCTGAATGAAAGCCCTGCGATTAAGATTGCACCGATTGAATCAAGTCCGCCGAATCCGGTAAGTTCATAACCTGTACTCGCAAGAAGGAGTACGACCGAGAGATGGATGCATGTCCTTGTGCAGGCCGCGTCGGCAAGGATCGCCTGCGAATTGAGACCCCTGCCGACCTTCATCTTGTAATGGATGAGCGCCCACATCGAAAGGATCGAGATCACGGATACGACAATGCCCCAGAACGCCGTCTCCGGTTTATGTCCTCGGTACAGATTGAAGGCGGCGGTGAATAACAGTCCCCCGGTGAGCAAATAGAACGCCGTGCCAGTCACCCTGAGCGCCCGACGTTCAAAACGGTCCGGACTTGCGCTCCCATCTCCTCTTATCCTCCGGACCATGTGCCATATCCCGATACCCGAAATTACCTCTACGAAGGAATCGACACCAAAACCAAAAAGGGCAATGGTCTCATCTTCAAGTCCAAAGTAAACAGAGACCACTCCCTCAAGGATATTATAAAAAATGGTAATCAAGGCGAGTGCCGATGCCCATTTGTAGAGATTGGCCTTTTTCTCAAGCAAATCAAGGGGAAGTGTCTGCATGTATTATTTTAACAGTCACCGGGCTTGAATTTCTTCCTCACCTCGCATGTCTCTGAATCGCAGCCTTGGCAGTGCCCTTTCTTCTTCCAAAGAGAGCGGTACAAGAGATAGAGCGCTCCGCTTATAATGAATGTCATCCACACTATATCCGTAAATCCCATATTAACCTCCCTTAATCAGTGTCAGTTTTCAGTGGCAGTGTCAGGTTACAGACACAGACACTAACCACTGACACTTTTTTACCCTAATCCCAACAATCTTCCACCCTGATAAATCACAAATACCACAACCCAAGCCAGAATCATCTGATACGCAAAGGCTATGCCGAACCACTTCCATGTGCCGAACTCCTGCCTCATCGCTATGGCAACCACAACGCACGGCATATATAAAAGAACAAAGACCATGAAAGCATAGGCGCTTAAAGGTGTAAATGCTCCCTGGACTACTGACTTTAGTCCGGGCTGTCCCTCGTCTTCCTCTGCCGTGATGCTTGCTATGCCAAAAGTTGAAAAGACATTGACAGCGGCATCTTTCGTTGCACTTGCGAAGGATATAGCGATTCCTTTCATATCCTCTGTAAATGTTGGTGTCTTTTCTTCTGACTCCTGACTACTGGCTCCTGACTCCTCCTTTGTTACATAAATCTCTCCCATTGTTCCGACCACAATCTCTTTTGCAATTATTCCTGTTATCAATGCAGATGCAGCTTCCCAGTTGCCAAATCCAAGGGGTTTAAGGGCTGGCGCGATTATCTGTCCTGCCCTGCCGAGATATGAATCTTTTTTGCTCTCAACACCCCACGGCAGATTGAGCAAAAACCACACAAGTATTGATACGGCGAGTATATAAGTCCCTGCCTTTATCAGAAAATGCTTTCCCTTTTCCCATGTATGGATCATAAGGCTTCTAAAGGACGGCATTCTGTAAGGCGGCAGCTCCATGATGAACATGGGGGCTTCGCCTCTAAAAAGCGTTCTTTTAAAAATCATTCCCATTAAAACAGCAAGGGCTATCCCCATTACATACAATGACCACAGCACGGTTCCGGCACTTGCCGCAAAGAAGATGCCTGTAAAAAGCACATATACCGGAAGTCTTGCGCCGCAGGACATGAGGGGTATCAGCAGTGCTGTTAATGCCTTGTCTTTAGGGTTTTCAAGAGTCCTTGTCGCATAGATTGCAGGCACATTGCAGCCGAAACCCAGAAGCATCGGTATGAACGATTTGCCGTGAAGGCCGATTGTGTGCATTGCCCTGTCCATTACAAATGCAGCGCGTGCCATGTAGCCGCTACCCTCAAGAAATGTGATAAAAAACATCATTGCAAATATCACAGGCACAAAAACCAGCACAAAGCCGACTCCTGCGATAACGCCGTCTGTTGTGAGCGAAACTGTCCATGCCGGTGCATTGATAAATCCTAAAATTGCCTCTGCCCATCTCTTGAACGGCCCTGTCGCCATTTCATCTATCCAGTCAACAAAAGGCGTGGCCACATCAAATGTGAGCTTAAACACAAACCACATTGCAGCAAGAAATATCGGAATGCCCAGAAATCTGTTCAGGACTATCCTGTCTATCTTTTCAGTTATTTCCATCTTTTTGAATTCAGGCCTTTTTAGGACTTCATAAGTAAGCCCCGAGGCCTGCGCGTATCGTGCGTCGGCCATTAGCGACTCGATGTCCTCACCGTGGGCCGCACGCAGGTGTCTGAGCGTTTCGCCCAGGAGTCCGTCTTCGTCGAGTCCTGTCTCTTCAAGAATGTGTTGGTCGCCCTCCATGAGCTTGAAAGCGAGCCATCTCCGGGGATACTCGGCCGCGATAGAGGAATGGTTTTGCCTGAGGTGACCCTCGATGATGTGAGACGCGGATTCGAGGTCCCCGCCGTAATTGAGCTGCTTAGGCATGTGAAGCGAGGAATTTTCCGCAACCGCAATAGCCGAGGCCATCAGGTCCTTCAACCCGATCTTCCTCGTGGATACCGTAGGGACCGCCGTAACGCCGAGCATCTTTTCGATGGCCTTCGTATCGACCTTGTATCCTTTCTTCTCCGCCTCATCATAAATGTTCAGCGCGACGACGACCGGAATTCTGAGCTCCAGAAGCTGGACAGTCAGGTAGAGGTTCCTTTCGAGGTTAGTTGCATCAACAACATCGATGATTACGTCAGGCTTCTCATGGACAAGATAATCTCTTGCAATCACCTCCTCCTGCGTGTAAGGACTGAGGCTGTATGTACCGGGCAGGTCGACGATCCTGATCCGCTTCCCCTCGAATTCAAAAAGCGCCTCCTTTTTCTCGACCGTTACTCCCGGCCAGTTGCCCACATGGAGCCTCGTCCCGGCGATTGCGTTGATGAGGGTAGATTTCCCGGAATTGGGGTTGCCGGCTACGGCAACGGTTATCGTTCGGCCCCCCACTTCAGTAACCCCCCTTTCATCCCCCCTTAAACTAAGGGGGGATTGAGGGGGGTTATCTCCGCTCTGTGTTAAATGATCTGTCGCTGTACTCACTTTATCACCTCCACCGATATCCCCTCGGCTTCTTTTTTCCTGAGGGAGAGATTGTAATTCTTAACTGTAATCTCGATTGGATCACCAAGCGGCGCGACTTTTTCAACTTTTATCGCTTCACCCACGAGAACCCCCATATCCATCAGCCTTCTCTTAAGTGGGCCTATTGCCCCTATTTTTGTTACCTTCCCCGTTTCACCGGGTTTCAACATTGCAAGATTCATTTATACCTCCATCATAAGAATTCGAGTATTGGAGTTCTGGAGTGTTGAATTAGAAGCATCACTCCATTGCTCCATTACTCCATTATTCCGTCTTGTTAACCATGATCTTCATCGCCATGCCGCGGCCGATCGCAATCCTCGATTCGTCGATTCTTATAAGTATGGCGCCTTTTCCTTTGTTATTCAGCATTTCGACCACTTTGCCTGCATGCAGTCCCATATCTTTCATCCTGCATGTTTGATTGCTCTTGTCCTGTTTGTGGCCGGGGCTGCATGTACCCAGGCGGCTGCCTTCCCTGATTTCCATTACTTCGGCCCTTTCGCCCGCGCTCAATAGTCCAAGGGGAAACATATGTTTAAGTCCTCCTTTTTTCATAAAGCTCAAAGTCTCCATGCAATACCCGCAAGTATTGAATAATCGGTCTCGGGCTTGTCCAGGCCCACCTTTATGCCGAAGTCAATGTCGAAGTTTTCCGAAAGGGAATAAATGATCCCGCCAAGGATAAAAGCGGGGTGGGTATTTACCAACCTGTCGGTGTTCCGTTCGAGCCCGATATTCGCAACGACATTAAGGTCTTTCACGGCCTCCACCTGGGCCGCGATCGACGCATGCCAGAGGTTCTCTCTCTCATCCGCCTTATTTTCGTTCCTCATATATCCGAGGTTCAGATGGAACGCCCAAGGCTCCATTTCTTTCGAAGTGATGAAAAAGACGCTGTACGCTACTCTTCCCGAACCGAGGCCTTTTTCCTCATCACCTGTCGGAATACTGATCCCGGGCTTTAATCCGAGGCTCAACCCGTCTTTCTCGTAAAATCTCCACTTCACTTCAAGGGAGAGATTGGAGATTCCGCTCTCGGTAAAGGTCTTGCCATCCTCTTTCGTCCGTATCCACTGGTACGGCACACCGAGTACAATATCGAAGTTATCTGCAACACCATAAGAAAGTATGGTCGATAGTTCGCTTACTCTTTCTTTTGTTGTTACGCCATCCTTTGTCTCTTTGTCGTAAGAAAACTCGCTGTTTACTTCAAGCTGGAATTTTCCTTTACCCTGTGTGCCTGTGTCGTCCGTGATGAGGGGATGGGCGGCGTAAGAAACAGTGGATAGTGAAAAGTGAATAGTGATTAATAAAAATAACAACAAAACCTTAAACCTTAAACCTTGAACCTTGAATTTCATATTGACTCCTTTGTGTTATTTTTTTTATACAACTCAAACAATCTCTCAGCGTGCAAATTCCGCATGAGTGATACATAAAGACTGGAATATTCTTTGCCCTGGCTATATTCATCACCTCTTTCTTAGCCCTGTGGGATACTTTGTTTGTGAAAATCACCAGCGCATCCATGTTTTTCACCTTCGATGCTATACCGGATTCGGACTTTGTAAATACCTTTAGGTCAATTCCAAATTTCTCAGCCACATTTATATAATTTCTTTCAAGCCTGTCCATACCGCCGATTAATGCTACACACATAAGACTAACCTCCTTTCAAACTTGCTTATTCCCATTTTTTCCCTCACCGCAAAAGACCACTATATGTGCAGGGTCAACTGTAATGCTAACCCTGCTGCCCACACTAAATATCTTTGTTGAAGGTCTGATTGAGTGGATTGCCTTTCCATTTGGAAGCGAGAGTTTATAAATAATATCGGCTCCCAAAAACTCTGCCTCTATTATGGAGACAGTCCCTTTTGGGTCTATAACAAAATCCACATCGTCAGGCCTTATCATAATGTCTACATCTTGAAGTCCCTGTGGTATTTCACTATCCAGTGGAAAGATACCAATGTCAGAGACAACAGAATCTCCTTCAATCCTTCCGCGCACAAAATCTGCCCTTCCAACGAAACCTGCTACGAAACGGCTTATTGGCCTGTGATATATCTCTTCAGGTGTACCCACCTGTTCAAGCCTTCCATTATTCAGGACACCAACCCTGTCAGATAGGGAAAATGCCTCTTCCTGATCGTGGGTTACGAGAATTGTTGTTGTCCCTTTTTCCTTGAGTATCCGCCTTGTCTCAGTGCGCAATTCCATTCTTAAATCTGCATCAAGATTTGAAAATGGCTCATCCAGAAGCATCACCTGCGGAGAAGTCGCCAATGCCCTCGCAAGCGCAATCCGTTGCTGTTGACCGCCGGATAGCTCATGGGGGTATCTATTTGCCATATCGGATAGTCCAACTATATCAAGCATATTCGTCACCTTTTGCTTGAGTTCATTTTTACTGCAGCCTGTCAAACCAAAGGCAATATTTTTAAAAACCGTCATGTGCGGAAACAGGGCATAGTCCTGAAAGACAAGTCCTATCCTCCTTTTTTCAGGGGGCACCCATTCAGCGCCGGCAACAACCCTTTCTCCTATTGTGATATTGCCCTTATCCGGCCTTTCAAGTCCTGCAATGAGTCTTAAAATGGTTGTCTTCCCGCAGCCTGACGGTCCCAGCAGGGAGAAAAATTCTCCCTTTTTAATTTCAAGCGTCAGCTCATGGATAGCCGTTACGCCCCCGAATGTCTTAGATATGTCTTTGAGCAAGACATGCGATGCTGTTGTCTCCTTCACGCATATGTCTTCTTTATGTAATCTCAACACCATTTTGGACTCCCATCTTTTTGATAATTATAATAAGCGGTATCAGCCCTGCAATGACTATCAAAAGGGCCGGCAGCGCCGCCATCTCCCATAGAGCCTCAGACGCCTCTATCCATACCCTTACAGCCAATGTGTCAAAGGCTAATGGCCTGAGCATCATTGTGGCAGGCAGTTCCTTCATGCAGTCAACAAATACCACTACCCATCCTGCTAAAATCCCCCGCCTTATAAGCGGAAATAATATATTTTTAAAGGTCTTCCATGTCCCGGCGCCGAGTGTTCTTGCCGCATCTTCCATTGACCTTGACACCATAGATATGGATGAATCCTGAGACTGAAGGGATATGGGCATGAAACGGACAACATATGCCATAAGCAGCAGCAATATGCTTCCATAAAGCCAATTAAAAAACATTGCCGCTGTTAATAAAATGCCCACTGCAATAACAGGACCAGGAAGGCTGTAGCCTAATGAAGACATATAATAAACAGCCCTGCTTAATATGCCCTGCCTTCGTGCATGGAGATACGCTATTGGCACGGCAAAGACAGAGGCGGTTGTTGCGCCTAAGGCAGATATAAAAATAGTATTTAATGTGAATTCTATAAAGCGGCTGTCAAGCCCGCCTTTTGTGATTGCATCAGATGTCATGTTTATGAGCACGGCAACAGGGACAAAAAAGGCAGCGCTGAGGATAAACAGGATTGGTACGGTTATGATTATGGTTCTCCGTAAATCCAGTTTTTTCGGCATTTGAGACCTAAAACTGCCCTTTGTCTGCTCAAATGACCTTTTGCCTCTGAAGTGCCGTTCAAGATTCATCAGTAAGAAGGTAATACCCACTAAAACAAAGGCTAATGCTGCTGCTCCTTTTGGGTCAAACCTTGCGGTCATCTGTCTGTATATGGCTTCTGTGAATGTCGGGTATCTCAAGAGCGCTACTGTGCCGAAATCTGCCATCACCTCCATTAATGCAAGGGCAACTCCTGCTGCAATAGCTGGATAAGCCATACGGATATTTATTGACCAGAGCCTTTTAATCTTTGATACACCCATCGTCCTTGCTACTTCATGATATTTGACATTCTGGTTAAGGAGACTTGCGCGGGTCAATAGATATACGTATGGATAATTAACAAGGCTTAATATCAATGATACCCCACAGAAGGAATAAAGGGACGGCATTTTTGAGACATCTCCAAAAACACTGCTCCACATATTTTGCGCAACGCCGCCAGGCGCCATTATGCTTGCGTAAGCATAGGCTAAGACATAGCCGGGGATTGCGAGGGGCAATATCAATACCCATTCCCATATCCCTTTGCCTCTAAAATCATACATTGTCACAATCCATGCAGCCGTTACCCCTATCAGGAGGGTGAAGGCGCCTACAGAGAGCAGCAGTTTGATTGTATTGGGCAGTATAACTTTCAGCCTGGTGTCATAGAGACGCTTCCACAATTCAGGCTCAACCGTCAGGGCGCTAAAAAGCGTAAAGATTATCGGAATAGCGGCAACTGCCGCTATTCCGATAGCAAAAATGTGAAGATATGAAAAACTTGTTTTCATTGAACCTATCTATAACCTGCCTTGTCAATCAAATCTATAGCCGGCATCATATACCTGCCCATCGTTGACAGAGACACGGGACTTAAAGTAAATTTATCCCTCTTCATCATGCTCTCATGGGCTGATATTTTTGGATTCACAGGATACTCCCTGTTTTCCTCTGCAAACATTGCCTGTCCTTCATCAGAAGCCATAAATTCAATCAGCTTCTGGGCAGCCTCCTTGTTTTTGCTC
>CAMTVV010000057.1:0-4621 GCA_947085305.1 uncultured Nitrospiraceae bacterium
CCCTGGTCACCTTTGTGCCGAGATGAAGGTTTACTCCAAGCTCCTTGAAGCGCGAGACCTCTTTCTCAAGGATCTCGTGGGCCAGACGTTCCCTCGGAATGCAGAGTTCGATTTTTCCTCCGAGCTTGCTCTCAGCTTCATAGAGATCAACGGTATGCCCCTTTAGTGCGAGCTGCCAGGCAGCGCTCATGCCGGCCGGACCGCCGCCGAGCACCGCAATTTTATGGCCTGTAGCCGGTTCCCTTTTCGGAGCTGGAAGGTCAAGGGCAAGTTTACCCAGCATGTCAATTTCCAGGGGCTTATCAACGTGCGCCCTGGTGCAGCTCTGCATGCAGAGGTTCGGACATATCTCGCCGCAGACCGTTGCGGGCAATGGACTATATTTCAATACCAGTTCCAAAGCGTCGTTGAGCCTGCCCTGCCTGATGAGGGAGGCCCTTTTGTGGGAAGGTATCTGCGTAGGACATGCATAGGCGCAGGGCGGAGCATACTTATCATTTGCCCATATGGGCTTGTTCCGTCTCTCCGTGCCTGTAGTAATGTAGGGCAACAGCGTGAGGTCATGGTTGAGGTATTCGGCAAATATGCCGCCCTGTCCCACTTCTTTTTCCCACGTGTTCTTTCTGAAATCAGAAGTCGAGACCTTAAACCATTTTCTCGCCCTCTTTTCCTGGGGCGTATACGCCATAAGCTTCTTCCAGTCATCAGGAGAACGGGTCAGCTCTTCGTAATGGGACATCCTGTCAATGGCTTCGAGGAAGGGTTTCATATTTGTCTTGAGCCATTCCCAGTCCTGGGGAGTCAGATCAAGGAGTTTTACATCCCTTTCACTGTATCCCTTGACGGGTCCCCGGAAGTAGATGATCCCGCCTACCATTCCGACGCAGGGACGGTAGCCCAGGATGTTTTCGGGGTTCCTCGGTTTCACCCCGCAGACCACTGCCACGCCCCCTGCCTTGAACTCCGCAAAGGAATCTCCCACATCCCTGAAATACCACGACTGGGGCGGGTCAAAACGGGGGTTGTGCTTGGTCATGGTGTCGCACCGTGCGCCGCCGCCTCCCTGGACATAGAGGATCCCCTGGGCAGCGGCATTAAAGGCGCCATTGGTCACATCTCCCAAAACCGTTATCTTTGCGCCGCAATTGAGCCAGCCTGTGTCGTCAGAAGAACTGCTCCTGACGACTATCTCTGTGCCGGGCATGCCCATGCTCCCCAGCCTCTGGCCCACAGGGCCTTCCACGGTTATCTTTACTGTTTCGCCCCTCGGCCAGATGCGGCCGCCGATGCCGTGCTGACCCCCGGCAACAATATGCAGCTCCCGCGCGCCTTCCCGGACCGCTTGCTGGATCTGCTCCTCAAGGATGCGGGATGGCACTCTATTGCCCTTTATATTACCGAATATAGTTATAGTTTCAGCTTTTAGCTGTCGGCTATCAGCTTTCAGCTTTTTATTTTTGCTGACCGCTGACCGCTGACCGCTGACCGCTGTCTTTTTCTTAGCAGACATAGCTAATCTCTAACCTCTCTGCCATAGCCTTGTCTTCTATGCTCAATCCATCTGACATGCCGATCGGCAGTTCCGTGCTTCTTCCCATGGGAGCGAAGATCTTTCTCATCTCCACATCAGCAGCCTTGAAGGTCTCCACAACCCGCTCCGCCACCCTGTCGGCATCAAGCCTTCTGTAAAGCTTCGGGTCCTGGGTGGTGATGCCCCTCGGACATTTGCCGGTGTTGCAGAGATTGCAGCGGTTGTATTCATCGCCGAAACAGTCTGCGGCAGCCTGCATGATGTATTTCCCTATGGAGACCGCGGACGCGCCGAGCATGATGAGGGCTGCCGCGTTCGCGGCCAGGTTGCCTTTCTTGCCCACGCCTCCCGCCGCGATCAGGGGAAGTTCGTTCTGTTTGCCCTGTTTCACAAGGTCGAGATAGCAGTCCCTGATATTGGAAGCGATGGGATGGCCCATCTTGTCCATTGAGACATTGTATGCCGCCCCTGTTCCGCCGTCCTCGCCGTCAATGGAGAGGGCTGCTGCATAGGGATTCCTTGCCAGGTTATTCAGCACAGCGCGTGCTGTCTTTGTGCCGGAGATCTTGGGATAGACAGGCACCCTGAAGCCCCAGGCCATGGACATGGACTGGATCATCTTTGCAACCGCTTCTTCGATGGAGTACTTTGTCTGGTGAGTGGGAGGCGATGAGAGGTCAACGAACTGAGGAACTCCGCGGATGTTCGCGATGAGCTTCAATACCTTCTGGGCCATGAGAAGTCCGCCGTCACCGGGCTTTGCACCCTGGCCGTATTTGATCTCGATGGCAGCAGGGTCTTCTACCATGTGCGGCAGCGCGTGGATGATCTCGTCCCATCCAAAGTACCCGGAAGCGATCTGGATGATGAAATATTTCAGGTACTTTGACTTCAGGAGCCTCGGCGGCATCCCTCCCTCACCGGAACACATGACCACCGGCAACCCTTCTACCTCATTGAGATAGGCCACGCCCATGGCAAGCCCCTCCCACATGGGAGGAGAAAGGGCGCCGACAGACATGCTGCCGATCATGATGGGGAATATCTCCCGCACAGGGGGGATGAATTTGCCGCTCTACTTATCCACCACAAGCTTGCCGCCGGCAAGTTTCAACGGCAGCTCTTCCGGCGGTAATATCCTTCCCAGGAGTGTTCTCACACGGAACTCGTGCCTGCCTGCATCAAGGGCCGGGTCCGTGAGCATCGAGATCCTTGTGAACTTGAGCTTATCAAGGGTGGATATGGACGGATCGTTTCTCCTGCCGCCCCTCTTGTACGGCTCTCCGCCTTTATTCTTGTAATGGTAAAACTTGTGCTGGGGATTATATTCAGGCTCTATGGCCTCATTTGGACATACAAGGGTGCAGGTCCCGCAGCCGGTGCAGTGCCGCTCCATGTCAGTGACCTGTTCCACCATCTGTATGATTTTTCTTACTGCTGTGGGCTGGGGGAGCGGTCCTTCCGAGTGGACAGTCCTCTGGACCTTCACAGTCGGCTCAATGGCCTTCACCGGGCATACTGCTGTGCATTTTCCGCATCTCTTGCACCGGTCGTCCCTCCAGCGGATGATATAGGGAAACTCCCTTAACGAGAGTTGATGATTATGGTCTAAGGCTCGCAAGGGGGACTCTATCCCCCTTGCGGGATCCCCCTGATGTATCATGTTCGGCATACTCCCTTCTCCTTTTTCGAGTCAGTGTTTGCCCCACTTAACTGATTCCAAACCGTTACCCCTTCTGCTTGAGGCGAGATCGTCACCATGTCGTATTTCATGGGGAAGATATCCATGGTCCTGTCCCTCTTCGGAACCGCCCTGTCAACTCCGCATTCTTCAGACATCAATGCGTATTTGCCCTTCACTCCCCCCACAGCGCCGGGCCTCAGTTTCTTTGCATCCTGTGCCATGAAGACTGTGCCGTCGGGGGTGAACCCGATCACCATATTCGGGCCGTCAATGCACAGGGGCCTCAATGACTGTTTGATGAGTCTCAGCGCATCCCTGTCCTCTCTCTGTTCGATCTCCGTCATATTAAGGGGGGTGATGACATCTTTGTAGTACGTCAGGGGAAATCCCAGTTGTCTCACCGTGTAGTGGAGAATGTGGGTGAAGACCTCGCTGTCGCTGTTGTATCCCGTATATCCCGGAAATCCCCTGCTCATGAGAAATTCCCTTATGGGAACGAAGGCTGTGTTCTCCCCGTTGGTCATGGAGCAGAAGCCCTGAATGAAGAAGGGATGACAGGCATAGAGATAAATAGCGTAGTTAGTGTTCTGCCTTCCCTGCGCGAATATGATCTTTGCCTTGATGCTGTCTCTGTCGAGGCCGAAGAACTCTCCGAGTTGAAGAGGGTCCCCCACTTCCTTCAGGGTAATTACGTCAGGATAGAATGAAAATACAAAAATGGATTCGTCGGATTCGCCGATTTTTCTGAGGGCAAGGCGGGTGCGCATCAGAAGCTCTTCTTTTTCCTGTGTTGACTTGTTATTGCGGGTATCGGGGTAATCATAAACGCGGGCAAAATAATGCTCTCTCGGCGAAATGCCCTTTATATGCTTGACATGCGGCGTCCATACATGCTTGAGCTTGAAGCCGTGTCTTTTCATGTATTCATTGAGAACTTCCATTCCCTTTTTGGAGCAAATGCCGGAGAGCACAGGATATTCCTTTATCTCTTCAAATTCGCCGCCGAGATCCTTAAGTGTGAGACCCAATCCGGAACCGTCGTGGCCTTCCTTCATCGTCTCCAGGGCAAGGATGTTTTCCATGGGCGAGAAATATTCGTTGGATGTTATGGCTGCCAGTCTGCACATTCTCTGTTGCCTCTGCTCCTCATTATTATGATTATTATAGCGGTTTATGCCACTACAGGCAAAAAAAGCGTCTTAACCACCCTTTCATTATGCCGGCGGTATCAGACGCCAATTAGACGGTAACCGTTTGCCGTCCAATTATAATAAAAAGGAAACAGGGTCTTTGTCAACCAGGCCTATTGCGCCGTGTAAAATGTAACCGTACTTCGAAGTACTGCGATACCTGAAGGAGAAGGGTTACTAAATGAGCAGAGAAGCTATACGGGAGTATTTCAAATC
>CAMTVV010000058.1:0-7056 GCA_947085305.1 uncultured Nitrospiraceae bacterium
CAACACCGAAACCCGGGTCGTTGATGAGGGCCGGTGTCCAGGCCCCACCCCAGAGGTCAGTCGCGCCTCCAAAGGTTACATAGGTATTGGGGTCTGTCGGGAAGGACCAGCCCGCACCCGCACTCTTATTGGTCGTGTAACAGGAGATGGGTTATGCCTAACCCGTGAGGGGTCTCCATGTTTGTCTCTCGACTCGTAACTCGTAACGCTTAACGCGTCACTGTCTTTACATTCCAGCCCGCAGCCGGAACATTTCTTTCTGCAATCGGTTGTTATCTCACCTGCCAGCGCATGGTTAAGTTCCTTCCACAGGAATTCTTTCTTCACGCCGCTGTCAATCACGTCCCAGGGAAGGGCATCGTCCTGCTCAAAACGCCTGCCGGCGCAAGCGTGGAGCTCAATGCCCATGTCATCCGCAGCAGAAAGCCATTTCTTGAAATCAAAGGCCTCTGTCCATGCATCAAGTCTGCACCCCAGTGACCAGGCCTTTTCTATCAGGCCTGCCAGCGAACCGTCTCCCCTGGCCAGAACCGCCTCCAGGAGGCTCATGTCCGTATTATGACCTTTAAAGTTCATCCCCTTCTTCGAAAGCCTCTGCCTCAGATAACCCATCCTCGCCCTGATTGTATCCATAGCCTCCTGGCCGCACCACTGCATCGGGGTGTGAGGCTTAGGCACAAAGGGAGATATGCCGACGTTAACATTCACATATCTGCGGGAATATTTTTTTGCAGTCCTTACGGCCCTGAGCGCCATTTCAGGAATAGCCTCGATATCCTCATCCCTTTCAGTGGGCAGCCCCACCATAAAATAGAGCTTGACGCTCTCCCAGCCCTCTGCAAAAAGGGCATGCAGCGCCCTTTCATAGTCCTCATCGCCAAAGTCCTTGTTGATCACTGCCCTGAGCCTCGGGGTGGCAGCCTCAGGGGCCATGGTGAAACCTGTTTTTCTCACCATCTTTATCTCACGCAATACATCTCTGTCCACCGCTGCGACCCGCAGGGACGGGAGGGACAGAGACACAACCTTTCGTGAGAACTTCCTGTTCAGCTCTTTCACCAGTGGCAAAAGGCAACTGTAGTCCCCGGCGCTGAGGGAGGTGAGAGATAACTCTTCATGCCCGGTGTTTTTCAAGGACTCCTCTGCGAGCTGTAAAATCCTTTCTGGGCTTCTCTCCCTCATTGGCCGATAGATCATACCGGCCTGACAGAACCTGCACCCCATGGTGCAGCCTCTGGAGAGCTCAATGGTGATTCTGTCATGAACGATTGACGTGTAAGGCACAACAGGGGCCACCGGATAAGGCGCATTGTCAAGGGATTCCGTGTAGCGCCGCCTAATCAGTGACGAGTGACGAGTGACGAGTGACGAGTGAGAAGACTCCGAACTCCAAACTCCAAACTCCAACCCATGGATAACCGGCACATACACCCCTTCAATTTCCGAAAGCCCCCTGAGGAGAGACTCTTTCCTGCCGTCGCCCTCTGTCTTCCACGAATAAAAGGTTCCCACAATATCGGCAACAGCATCTTCCCCATCGCCTATAAGGAAGGCATCTATAAAAGCAGACATGGGCATTGGATTCACTGTGCACGGTCCCCCGGCAATGATGAGGGGATATCGCTCATCCCTGGCTTCAGACCTCATGGGTATCCCGGCAAGAGAGAGCATATTAAGCACGGTGGTATAAGAGAGTTTATACTGAAGGCTGAATCCAATGATATCGAAATTCCTTACCGGTCTTTTTGTTTCAAGGGATACAAGGGGGATTCCCTTTGCCTTCATCTCCATCTCCATGTCAAGCCACGGGGAAAAGACCCTTTCTGCAGCGGCAAAGGGCAGGTCGTTTATAATCCCGTAGAGTATTCTGAGGCCGAGGTGGGACATCCCCACGTCGTAGATATCGGGAAATGCAAGGGCGACCCTGATTGCCGCATTTTTGTGGATGGAGTTAAGCTCGCGATTGATATATCTGCTGGGCTTTTCAAAACGGCACAGATTCATGTTAAAGGATACCATAAGCCGTCTAATAAGCGCTCGCACCCGTTGACTTAGGGAGAATCTCTCGGCTAATATAAGAAGCTGATGAGGTTAAAATGAGGATCGGAATCGGTTGTGACCATGCCGGCCTGGAGCTCAAGGTGGAGCTTATCACCCTCCTGAATGAGCTGGGGTTTGACTGCATTGACTACGGCGCCGACGCCCCCAAATCAGTGGACTATCCGGATTTTGGTGAAAAGGTCGCCGGCGCTGTCAGCTCGGGAGGGCTGGACAGGGGAATTCTGATCTGCGGCACAGGCATCGGGATGTCCATTACGGCAAACAAGTTCCCCGGCATAAGGGCGTCCCTCTGCAACGAGCTGTTCACCGCAAAGATGAGCAGGCTGCACAACGATGCCAATATTCTGGTGCTCGGGGGCAGGATTGTGGGGAAAGACCTTGCCAAAGAGATTGTGAGGGTGTGGCTTGCCACGCCTTTTGAAGCCGGCAGGCATCTGAATAGGCTGAACAAGATACTTCAGATCGAAGGGAGGGTGAAGGGCTCGGGATATGGAACAGGAAAATCTCAAGCGTGTTGATCCTGAGGTCTATAGCTCCCTTCAACAGGAGAAAAAGAGGGAAAGAGAGAAGATCGTCCTCATCGCATCCGAGAACTATGTCAGCAATGCGGTGCTGGAGGCGCAGGGTTCTATTTTCACGAATAAATATGCAGAGGGGTATCCGGGCAGACGGTATTACGGCGGGTGCGAATTTGCGGACGAGGTTGAGAACCTTGCCATAAAACGGGCCCGGGAGCTCTTCGGCGCAGAGTACGTCAATGTGCAGCCCCATTCCGGATCCCAGGCGAACATGGCAGTCTACTTCTCCTTTTTAAAGCCTGGTGACACCATCCTCGGGATGAACCTCAAACAGGGGGGACACCTTTCCCACGGCGCTTCAGTGAATTTCTCCGGTCTCATCTTCAAAAGCGTCTCATACGGTCTTGACAGGAATACCGGTTATATCGACTATGATGAGGTAAGGAGAACCGCGCTGGAGCATAAGCCTCAAATGATCGTGGCAGGGGCCAGCGCGTATTCGAGGATACTGGATTTCAAGGCCTTCTCTGATATCGCAAAGGAGGCCGGTACCTTCTTCCTGGCTGATATCGCCCACATTGCCGGCCTTATCGCAACGGGGCTGCATCCTTCGCCGATTCCCTTTGCCGACTTCATCACCACCACAACCCATAAAACCCTCAGGGGTCCGAGGGGCGGCATGATCATGTGCAAGGCCGAATATGGAAAGGCCATTGACAAGATGATCTTTCCCGGAATACAGGGGGGACCTCTGGTCCATGTCATTGCCGCGAAGGCCGTCGCCTTGAAAGAGGCCTTGGGCAGTGATTTCAAGACCTACCAGGAACAGGTGGTAAGAAATGCAAAGAGGCTTGCGCAGGAATTGATAAAGAAAGGGTTCAGGATAGTCTCCGGCGGAACCGACAACCACCTGATGCTTGTTGACCTCTCGGATTCTCATATCACGGGCAAAGAGGCAGAAGAGGCCCTCGACCGCGCAGGGATCACCGTTAACAAAAATGCAGTCCCCTATGATTCGCGGCCGCCTGCCGTCACCAGCGGCATCAGGCTCGGGACCCCGTGCGTCACCACAAGGGGGATGGGAGAGGAAGAGATGGCCGAAATAGCGGACATCATCGGGAAGGCGCTTAAGAACTCAAGGGACCCTAAGGAGATGCAGCGCCTCGCTCATCGCGTGAAAACCCTTTGCGACCGTTTCCCAATATACTCATGAAGTGCCCGTTCTGCGGAAATCTCGAAGACAGGGTCATAGATTCCCGCTCGAGTAAAGAAGGGGAGGCGATCCGCAGAAGACGGGAGTGCCTGAAGTGCGGCAAACGCTTCACGTCCTACGAGCGCGTTGACGATGTAATCCCCATGGTCATTAAGAAAGACGGCAGGCGCGAATCCTTTGACAGGGCAAAAATTCTCCACGGGTTGAAAAAGGCGTGCGAAAAAAGACCGATCAGCATTGATGTCCTTGACGGCCTTGTGGATTCCATCGAAAAGAAACTCACCGGCATGGGGGTGAAGGAAATCCCGGGCGCGTGGATAGGGGAGGAGGTCATGTCCAGCCTCAAGGAAACGGACAAGGTGGCGTACGTAAGGTTCGCCTCAGTCTATCGGCAGTTCAGGGACCTCAATGACTTGATGGACGAGGTGAAGAATCTCTTCGAACATCAGCAGGTCCGCAGCGGCAGGAAATAGGGGTGCGCAAAATCACTGATTATGCGTGATTTAACCCAACCGGGCAAGGCTCTCTTGTGAGTGGAAGGGCTATTCTGAAAACAGTGCCTGAATCACCGCTTTCCGCAGTTATTTCGCCGCCGTGTTGCTCAATCAACCTCTTGCTTACAGAAAGGCCGAGGCCGAATCCCCTTTTCTCGGTGGTAAAAAATGGTTGAAATATCTTATTCGTGAGCTCCTTCCCTAAACCCTGTCCCGTGTCAGACACCCGTATTTCCACAAAGCCGCTGAGGCGGGCAGTTTCGAATCTCAAGGTTCCGCCCTCGCTCATAGCCTCCAGCGCATTAAGACTCAGATTCAGGAAGACCTGCTGAAGCTGCGTGGGATCTGCATGTATCAGAGGAACAGACTCGTCGAATTCTCTCACAACAGACACGTTCCGGATGTTCTTATGCAGCTCATATCGGGTTATGAGAGCGAGCGCATTGTGAATGACATCATGGATGCTCGTCGGAATGAATTGAGGAGAAGGGGGCCGGGCATATTCGAAAAAGCTCCTGGCGAGAACGTCCAGTTTCCTTATCTGATGCAGCATCTCCTCAAAGACCGCCCTGTCCCCGGCTGAAAGGTCAAGCTCCCTGTAAAAGATTTCCAGGGCGCCCTTGATGCCGGTGATTGGATTGACAAGCTCGTGCGCCAATCCTGCGGCAAGCTCCTGGACAAACTGCAGCTGCTCCGCGCTTTTCATTTTTTCAGCGTTTTTGTCGGTCTCCGGGTTCATCCCGTTAAAAATCAACCCGGACATGGGGATTTGTTCCATCATATCCAGGAAATCTTTGCAAAAAACGTGCCTTAAATGAACTACCCCTCAGCAAGCCGCGAGGTATCCTAAATCTCCCCTCCCTTGAGGGGAGGGGAATATTCGGCACCCCCGATGCAGAGCATCGAGAAATTCTTTTGATTAATTGTATGTCATTCCCGCAAGCGGAGCGGCGTCGGGAATCCTTCTTCTACGGAAAGATTCCGGACAAGCCCCGTTAGAAAAGACTTTCTAATCGGGGCAAGCCGGAATAACATCTGACAATTGTTCAATTTTTTTAGATACCCTGCGGTCTCTGCCGCAGGGTGGTTCATTTTCTCTGTGTACTCTTTTTGCTCCGAAAATAGGTCTTCATAACTCCCCCTCTCCCCCTCTTAGCTTAAGAGGGGGTGGCCGCAGGCCGGGGGCGTTAAGTTTCCCCTTCCCTGGCGGGAGGGGATGAAGGGGAGGGGGAAATACTCTGCAATCTTAAGGGTTGTCAATTTCACCAAGAATTGCTTTTCAACCTCCCTGGTAGATGCCAAATTTTACAGGAAATACTATAATAGCTATCATGAAAAAAATTGAATTCTTCCGCCACAACATCGAAGAGAGCGATATTGAGCGGGCAGCCGGCGTCCTGAGGTCCATATTCCTCACCACCGGCAGGGAGGTGGAAGAGTTTGAACAAAAGTTCTCTCACTACGCCGGTAAAAGATATACCATCGGCCTTACGAGCTGCACCGCAGCTCTCCATATAAGTTTGATTGCCCTTGGCATTGGCCCCGGAGATGAGGTCATCACCACCCCCATGAGCTTCTGCGCAACGGCAAACGCAATCCTTCATGCAGGCGCCGGACCGGTCTTTGTTGATGTGGAGGAGGAAACAGGCAATTTAAACGCAGAACTCGTTGAGTCTGCCGTCACCGAAAGGACAAAGGCGATCCTCCCCGTTCACCTCTATGGCCAGATGTGCGATATGAAGAAAATCAAAGCAGTTGCCGACAAATATAACATCAAACTCATTGAAGACGCGGCCCATGCCATTGAGGCTTTAAGAGACGGCATCCGGGCAGGCCGGCTCTCGGACAGCGTATGCTTCAGTTTCTATGCGACAAAGAATATCACTTCGGGAGAAGGCGGCGCTGTGAGCGCGGACAGTGAGAATTTGGCAGATTCCCTGAGAATGCTGAGGCTCCACGGCATAGACAAAGGAGCGGCGGACAGATATACCAGGCATTACCGGCATTATGATATGCCTGTTCTGGGCTGGAAATACAATATGGACAACATTCAGGCGGCGCTCCTTATCGGCCAGCTTGAGCGGATTGAAACACTCTGGCAGAAGAGAGACAACCTCTGGAGGCGATACGAGGAAGAGCTGCAGGGGGCAAAAGGAATTGACATTCTTAAGACGGTTACAAACTCAAAACATGCGCGCCACCTCTTCACAATACTCGTTGATCCCGGGAAAAGGGACGCCCTCCTCTGGATGCTTCAGGACAGGGGCATCGGAGTTGCGGTGAATTACAGGCCAATCCACCTGCTGAAGTATTACAGGGAGACCTTTGGATACCGCGAGGGTGACTATCCTGTTGCGGAAGAGATAGGGAAACGCACCATTTCCCTCCCTCTCTACCCATCCCTTAAGGAGGAAGAGGTGAGGTATATAGTGAAGACCTTGAAAGAGGCATTGTAATTCCATTAAGCGTTTAAATTGTCATTCCTGCAAGCGGAGCGCGTCAGGAATCCTTCTGAAAAGAGTGATTCTGGACAAGCCAGAATGACAATATCCGGACAAGCCGGAATGACAAAGGTGTCATCTTGACTGCAAAGTGGAATAACCAGACCGGGAGGAGGCATAATGAAGACGATTCTTGTGACAGGCGGCGCAGGTTTTATCGGCAGCAACTTTGTCGAATACCTGTTCGGCAAATATCCGGAGTACAGAATAGTTGTTCTCGACGCCCTCACCTATGCCGGCAATATAGATCGGAAGAGCGTCGTGTAGGG
>CAMTVV010000059.1:0-20914 GCA_947085305.1 uncultured Nitrospiraceae bacterium
CAAGGAGAAAACTCCTTGACAAGGGCGCAGATATGGTGGTTTTTAACAATGTCCTGTCTCCCGGTTCAGGGTTTGACGTTGATACGAACCAGGTCACCATCATCTGGAAGGGGGGAGAAGCGTCATTCCCCCTCATGTCCAAGGATGAAGTTGCCGATCTTCTTCTTGACCGGATCGCACATTTTATCCCTTGACATTTGGTTTTTTTTTGATTAAAGTTCAATAATAATGTCAATGGAAGAAATCGAGAAACTGCGCGTCAGGGTTGAAAAGGATCCGAATTCGCGACTCTTCCTTCCCCTCGCAGAAGAATACAGAAAATCAGGGATGCTCGATGAAGCGGTCGCTGTTATTTTGAGGGGTTTGGAACGCCAGCCCGGGTATACGAGTGCGCGCGTGGCGCTGGGCAGGATATACCTCGAAAAAAATATGATGGACGAGGCGAAGAACGAGTTTGAAGCAGTGGTGAGCGTCATTCCCGACAACCTATTTGCCCACAGAAAACTTGCTGATATTTATCGGGAACTCGGTGAGGCTGAAAAGGCCGTTGCCGAATATAAGACCGTAATAAAGCTCAACCCCCTGGACGAAGATGCGATGATGTGTCTGAGCGAGCTCGAGGGACCCACCCTTGAAGAGGAGCCAGCGGTTTCTGCAGAGGCGGAGAGGCCTTTTACCCCTGAGACCGGAATGGCCGAGATCTTTCACGGTGGAGAACCGGATGCAGGGACCGACGTTACGGCAGAAGCGGAACCGGGGGAAGCCTTCGGCAGTGACTTTGAAAAGTTCAGCAGTTCTTTCCAGGACTTAGAGGAAGAAGAACTGGAGAAAGACGAGAAAGCTGTGGAGATTCCCGAGGATCAATCATTTGAGATACCGGATGAATTGTCCTTCAGAGATATCTTAACCGAAGCCCCTGAGCCGGCGGAAGAGGTCTCCGGTTTTTCGGAAGCTGCCGTTCCAGGGGAGGAGGCCGCAGCTCCACGGGAAACCGCGGATGTATCAACTGCTGATGCGTTCATCGCCGGCGGAAATTTCTACAAGGCCCTGGAAACCTATAGGCAGATCCTTGCCGATGATCCTGGAAATAAGCAGATTCTCCAGAGAGTGGCGGAACTGAAATCCCTGATGATAATGATGGGGAAGGGGAAAGAGGTTCTGATTGCGAAACTGGAATCATTTCTGGATGCGGTTAACAGGGGGTTCCCCAAGGGGCCGTGAGCTTTTCCGAGATCCTGAGAGAGGCTGTTGAAAAGGTTGACGGCGCTGTGTCCGCTATGATACTGGGCTCTGACGGTATTCTCGTCGAAGAGTATGCCGTGGAGAAACTCCTCAGTCTCGAGGACCTGGGTGCGGAAGCATCCACAATGATAAGAGACATAAACTCCGCTGCAAGAGATCTCGGGCTCGGCGCTGCGCGGGAATTTTCGATCGTCTCGGACAAGTGCGGAATCATCCTGCGCCGGATAAATGCCGCTTACTATTTTGCCCTTGTGATCAGGCCGGAGGGCAATTACGGCAAGGGCAGGTTTGTCCTGAAGACCTCAGTCCCGAAGATTGAGGGAGAATTCTAAAGACCGTGATGCGTAACTCGTGATGCGTGATGAGTAATGTGTAAGAAAAGATTACCTTTTTACTCTGTCACACAGTTACGCGTTACGCGTTACGTGTTACGTGCTTTATGAAAGTTTTAGTCATCCATGGTCCCAATCTGAACCTGCTCGGCAAAAGGGAGCCCGAGGTATACGGGACTCTCAGCCTCAGCGACATCGACCGGAGGATACAGTCAGAGGCCTCGGGCATGGGCATTAATGTTTCCGTGAAACAGTCAAACAGCGAGGGAGAGATCATTGATGCCATACAGAAAGGCGACTATGATTGCCTGATCATAAATCCCGGAGCTTACACCCATACAAGCATAGCCATCCGTGATGCCATCTCCGCAGTTGCCAAGCCTGCCGTTGAGGTCCATCTTTCGAATATCCACAAGAGGGAAGAGTTCAGGAGAAGGTCTTATATCGCAGAGGTAGCCGAGGGTCAGATAGCCGGCTTTGGCGCGGATAGTTATCTGCTCGCTCTTATTGCTGCAAAGAATATTCTCTCCAGGGGGTAGGACTATTTTCGGCCATGTCCCATCGCGTCTTGCCGGGTTGCGGGAATCCTTCGGGAAGAAGAGGGTGCAGGGATTCCTTGTCACCACTGTCATCAATGTGAGATACCTTTCCGGTTTTACCGGTTCCTCCGGCTTCATCCTGATCACGAAGAATAAAAATATATTTGTTACTGACTTCAGGTATAAGGAGCAGGCAGAGAGAGAGCTTTCCGGTCGGGGCATTGAAAAGAGAACGAAGTTTCCTCCTCCAGGGGGAGGGATCGGATGGGACATTATTATTGAAAAAGGCGACAGGCTCAAGATCATAAGAAAGCTTATTGCGAAGCTCGGAATACGCACCCTCGGGTTTGAGTCCGCTGTTTCGTACGAATTTTTTAAAGGGCTTTCACAATGCAGCGCCGGACTTAAGCCTTTCCGGGACGCCGTTGAGAAATTAAGGGGAGTGAAAGACCGTGAGGAAATAAGCTACATACGGGAGGCGGTGAGGCGCGCAGAGGACGCTTTCCGCGATGTCAGGCCGCATATACAGCAGGGCAGGAGGGAGAGGGAGATTGCCCTCAGGCTGGAGGAGAGGCTGAAAAAAAGAGGGTGTAATCGAATCCCATTTGATATAATAGTGGCATCCGGGGATAACTCGGCCATGCCACATGCCAGGGCTACTTCCAGGAAACTTTCTGCCGGAGAGCTTGTTGTTGTGGACTGGGGGGGAGAGGCCGGGGGATATTATTCTGATATGACAAGGACATTTCTGATTAAAGGAACCGGGTCGTCGCGTGTTCGCGGCGGAGACTTGAGCAGGAAAAGGGAGATATACCGGCACGTGCTGGATGCAAACAGACGGGCGGTTTCAGCGGTAAGGCCGGGGACCGAAAGCAGAACGGTTGACAGTGCTGCAAGGGATCTTATAAAAAATGCAGGGTATGGACAATTCTTCGGTCACGGTACCGGGCACGGTGTGGGTCTGGAGGTACATGAACTCCCACGGGTAACCTGGTCAAAGAGCGAAACCCTGAGGGAAAATATGATATTTACGGTTGAGCCTGGAATCTATGTTCCCGGGGTAGGCGGGGTCCGGATCGAGGACATGGTGCTGGTGAAGTCCGAAGGAGCGGAAGTATTGACAAAATTGCCGAGGAGTCTGGAGGGAGGGTTGCATTGATTTCGACCAATGAATTCAGGAAAGGCGCAAAAATAGAGTACAAGGGAGAGCCCTGTGAAATCGTAGATTTCCAGCATGTCAAGATGGGAAGGGGGGGAGCCATCATCAGGACAAAGATGAAGAGTCTGAAAACGGGCAATGTTCTTGAGGATACCTTCAGGTCGGGAGAGAAATTCGAGACCCCCAACCTTGAAGAGAAAGCGATGCAGTACCTCTATGCGGAGGGAGATTTCCATTACTTCATGGATACGGAGACGTTTGAACAGGTCCCCATTACCGCATCCAGGCTCGGGGACACAAAGAAATTCTTAAAAGAAAACATGACGGTGAAGATACTTAATTACAGGGGTGAACCCCTTACAGTGGAGCTGCCGACCTTTGCGGAGCTTGTGGTGGCCCAGACAGATCCGGGGTTCAAGGGCGATACGGCATCAGGGGGTTCCAAGCCGGCTACTCTCGAAACCGGCGCCGTGGTGAGGGTTCCTTTTCATATCAATGAAGGCGATGTGATCAGGATCGACACAAGGACGTCTGAATACATCGAAAGGGTTAAATGATGGAAATTGATGACCTGAAAGAACTCATATCCCTTCTCCGGGATACGGATATCACCGAGCTCCAGCTGGAGAAGGACGGGACAAAGGTGAAGATACGGCGGCAGACGCTGCTCCCGTCTCTTGAAATGCGTCCAAAGGCAACGACGGTTATCGAAAGGGCCACAGAGACGGATGAGGAGACTCAGAGACTTATCACTGTCACCGCTCCCATCGTCGGGACATTTTACCGGTCCCCTTCGCCGGACGCGCCTGCTTTTGTTGACGCAGGCGCGAGGGTGAAGAAGGGACAGGTGATCTGCGTTATCGAGGCCATGAAGCTGATGAACGAGATAGAGAGCGAGGCTGAGGGTGTTGTGGTGAGGGCTCTGGTCGAAAATGGTCAGCCCGTGGAATACGGAGAGCCTCTCTTCCTCTTAGAGCCGGTATCATGAAACTCTTTAAAAAAATTCTCGTCGCAAACCGGGGTGAGATCGCGGTCAGAATTATCAGGGCCTGCAGGGAGCTGGGAATAAAGACGGTGGCGGTATATTCCGACATAGAGAAGGACTCCATGCATGTGAGGCTGGCTGATGAAGCGGTCTGTATCGGGCCTGCCAGCTCCGCCCAGAGCTATCTCAACATACCCGGGATCCTCAGCGCGGCAGAGATAACCGATTCGGAGGCGGTGCATCCGGGATACGGGTTCCTGTCTGAAAACCCCCATTTTGCAGAGGCCTGCCACACCTCCGGCATAACCTTTATCGGACCCTCCACTGAGAATATCCGGCTTGGAGGGGACAAGGCCAAGGCAAGACAGATCATGAAACGGAAAGGAGTGCCGGTAGTCCCGGGCAGCGACGGTCCTGTGCTGTCGGAAGAGCTGGCCGTCAAGGTTGCAAAGAAGATAGGGTTTCCCGTTATCGTTAAAGCCTCTGCAGGGGGCGGCGGCAAGGGGATGAGGGTGGTGCACGAGGAGAAGGATATGGAACAGGCCTTTCATCTTGCACAGCGGGAGGCCCTCACCGCTTTCGGGAACAGCGAGCTCTACGTCGAAAAATATATTACCGATGTGAGACACATTGAAGTCCAGATCATGGCAGACGAAAAGGGCAATGTGATTCACCTCGGGGAGCGTGACTGTTCGATACAGAGACGCCATCAGAAGCTCGTCGAAGAATCCCCTTCGCCCATCTCCACAGACAAGTTCAGAAAAAAGATCGGCGAGCTCGGCATCAAGGCCGCAAAGGCCCTGAAATATAAAAATGTGGGCACGGTTGAGTTCATCGTGGACGCGGCAGGGGACATCTATTTCATGGAAGTGAATACCAGGGTGCAGGTGGAGCATCCCGTGACCGAGGCGGTAACAGGCATCGATATCATCAAGGAGCAGATAAAGCTCGCTGCGGGACTCCCCCTGGAATATAAGCAGAGCGCCATAAGACCTTCAGGCCATGCCATTGAATGCAGGATCAATGCCGAAGATCCCGAACGGTTCATCCCCCATCCGGGCAAGATAACCTTTTTCTATCAGCCAGGCGGGCCCGGAGTGAGGGTGGACACGGCGGCTTACAGCGGGTGGGTGGTGCCATCCCAGTATGATTCCCTCATCGCAAAACTCATTGTGCACGGGAAGAACCGGGAGGAAGCCGTCCGGATGATGAAGAGGGCGCTGGATGAGTTTATCATCGAAGGCATAAAAACAACGCTCCCTTTTCATAAGAGGGTCTTCAATCACCCGGATTTTATCAGCGGTGAATTCGATACCGGTTTTGTGGAGAAACTCTTCAGGTCAGAGGCCTCCCCTGAGAAGATAAGGATAGCGCGGTGAGCGGGTCTTTCTCCGGCACGAACACTGTTCGGCGCGTGTTTCACGGTCTTTGCGTCATTACAGACGGGAAAGCAGGCAGGCGGACAGATGAAGAGATAGTCAAAACCGCGCTTGAGGCCGGCGCACGGTGGATTCAGTACAGGGAAAAAGAAAAAACCCGGAGGGAAATTTACGGAGAGGCGCTGAGGTTAAGGAACGCCACACGGCAATTCGGGGCGCTCTTTATCGTGAATGACCACGCTGACATTGCCCTTGCGGTGGATGCAGACGGCGTCCACCTGGGACAGGACGATCTGCCGTTGAGGGAGGCAAGGAAGCTTATGGGAGGCAAGATTATCGGGATATCCGCCCATTCTGTGAGCGAAGCCATGGATGCGGCTGAGTGCGGCGCCGATTATATCGGCTTCGGTCCTGTGTTTTCCACTGTCACTAAGGATGCCGGGATACCAAAGGGGGTCGAAATGCTGCGGGAAATAAAGAGACAGGTGAGCATCCCTGTGGTTGCCATAGGAGGGATATCAGTTGAGAATCTTCCGGAGGTTCTTGCGGCAGGGGCTGACGCAGTTGCCGCGGCCTCTGCGATCCTCAGAGGCGACGTATCGGAGAATGTGAGGTCTTTTATGAAGATTATAAGGGGGTGAGCGTTATGAGCAACGGTACTGAACAGAGAGAGAAAAAAAGGGTCATGATACAGCAGGACGTAATCATCAACGGTATTTTAAAGGCCAGCGCCCTGGATATTTCCAGAGAGGGAATGTACATAAGCACCCAGGCCGAGCTTCTCTCAGGAGCGGTCCTCGACCTCAACTTCAAGGTCAACGACACCCCTATTACGGTGAAGGCTGTTGTCCAGCATGCCCAGCCGGGCATCGGCATCGGGGTGAAGTTTATTAACCTCATCCCCGAACATTACGCTATTATCAAGAAATTCATTGAACACGTCGAAGGAAGCGCCACAAGCGCACGAAAGGCAAAGAAAAGGATCCTTCTTGTGGATGACAGCGCCCAGTCAAGGGCGATCTACAGGAACAAACTGAATCTCGATGGGTTCACCGTGATCGAGGCAGCCAACGGAGTGGAGGCATTAAAGGAGCTTCAGGAAATGATACCCGACCTTGTGATCCTGGACCTCTGGATGGAGGGGATAGACGGGTTCAAGATACTCCAGCTCATGCAGCTCAATCCAAATTTCAAGGATATCCCGGTAATTGTGCTCTCGGCGCGGAGCGTCCCTGCGGATATCCAGAAAGCCATAGCCCTGGGAGCCCGGGACTATCTGCCGAAGATGACCACATCCCCGATTAAACTCGCTGAAAAGGCCAAAGAGATATTTTCGAAGATGAAATACTAATGTAGTGTATCTTAAATCTCTTTACTTATAATTTGTCATTCCAGCTTGCCTGGAATCTTTCAGAAGGATTGCGGACAAGCCGCAATGACAGCTATTTATGCCCCTTCGCGGGGACTTTGGTCTTATGTAAAGAAGCGTTGGAAACACTACACTAACAGGGCAACAATAATCTTATTAATTAATCTTATTATTTGTGAACGGTTTCTTATAGACGTGACAACAAAAATGTTATAGAATCTTTGCAAGTGGAAATGGTTTATGGAAATTGACGATGAATTTTAAACGGATGGAAATAGGGCCTGTAATTGAACTGAGAGACTGTATTGCCGGCCTGACGAACCTTGATTTTACTGTTTATGACCGGACGGGTCATCTGGTCATCCCTTCCCTTTCCCCTGATCCGATAATAGAGGCGTTTTATTTGTCGGAGAAAGGGCGAAAGGAGCACAGGAGGTATCTTGAAGGGGGCATAGAGAAGGCGGTTCTCAGAAAAAGTCCTACAGTACTCAAGGGACCTATGAACCAGTACCACTATTTTATTCCGGTTCAGATCGGCAGTGCGGGTTTGGTGCTGGTGGGGAATGCTTTTTATCTATCGGAGAAGGATGTGGAAGACTTCGCGTCGAAATGGCACGACTATGGACTCTCCAGAGAGGATGTAAGGCTCCGGACAAAGAAGATAGTCCCGGAGGACATTAAGAAAGTCTTCGAGGTATATGAAAAAATTCATCGGTTATTCGTTCTGAGTGTTAAGAGCAGTCATGAAAAAGGCATCTATCGGGAAAGATATCGAAAAACGATGACCATCATGGAACTCTTTTCCGAGCTCGAGAGGGATATCAGTGAGGAAAAACTATATAATCTCCTCACTGATGCAGTCATTTTTCTCTTCGGCGGAGATACCGTCTCTGCTATGGCGCGAACCGATGGGAGATTTGCTCCGGCGCTCACCGCGGGGAGGTTAAAGAAGCAGGTGGAATCCGTCCCTGTGAGAAGTGATCATTTCCTTATCTCGGATGCCGTTAAAACCCGCAGGCCTTTTACCTGTCTGGACGTCATTGAACTGCTGCGGCTCGGTTACCCGGAAGACATTACATCAATCCAGATATTCCCCCTCTCAATAAGGGATGAGACCTTTGGTCTCCTCAGCGTTTTTAATTCCCAGCTTTCAGAAGAGGATGTCGATATAATATTCAGGATGTGCAATTTTGCGGCTTTTTTACTGGACACCATTATTTCCCGGAAGATGTTCAGCGCCAGCACCAACGGTCTCGCCGCCATGAATCTCGCTTTGAATTTGAGCCCGACATTTCAAGACCCTGATGCGCTTTATGAATCCATTGTGGATGTTTCCTCTAAAATGGTGGATGCGGAAAAGGTCTCCCTAATGCTTCCGGAGGAGGACAGGACAGAGCTTTTCATAAAGGCGGTCAGGGGGATAAACAAAGTGATCGCAAAAAATATCAGGGTAAAGGTCGGTGAAGGGATTGCCGGGAAGGTCTATCAGAAGGGTGAACCCCTGATGGTCTCGGATATAGAGAAGAATCTCTCTACAAAGACGAGGCCCAATTACAAAACAAACTCCTTTGTGAGCATCCCGTTGAGAATCGGGGATGAAACTATAGGCGTCCTCAACCTTGCCGATAAGATAAACGGCGAGGTCTTCTCTCAGGCGGACATGGAATTCCTTCGCTATTTTGCCTCATACGCCTCCATAGCCATAAAGGGATCCCATTACTACAGCATATCGGAACAGATGAGAACCCTCTCGATTACCGACGCCCTTACGGGGATCTTCAACAGGAGATATTTCGATGACCGTCTTTTCGAAGAGTTGCAGCGTGCGGTGCGTTATGATTCCGTATTTTCATTAGCGATTCTTGACATCGATGACTTCAAGTTATTCAATGATACCGAGGGGCATGTTTCGGGAGATGAAATGTTGAAAGCCATAACTGATATCTCGAGGGAGTCCCTCAGATCAATAGACATACTGGCGAGATTCGGCGGCGAAGAGTTTGCTATCATAATGCCCCAGACTGAAAGAGATGAAGCCTTTCTCGTGGCGGAAAGGGTGAGGAAAAACATTACCGAACTTATGCCGCTACGCTGGAAGAGCTTCCCTCGAGAGAAGATAACGGTGAGCATTGGAATTGCAACCTTCACCGGCGAGGTGAAAGACGCAAAAACGCTTATCAAGAACGCAGACAGAGCGCTCTACAGAGCTAAGGTAAAGGGCAAAAACAGAACAGTCATATGGGAGACCGCTGACCCTGCAATGCGGGAGGAATAACGCGGAAAATTCGGAACACATCCAATATTTTTGCAGAGAATCAATTTGTGGAAGATTTTTAGACCGGCCTTTCAGCCCGAGCGCATAAGCTGTCTCCTGCATAAATCTACGGAATATACTCTCCGCACTCTGCCTGAAATATAAAGATGCGCCTGTTTTTACATTTACTGCCTTCTAAAATAGCCCGAGGGCGTTAAGAAACACTATTATTACCAGCACAGGGGATATTATTCGTATGCACCACAGCCAGGCATTAAAGGTTTTTGCGTAAAATGTCCCTTCAAAATCGCTTTTCATGATTTCTTTGTTCAGCCGCCAGCCGACAAAGAGAGATATTGAAACAGCGCCCAGCGGCAGGAGATAATTTGATGCAAGTTTATCAAGGAAATCAAAATATCCGTTGCTGTAAGTTACTCCTATGCCTGTCAGAAAACAGACGAAACCGAACATTACGGCCCCCAGATGTCGCGGCATATTATGTTCGTCAAAGAAATATGCTGTGATGACTTCAAGCAGAGAGATGGCCGAAGTCAATGCCGCCACAAATAAGAGCATAAAAAATGCCATAGCCACCCATGTGCCTCCGGGCATTTGCAAGAAAGCCGCGGGCAGGGATACAAAGACCAGACCCGGGCCTTGAGCCGGTTCCTGCCCGAAGGAAAAGACTATAGGGAATACTGCAAATCCGGCCAGGAGGGCAATTCCGGTGTCCATAGTTACGACCCACCCGGAAGATCCGGGCGCGCGGTCATGCCGCTTCATATAACTGCCGTAGGTTATCATCGCTCCCATGCCGAGGCTTAAAGAAAAGAAGCACTGGCCTATTGCCGCAAGCACGGAAGCTCCGGTAAGCATGGCAGGGTCGGGCCGAAGCATAAACTTAATCCCCTGCATTGCGCCGGGCAGGGTGAGACTGTAAGCTATCAGGCCTATCAAAATGAAAAGCAGGGCGGGCATGAGTATTTCATTCCATCGTTGAAGTCCTTTTTGCACACCGGCCGCCACTATGGTTATTACAACTGCGGTAAAAATGCCGTGATAAAATATTTGCTGTTCGGGGGAAGCGGTAAGGCTGTTGAAAATGCTTTTAACCTCTTCCATCGAATGCCCCGGCTCAAAAACTCCTGCAATTGATTTGTAAATAAAGCCTAAGGACCAGCCTGCAACGACGCTGTAATAAGAAAGTATTACAAAGGCTGCCAGCACGCCCATGAATCCGACAATCTGCCACGGCGATTTTTCGCCTGCAACCGATTTGAAAGCTCCGACCGGATTACGCTGGGTTGTTTTCCCGAGCATTACCTCGGCAATTATAATAGGCAGGCCGAGAAAGGCAACAGCTAAAAGATACACCAGTACAAATATGCTGCCCCCATTTTCACCTGTCATGTAAGGGAAGCGCCATATATTGCCCAACCCTACGGCGCTGCCTGCGGCTGCGAATATAAAACCTAGCCTGCTTCCCCAATGGCTTCTCCCAAGCTTTTTCATTCCTATACCTCTTGCTGCCTGAATAGTTGAAAATAATTTAATTATACTCAAATTTATCATCTTGTGGAAGTGGGGAAAGGGGCTGAAATGAGGCAGGTAATAATCCTTCTCGTGGAGCAGAACGCCCTCGCAGCCCTCAGCTTTTCGAGCAGGGGTATGTTCTTGAAAACGGGAGGATAACGCTTCAGGGAACCGGAGAGGAACTGCTCAGGAATGAGCAGGTGGAGAAGGCGTATTTGGGGGAATGAGTCCCCCGGCCCGAGAGGGGCCATTTTCCGCCGGAGCTGGAGCGCATCGGGGTCCGTGAGTATCGCGAGGTTTTTTTCAAACCCTACAGGATCATTTACCAGGTGGTCAGGACCGACGTATTTGTCTTCTGCGTGCTCGACGGCAGGCGCGACTTGCAGGATATTCTCCAGGAGCGCCTGTTGCGATGAGGTTTTATCCCCATTAGGAAACCTCGCTGTTCCACTGGTTACGAGGTTGTTCTGGCGCCGGCGACGATTCTGATAAATAAAGCAAATGGTTAGATAATGAGGCTCTCGGCAGATTTCTTATCGCCATTCTGGTCCTTCCCGGCCCATGCAAAATATTTCTTGACATAGTGGCATAATGTCATATAGCATGTAATATCATGACAGAATATGTTGAGCGCGATATTGCCTCGGTCATCCCGGCTGCGTTGCATAATATGCCGGTTACGGTAATCACCGGAATGAGGCAGACCGGAAAGAGCACCTTCCTCCAGAACAATCCGAAACTCAAAAACAGAAGATACGTTACCCTCGATGACTTTGTCCAGCTTGAAGCGGCAAAGACCGATCCCGACGGGTTTGTCCGTTCAGACGAGCCAATGACTATAGATGAGGCGCAGAAATGCCCGGAGCTGTTGACTTCAATAAAAAGGGCTGTTGACAAAAAAAGGCGGCCGGGACAGTTTTTATTGTCCGGCTCAGCCAACCTTGCAATGCTGAGGCGTGTGTCAGAGAGTCTTGCGGGGCGTGCCGTGTATTTCAGTCTGCATCCTTTTTCCAGAAGGGAAATAGCAGGCGCCGCAGGAGAAACCCCATACCTGAAGAGGTTCTTCACAAAACAGGAGATGTCCAAAAATGGCCTCCGGGACACGATAAAGGCAGAGGACATCCTGCAGGGCGGTATGCCGTCCGTCTGCCTCGGCGAGGTCAAAAACAGGTCTCTATGGTTTAAAGGTTTTGAACAGACTTACCTGGAAAGGGATGTGAGGGAATTAAGCCAGGTCGGAAATATCATATCATTCAGAAATCTTTTGCATCTTGCCGCCCTGAGGACCGGACAGCTTCTGAACCCGAGCCAGCTCGGCAGGGACGCAAAACTAAACGCGGTCACTACTTCGCGGTACCTTTCCCTGCTTGAAGCGTCATTTATAATCCAGCGGATCAGCCCTTATCTGAAAAACAGGGCAGGCAGGCTTATTAAATCCCCGAAGCTGTATATAAGCGATTCGGGTCTTGCCTGTTACCTGTCGGGTATCGAAAGCGGCAGGTCTGAGCTTATGAAGGGGGCGATGTTTGAAACTTATGTTGCGCAGAACCTTTCAGGAATAATAGATACGCGGTGGCCGGAGGCAGGCATTTATTTCTGGCACGTCCAGGGCAGGTACGAGGTGGATTTTGTCATTGAGGCGGGCAACAAGTGTCTTGCCGTAGAGGTGAAGTCTGCGGCGAGATGGGATGAGAGGGACCTTGCCGGTCTCAAGGCATTTCTGTCTGTAACGCCGCATTGTGTTGCGGCCCTGCTTGCATACAACGGCACTGAAATGGTCAAACTCGGCGAGCGCCTCTGGGCAGTGCCTTTGGGTCTACTGCTCTCATAAAAGGAAAATAATTAGGGACACCGAGCCTGTCTAAAAACTGCCATTTCCATAAGAAGGCGTCATTCCCGTGAAGGCGGGAATCCAGTCTTTCCAATGGGTTCTGGATTCCCCGGTCAGAGCCGGGGAATGACAGAACTGAGTTTTTAGACAAGCTCCACTGAGCCGATATCGATAGGGTCAGGTTTTGTTTCGTGCAGGGACGGAAGAAAGCTTCATTTCAATCCGCCGATCACTCCTGATAAAAATCGCCTTCCCGTACCATCGGATAGTGCTTCCTGTTTCTTGTCCATAGCTCGCAGCCGTTGATTCTGGCGACGGCAGCAATCAATGCATCGGCGAGTGTGACACTATGGGATTTGCGGAATTTGTTCAGGAATTCTCCTGCAAGCATTCCGGACCTTTCATCGATTCCAAGGACCTCCAGGGATTCGAAAAAATCATCCACGACGGCTTTTTCCCCTGGCAGTATCCCTGCGAATACCTCGGCCAACTGAACCGGCGTGACAAATACATTCCCGTTGTTCTCGACAACTGTGCTTTTGAACCGCTCGGCAACCTGCCTGTCGCCTCTGAGAATCCAGATAAGCACGTCGGAATCGACAACTACCATGTTTTTCTGTCTTTCCTCATATCCTTGACATGCTTTTCAACGTCGAAATCCCTGTCTTTCCATAAACCGAACACCCTGTCTGCGGCTTTCAGCGCCTTCCGGACCTTTCTGTTCATCCGTTCACGGATGCTCTGACGTATCACCTCAGAGACAGTGACGTGTCTGGTCTCGCTTTCTTTTCTTAAATATTTATACGTTGTGTCGTCGATGTATATCTGGGTTCTTTTCATAACAAAACCTCCTCGGTGATGTATATATACATTATCCATTTTGACGGCGTATTGTCAAGCGGGCAATTATACAAGGAATTCGAGAAATAGCTTTTTAGAAACAAAATGTCATTCTGAGCGTGTCGAAGAATGTAATGGAACCAATAAATTATAGCCACCCTTCGATATGCTCAGGGTGACAAGAAGGGGTATTTCTCGAAACCCTCATAAAAGAGCTTTCATAGCCTTTGGGGTCTCTTTTTGTTATAATTGCTTCATGCAGCTTGCGCGGGCGCATCTGATAATAAAAGGGAGGGTGCAGGGTGTTTTCTACCGCGCCTTTACGCGCGATATTGCGACCCAGCTCGGCCTCAGGGGCTGGGTCAGAAACCTCTCCGACGGCAGCGTGGAGGCCCTCCTTGAGGGTGATCGGGAGGAGATCGAGCGGGCGATCAAACACTGTTTTTCAGGACCTCCCGGCGCTCTGGTGGATGACATCGGGGTAACCTGGGAGGACTATCAGGGGGATCAGCGGGGATTCCAGATAAGATACTACTGATGCACCGCATGGCGATAGTTCAAAAGATCGAGAGAACAAAAGTTCAGAAGTTCAAAAGTTCAGAAGTTCAAAAGGTTGGAAAAACAAGAGGAGCCAAATTGTTTGCCTTTGCACTTCTGCGCTTCTGCGCCTCTGCTCTGGCTTGTCTGTTTATCCTTCCCTCCCTTCTCTTTGCCTTTGCTGATTCCGACATCGCTTCCTATCAGAAAGAGATTGGAGATAAAGCAATAGGGGAGAGGATTGCCTTGTGGGCTGAGAGATTTGTGGGGACCCCCTATGATCCGGATCCTCTCGGCGAATATGTAACTAAAAAGGCGATTGTAGCAGATGCTCGCGTGGACTGCATGTATCTCAGTTTCAGGTCTGTGGAACTGGCCTTGAGTCATACCCCTGAAGAAGCGGTTAGTATCGCGCTGGATAAACGATTCTTCAGTAAAGGGATGATAGAAAACGGCGAGGTCATCAATTATGAGCAAAGATTTCAGTACGGTGAAGACATGCTTGACAGCGGGAAATGGGGGAAGGAGATAACAGAACAACTGGGTAAGGTTACAGAGATAAAAGGTTCAAGGGGAAGAGAAAAAGTGAAGATTATTTTAAAGAAAGATTTATTAAAAAGTATCAGAGGGTCAAAGTATCAAAGGGTTACCCTCCGACAAGCTCAGACACTCAGACACTCGGACACTTTTAAGAGCGGTGATTTTATCTTCTTTGTCAAAGCATCTGAAAAGCGGATATACGATGAGATTGTCGGTCATATCGGGATAATAAAGATGGAGGGGGAAACCCCTTACCTTATTCATGCCGGCGGGATAAAGAACAAAGGCGGCGAGGTGAAGAAGGCGCTGTTGTATGATTATATACGTTCAATGCCCTTTGCAGGGGTGAAGGTCAGCAGGTTCCTTACCCCTTGATTTTCTTCATGATTTCAAGGTACTGACTCTTGAACTCCGGATGTACCCTTCCGAGAAACAGCTTCAGCCCCTTTATCTCACGCTTCAGCTCCTCCACTTCTTTCATTGCGGCGCTCAGTTCTTCGAGACTCTCTGTGATGGTTGCCAGTTCCTTCTCTATGAGAGCGGTCTTTTCTTTCAAGTGTTTTTCCTCTTTCATCACAGCCCCCTTGCCCGCGGCAGGCCAATTAACGTTATTATTTATTTCTTCTCTGGTGCTTGGTCTTCTTAAGCAATTTTTTGTGCTTGTGCTTGCTCATTTTTTTCTTGCGCCATTTGACAACGCTGCCCACACACTCACCTCCTCTTTCCTTTTCGTAATCCGTAACGCGTAATGCGTAACGGGTCATTATTGAACTCATCACGCGTCACGTGTAACCCATCACGTTCTCTTGTATCCCATCGCCTGGTTCATGAAGGCCTCGAGCTGTATCTCGGTGGTCTGCGACTCTGTTCCGTCATAGGATATGCTGATGCAAGGGATTCCGTAATCCCGGCTCAGGCCGTGCATCAACGTTGTCACCACTGTTCCAGGCATACATCCGAAGGGCATGGCATTAATGACGCCCGAGGCCCCCCTCTCGATGAGGTCGATGCTCTTTCCTATGCTCAGGATCGCCTCTCCCTCAAAGGAATCGTGCAGGTAGGGAGACGCCTTCTTCAACAGCTCTTTGGTGTCAGGCTCATTCAGGGTCTTCAGAAAGCCCTTGAAATACCCTGAGAGTCTGTGCTCTATCCTTTTCTGGAAAAACTTCTTCAGAAGAATTTGAATGATAACAGACCTGTCCTTTTTAATCAAGGCTTTTCTGATGGCCATGAGGTTCACGTAGTATATCCATTCCTCCATCGGAGCAAGCCAGACTTCGCCTCCCAGCGCCTCAACCTTTCTGATGAGGTCCTCATTGGAAAACTTGTGGCTCCTCACAAAGATCTCTCCCACGACCCCGATCAGCGGTTTTCTGCTGTTCTGTTTCGGCAGGCCCTCGAAGTCCTTTCTCATTTTCCGGAGAAGTCCCTCGACGCTGCCGTCAGAGCCCCTGAGCGAGGCATACATCTTCTCACGGTAGTCCCGATACAACTCATCCGCGGCCCCGCTCTCTTTTTCGTATGGTCTTGTCTCATGGAGACACTTAGTGAGGAGTTCATACGCGACAATGCCTTCCCACGCGTAGGAAGAGAAGTCCTTTCCCACTATTCCTAGTTCCCGGTAGAAGTTGGCATCCTGGTTCGGAGAGAATATCGGGACGTCGCAAAGACCGAGTTCGTCCAGCACCATCCTGTGGAAGACGTTATATTGACCGAACCTGCATGGTCCTGCTCCCGAGGGCATGAAGAATGCGGAGGCATCCGGCCTGAAATCGGCGGAGAAGACCTTCTTCAGCATATCCCCGGTGGTGACGGTGCAGGGGTAACATTCCTTCCCCGAGACATACCGTCTGCCGATGTCCACGGCCTCTTTGTCCGATTCAGGCAACACCTCGGAAGGGATACCGCATCTCTCGAAGGCGGCGGCAAGGGCAAAGGTAGAGTCGGTCATGTTGGGAATGTAAACAGTCCTCTTAGCCGCAAGTCCGGAGTTATCAGTCTTTTTTTGACTGACGACTGACGACTGACGACTGACGACCGATTTATTTTTTATGCTGTCAAGGAATGCCTCGCACCGTGTTATAGCGCCCGCATCTGCGCTGTGCTCGTCTATCTCTATCTGGAGAAAGGGCTTCCCCCGCAGCTCTTCCGTGAGGAATTTAAGGATGAAGGAGTCCGGACCACAGGAGAAATTGCCTATATAAAGGGCGTGGAGCTGCGGATTCTCCCTGATAAAGCGGGCCGCTTTCAGTATCCGTTGTCCTGACCTCCAGTACATGTTCGGCCATCTGTCGTCTATCCTGATGCCTGCGGTGGGAATGAAGTCCATGGGGATGGCGAGAACACCGAGGTCGGAGAGTTTTTTCGGGATATTGAGATTCATGCCGCTGTCAAAGGAGTTGTACGCTCTTCCGACGATGACGATGGTCGTTTCCTTCACAGAAGAGAGTATCTCGGCTCCCTTTGCCTTGATCGCCGCTGTGAACTCTTCCTGGGCTTTCTCTGCGACCTTCATTGCCCTGAACAGAGCTCTCTTTCTGACATTCAAGGGTTTAAGGGCGCGGAGTATCTCCTCCGCAAGGGACTTGTTCCCTTCCCTCAGGTTTACGATGGGCGTCACGATCCGCGCTCCCTGGTGAGCAACCCTGGCGGCATAGGGAATCGTCTGGGTGAGGGGACATGCGTATCCTCTCTCGAACTCTTCATCAGCCGTATTCATGTTAATGAAACTCGGAATGAGGAGCGTATCGATCCCTTTCCCGAGGAGATATTTTATATGGCCGTTGGCGACCTTGATAGGGAAGCATGCGTCAGCGAGAACACTTTCGCTGCCAATATTCACAATCTCCTTATTCGTCTTTGGCGAAACCTCCACATCGAACCCAAGTTCCGAGAGGAGGGTGGTCCAGAAGGGTAGGTAGTCCTGGAAGTAGAAGATGTAGGGGATACCGATTTTGCGTGACGCGTGACGCGTGACGCGTGACGCGTCTGCATCGTCTGACCCATTACGTGTTACGCATAACGCTTTACGTTCGTTATAGGCTTTCCAGAGCATCTCTTCCCTGAAGGCGAACAGGTCAGGAATGGGAGAGGGTTCGTTTTTCTTCTTAACATCGTATTTTTCGCACCTGCCGCCGAAGAAAAGGGACCCTTCTTCTCCATGGATCTTCACCTTGTTGATCTCGCAGACATTCGGGCATCCTCTGCATTCAAAGGAGGAAACCTCATACGGCCGCCGGGAAAGTTCAAAGCCCTTAAAACTCGTGACGCGTGATGCGTGATGCGTGACAGGAAAGGAATCGTTATCTTTTTGCTCATTACGCGTAACGTGTAACGCTTCACGGTCTTTGATATGTTTCATGGCGATTAATGCCATTCCTATAGCCCCGGTCACGTCGTGGTGCGGCGGCACTGTTATCTTCTTGCCGAGGTATTTCTCGAAGGCCGCAACAACAGATTTATTGAAGGCAACCCCTCCCTGGAAGAAGATATTCCGGCCGACGGGCTTCCCTACAACCACCTTGTTGATGTAATTCTGCACGATCGAATAGGCAAGACCGGCAAGGAGGTCATTTTTGTCGGCGCCTTTCTGGAGGTTAGCCATGAGGGAGTTCTCCATGAATACCGTGCACCGTTCTCCGAGCCTGCAAGGATTCTCTGAGGAAAAGGCGCACTCAGCGAATTCGTTTTTTACCTGGATGCTCAGTTTCTCCGCCTGCTCTTCCAGGAAAGAGCCTGTGCCGGCGGCGCAGGCCTTATTCATCTCGAAATCTGCGATAACGCCGTCCCTCAGGGATATATACTTTGAGTCTTGACCGCCGATTTCGAATATGGTATCCACATCCTTGTCGATGAAGGCAGCAGCAGTGGCCTGGGCAGTGATCTCGTTCTTCACAATGTCGGCGCCCACATAGTCCGCGATCATATACCGGCCTGACCCTGTGGTTCCCACACCTATGATCTCCACCTTTTCTCCAAGCTCGTCCCCGATCTCCCTGAGACCCTGGTTTACTGCTTCGATCGGCCTCCCCGCAGTCATCAGATATCTCTTTGCAAGAAGACTGCCGCTTTCGTCTATCACCGCAAGATTGGTGCTTATGGAGCCTATATCAATGCCCAGGAAAGCTGTTGTCCGTGACGCGTGACGCGTGACCCGTGAAGGGTGATGCGAATCTCCCTCGGACACATTACGCGTTACGCATAACGCATCACGGTCTTCAGGGTGTCTTTCGAAGAAGTCGTCACCTGCGGATATGAGAGGCTTGTGGCCATATTCGGAGAACTGCGTTGATTCGATGAGGGCTCTCAGTTTTTCAAGGTCGAACCTGTTGATGATTCCCTCGTCCCTGTCCTTCAGAGCTGCGCCGAGGGCTCCCATGAGGGCGAAATCATCAGGGACGAAGAGATGAGAGAAACCAAAGACTTCCCTGAACGCCCTCACCATCCCTTTGTTTGCAGCCACGCCTCCATGGAAGGAAACCGGTTCCTCCATGGTCCTCCCCCTGACGATGGCGCCCCTGAAGTTCCTCGCCACGGCGAAACAGAGGCCGGCGACGATCTCTTCAAGGGGGGTAGCGATCTGCTGGAGGTGTATCATGTCCGACTTGGCAAACACGCTGCATCTTCCTGCAATGCGGGACGGTTTTGACTTCATGGCCAGATCACTGAACTCTTCAATGGAGAGCCTGAGCCGTTCGGCCTGCTGGTCAAGGAAGGAGCCTGTGCCCGCTGCGCAGACAGAATTCATCGAGAAATCTTTGATGCCGTTTTTGCCGAGGACGATGAGCTTTGAGTCTTCACCGCCCAGCTCGATGATGGTTCTGATATCGGGATAGAGTTTCCGTACGGCATAGGTCTGGGCAACCAGCTCATTCGTAAACCCCAGGCCCAGGGCGCCTGCCATGATTCTTCCGGATGACCCGGTAACGGAGAGGGAATAATTTGAAGAATCGGGGAAATGTTCATTGCCCCTTATTTTTCTTTCACCGTGTCTCCGTATCTCCGCGTCGCCGTATTGCGGCATCTGTCCGCTGAGGACCGTCTCAAGGAGTTCCAGGGCGACCTTCAGGGGAAGTCCCTTGTGCCGTCTGTAATGCCCCTCGCGCCTGTTACCCCCTTCATCGAGGACAACAAGTTTGACGCTTACTGAACCTGCATCAAGACCGATGAATCTCATTGCTCCTCCCCCTGGATTTCCTCAGATTCGTGGAGACTATCAGTAGTATTTTATCATATCGAGGGAAAACAATGAACAAGGGAATATGCCTCAAAAAAAAGAGGCTCTTGCAAAAGTCTCACCACAGAGTTCACAGAGGTAAAAATGAGAACACTGAGAAAATGAATTATTACTTAAATTCAATACGTTACTCTGTGCGCTCATTTTTTTAAATATCCGTGTTCTCTGTGGTTTACCCCGTTTAGAGATAGATCTCTAACGGGGTTTAAGTAGTTTTGCAAAAGGCTCAAAAGATAGAAAATTGTCCTCCCGTCAAGGGAGAGTTATCTCTCCCCTGGTGGACGGGGAAGTGAAGTTGGGGAATCCTATCTCTGTTTAGTGGGGTATGCATTTGACGGCAACCGGTAGCACATGTAGTATATTTGGCTCAGCATAATATAAAATGACAAACATGGACATACATCACCTCAGAGTATTCGCAGCCGTCTTTAAGAACAGAAGCTTTTCCAGGGCGGCTGAAGAGCTTCGTTTGACCCAGCCGACAATAAGCGACCATATCATGGCGTTGGAAGAGGAGCTTAAGTGCAGACTTTTCGACAGACTGGCACGGAAGATCATTCCGACAAGGGAGGCGGAAGTTCTTTATGACCGGGCTATTGAGATAATAGAAAAAGTAGAAGGCATAAGCGATATGCTCGGCAGGTTCAAACAGGATATTGCCGGCGCCCTTATTATCGGCGCAAGCACCATCCCGGGAACCTATATACTTCCCGGGATTCTTGCATCATTCCGGAAGCTTCACCCCTTAGTATCTTTTGAAATACCTATTTCCGACACCAGAGGCATTATAGAAAAAATACTCAACCATGAACTTCTTATCGGGGTTGTCGGCACAAAACTGGGCGCCGGACAGATGCAGTACCATCAGTTTATGGAGGATGAGATGATAGTTATTTCGCCGCCTGCGCTTATCGATAAAAACACCGTAACACTGAAAGATCTGGCAGCTCTGCCGATGATAATGCGGGAGGAGGGGTCAGGGACAAGAAGAGAGTTCGAAAAGATACTCGAAGGGAAAAACATAAATCTGGAACAGACGAAGCTAGCCGGTGTGCTGGGTTCAACAGATGCCGTAAAGCAGGCTGTCAAAGAGGGTCTGGGAATATCGATCGTATCCCGGCGGTCTGTCTCGGACGAA
>CAMTVV010000060.1:0-3969 GCA_947085305.1 uncultured Nitrospiraceae bacterium
GCTTCCTTGATTGCATTGGCGGCAAAGGCCGGAGGCACAAAAATCATGCTGCAGTTCGCCCCGGTTTCATGTACAGCTTCCCGGACAGAATTAAATACCGGTATATCGTCCATGGTCTGTCCGCCTTTCCCGGGGGTCACGCCGGCCACAACCCGTGTGCCGTATTCAATGCACTGCCGGGTGTGGAACTTGCCTTCTCTGCCGGTAATCCCCTGAACAAGCAGTTTTGTTTCTTTATCTACAAATATTGCCATAATCTTCTATCTTTTTTCCTACAAACTATTTCAAAATAGGTTTTGTTCAAAGACCTGTCATTCCCGCAAGCAAAGCGCGTCGGGAATCCTTCTGAAAGATTCCGGACAAGCCGGAATGACACCAAGAAGCTCAATCTTAATAAATTGAGCTGGGTTCTCATGACTCTCATTCAATTTCCGACGAGCTCTGCAATTTTTCCGGCTGCATCATTCAGATCCTCTGCTGTAATAAGATTCAGACCTGATGCCGCAAGAATTTCTCTGCCCTTTTCGACGTTGGTCCCCTGCAGCCGGATCACCACCGGTACATTTATTCCCGTCTTCCTGGCTGCCTGGATAACCCCTTCGGCCAGGACATCGCACCGGAGAATCCCGCCGAAAATATTGATCAGAACCCCTTTGACATTGCTATCGCTTAAAATGATGCGGAAACCGTTTTCAACCATTTCCGCATCAGCCCCGCCGCCCACATCGAGAAAATTCGCAGGCTCTGCGCCGGCGCTCTTGATGAGATCCATGGTGGCCATGGCGAGTCCTGCGCCATTAACCATATTGCCGACATTTCCATCCAGGTTGATGTAATTGAGATTGTATTTCGAGGCCTCCACTTCCAGTGGGTCCTCTTCATCAATATCCCTGAATTGCAGAACGTCCTTTTGCCGAAACAGGGCATTGTCATCGATTTCCATTTTCGCATCCAGTGCAACCAGAGTCTCCTGAGCGGTAATCACCAGCGGATTGATCTCAAGCAAAGAACAGTCGGTATTGATAAAAAGTCCATACAGGTTTTCAACCAGCGTGGAAAACTTTCCGGCAAGCGAATCGGTAAGATTGAGACCGGCTGCGATCTCTCTGCAATGCCCGGGCTCGATTCCGGTGAGTGGATTAATCAACACCCTGATTATCTTTTCAGGGTGCTGTGCCGCAACTTCTTCAATATCCATTCCGCCGGCCCGGCTTGCAATGATCATAATCTTTGCCGTAGACCGGTCCGGAATGATCGACAGATAAAGCTCCTGGCTGATATCAAGCCCCTGTTCCACAAGGAGCTTTCTGACTTTTTTTCCCTCGGGTTCGGTCTGGGGCGTCACCAGTGGTCTGCCCAATATGGCATCAGCGACGCTCCGGACCTCGTCAAGACTCCGGGCAAGCTTGACACCGCCGCCCTTGCCGCGGCCGCCAGCATGGATCTGCGCCTTGACCACTACGGGGAATTTGCCGAGTTTTCCGGCAGAAGCGGCTGCTTCATCAGGACTGATGGCAAGATATCCCTCAGGCACGGAAATATGATGATTCCGGAATAATTCCTTGGCCTGATATTCATGGATTTTCATTATATCGCCTTCTTCCCCGAAAATTCTGGGGACGTGTAAAACACGTATTTAGTCTTAAGTGTAACATAAAAAAAACCTGAGTCGACAATGTCCTTTATCAGCCATCCAGCTTGCCGGATGCCATTATTTAATCTGGCGTGCCAGGCCGCTCAGAACGGTGCCGGGGCCGACCTCTACAAAGGTGTCGGCGCCCTGCTCACGCAGGCCTTTGACCATGTCAATCCACCGCACACTGTTGTAAATCTGTTTAACCAGATTCGAGGCAATCGAGTCATCGGTGTACGGCCGGGCACTGCAATTGGCAATACAGGTAATGTTCAGGCTGCCGAAGCTGAATCCGGCCAGGAATGCCTCAAACTCTTCCGCCGCCGGTTTCATATAACGACTGTGGAAGGCGCCACTGACGGGGAGAATAACCACCCGCTGGGCTCCCTTTTCCTTCAACTGCGGCGCAAATGCCTCGATATCAGCCTTAAGACCGGAGATGACTGTCTGGCGCGGGGAGTTGAAATTGGCCACATCAATACTGTCAGCACCGAGCTCGGCCAGGGCCGCGGCAACGGCATCACCGTCCATGCCCAGAATGGCGGCCATGCCTCCACCGGTAGCCGCGCTCATCAGGGCGCCGCGCTTCTGGACCAGCTTGAGGCCGGTAGCAAAATCAAAGGCGCCCGCAGCATAAAGGGCATCATATTCTCCCAGGCTATGCCCGATTACAAAATCCGGCCTGATCTCCTCGTCTTCGACCTTAGCCAGGAAGCTCAGGACATTGACGGTGAAAAGCGCCGGCTGTGTGTAGTCCGTACTGTTGAGCTTATCGTCAGGATTCTTCAGACAGAGTTCCTTGATTGAGTAACCGAGAATTGCATCAGCCTCAGCGACCAGGTCAGGATATCGTTCAAAGAGTTCAGCGCCCATACCGGGGGATTGGGAACCCTGACCGGGGAACATGAACACCGTTGCCATAAAATACCTCCAACAGGCAGAGGATACACCTGCCCCACATCTTTAAATTACTAACCTTTTGAGTCCTTAATTTTTTTGATCAGCATCGGCACCACCTCGTATACATCGCCCACAATCCCGTAGGTGGCGACATTGAATATGGGCGCCTCGGGATTCTTGTTTATGGCTATGATGATGTCTGATGACTGCATACCGACAAGGTGCTGAACAGCCCCTGAAATCCCACAGGCAAAATAGATCTTCGGACAGACGGTCTTTCCGGTCTGTCCAACCTGGTGGCTGTACGGTATCCATCCCTCATCCACCGCAGCCCTTGAAGCGCCGACAGCCCCGCCGAGGACCTCTGCAAGCTCTTCAAGAAGTTTGAAGCCCTTTGCATCGCCAAGTCCTCTTCCCCCGGATACAATAACGTCCGCCTCGTGGAGATTCACTGTTATCTCTGAGACCTCTTTTATCGTCTCAAAGACCTTTGTCCGGGAAGTCAGCCCTTCGGCCTCCACATGGATAGTCTCACCTTTTTTGCTTTCATCATAGGAACCCCGTTTCATCACCCTCGGCCTCACCGTGGCCATCTGGGGCCGGTTGTTGGGACAGAGGATCGTGGCCATGATATTCCCCCCAAAGGCGGGCCGAATCTGGAGAAGGTTTCCGGTCTCTTTGTCAATGTCGAGAGAGGTGCAATCCGCAGTCAGTCCGGTCCTTAACTTCGCCGCCACCCTGGGGAAAAAAGAACGTCCGATGGGTGTTGCGCCTGCGAGAACGATCTCAGGCATGTGCTCCTTAATCAGTAGTGACATCAGTTCAGCATACGGCTCATCATTGAACCTTTCAAAAATGGGATTATTGGAGAGATACACTCTGTCTGCGCCCCATTTGATGAGCTCCCGGGCCTCTGATTCCGGTGCGCCGAAAAGCGCTGCTGAGAGCTCTGTGCCCCGCTCATCGGCAAGCCGCCTGCCCGCACCCAAAAGTTCATACGCAACAGACGCTGCCTTGCCGTCTCTCTGTTCCGCAAATATCAGGACCCCTGAATAATCGCTGATGGGCCTTTCCTGGAAAGCGACTGCATCGCCTTCTTCAAGCACCTCTTTGATGGCGCCCTCAGGACATACGCCCAGACATGCGCGGCAGAGCTGGCAGTACTCGTTGATGAATGCCTTGCCTTCCTTCATTACAATGGCGGTGAAAGGGCATGAATCCAGGCAGATCTCGCAACCGGTGCACTTTTCGCTTGTGACCACTATACGCATTTCAGACTCCTGAGCTCCTGAATCAAGGCATCCACCTGCTGCTCCAGGGTCCCTTCCAGCGCCTTCCTGTCCTTCCTAGCCTCAGGGGCGAAGATATTCTTCACCTGCGTCGGCGAGCCCTTCAACCCTATTTTGTCGGGGTTAGCTCCTATGTCCGCTGATGCC
>CAMTVV010000061.1:0-6001 GCA_947085305.1 uncultured Nitrospiraceae bacterium
GATGTCCAGTTCCTGGTGAGACTGATTGAAGGCACATATCCCAACTATGAGCAGGTAGTTCCCCCCTCCAATGATAAGAAGGTCGTGGTGAGCAGGGAAGACTTCCTCAGAACACTCAGGAGAGTGTCCATTATGTCCCGGGAACGGAGCAATGCCGTGAGGGTCGATATTGCGGGCAGCTCCCTGGCGGTTTCCTCTTCCACTCCCGACATTGGCGAGGCGAGGGATGAAATAGGCGTGGAATATGAAGGGGAAGATATATCCGCAGGATTCAACGCGCGGTATCTCATGGATGCGCTGGGCGCCATGACCTCTGAAAGGGTGATCTTTGCGCTTCAGGACCCCCTGAGCCCCACCCTGCTGAAGGAGGAAGGGAACGAGGATTACCGGTGTGTAGTCATGCCGATGAGGATTTAAATTCGTGACCCGTTACGCGTAACGCGTTACGAGTTACGGCAAGGATAGAGGTTACATGGAAGAAAAAATTACGCACAGTGAAGAGAAAGAGACATACGGCGCAGAGGATATAAAGATACTCAAAGGGCTGGACGCGGTGAGGAAAAGGCCTGCGATGTACATCGGTTCCACCGGGCCTGAAGGACTGCACCATCTGGTCTATGAAGCGGTGGACAACAGCGTGGATGAGTCCCTTGCCGGGTTTTGCAATAACATCGATGTCATCCTCCAGCACGACAATAGCTGCACCGTAGTTGATGACGGAAGGGGTATCCCCACAGGACCGCATCCAGGGGACGCTGAAGGGCGCACTGCCGCCGAGGTGGCGCTCACCGAACTCCATGCGGGGGGAAAGTTCGAGTCAAAGGCATACAAGATATCCGGCGGACTGCACGGGGTGGGGATTTCGGTGGTGAATGCCCTTTCCGAGTGGTTCGAAGTGGAGATAAAGCAGAACGGGCAGGTCTTCCAGCAGCGGTTTGAGAGGGGGAAACCCGCAGGTCCCCTGACGGTTGTGGGCAAGACCAAGAGCAGGGGCACAAAGGTGACCTTCAAGCCTGATCCCGAGATATTCGAAATGACGGATTTCAGCTATGATGTGCTGTCCCAGCGGCTGAGGGAGCTGGCGTTCCTCAACAGGGGACTGAAGATAACGATCCTCGATGAAAGAGTGGATAAGAGGCAGGAGTTCCTTTACAAGGGGGGCATCGTCTCTTTCGTGGAACACCTCAACAAAAACAAGACGCCCCTCCATCCGAAACCGATCTATATCTCCGGGGAAAAAGACGGCATTTTTGCCGAGGTTGCCCTCCAGTACAACGACGGGTATGCAGAGGCGATCTACACCTTTGCCAACAATATCAATACCAGGGAAGGGGGAACCCATCTGATAGGGTTCAAATCTGCCCTCACAAGGACCGCCAATAGTTATGCCGCTTCCTCCGGACTTTCAAAAAATGGCAAGGAAGGGCTCTCAGGAGATGATATCAGGGAAGGCTTGACAGCCGTGGTGAGCGTGAAACTCCCGAATCCCCAGTTCGAGGGCCAGACTAAGATGAAACTGGGCAACAGCGAGGTGAAGGGAATAGTGGAGTCCATCGTGAATGATACCCTCTCCACCTTTTTTGAGGAGAACCCGTCCATTGCGCGGAAGGTCATCGAAAAGGCAATTCAGGCTGCCCGCGCCAGGGAGGCTGCGAGGAAGGCGCGGGAGCTTACTAGAAGGAAAGGCGCGCTGGAAGACACCGGTCTCCCGGGAAAGCTGGCTGATTGTTCTGAGAAGGACCCGGCGCTGAGCGAGATCTTCATTGTGGAGGGCGAATCCGCAGGGGGCTCTGCAAAACAGGGCAGGGACCGCCGGCTGCAGGCGATCCTCCCCCTCAGGGGCAAGATCCTCAATGTAGAAAAGGCCCGCTTTGACAAGATGCTCGGCCATGAGGAGATACGGATCCTCATCACCGCCCTGGGAACAGGGATCGGCGGGGACGATTTTGACATAGGGAAGATCAGATACCACAAGGTCGTGCTCATGACGGATGCCGATGTTGATGGCGCCCACATCAGGACGCTTCTGCTCACCTTCTTTTACCGGCAGATGCCGCAGCTTATCGAGAACGGCTACCTCTATATCGCACAGCCTCCACTTTTCAAGGTGAAAAGGGGCAGGACGGAGCGGTATATCCAGAGCGAGGCAGAACTCCAGAATATGCTCTTTGAGCTGGCAGCAGACGATATCGCCCTTCTGATAAAGGGGCAGGAGGTGAAAGGCAAGGCCCTCATTCCCTTCCTGAAGCGGCTTTTGAATTTCGAAAATCTGATGGAGTGGTTCGAAAGAAGGAGAAAGGATGCCCGTGTTTTAAGGGCCCTCCTTGCCGAGGGTATCAACAAGACAGTCCTGAAAGACAGAAAAGACTTGTCCGGGCTTCTCGAGAAGATCAAGGTTCTGGTGCCTGATATGAAAGCCGGTGATATATATGAAGACGAGGAACACGAAGGGTTCGGGGTGGAGATACGCCGCCACACCGGCAAGCTCATCCTCGACACGAACCTCCTCCTTTCCCCTGAGTTCAGGGAACTGGAGACAAAGTACAGCGCCATCAAGGATCTGGGAACCCCGCCGTATAAGGCAATCACCAAGGACGGACAGAAAGAGATGGCAACAACAAGCGATGTTCTTTCATATGTCTTTGAAACAGCGCGAAAGGGGCTATCCATTCAGCGGTACAAAGGCCTTGGCGAGATGAACCCCCAGCAGTTATGGGAGACCACCATGGACCCTGACAAGCGTACCCTGTTCCAGGTGAACGTTGAGGATTCTGTGCAGGCCGACCAGATATTCACGATCCTCATGGGCGACCAGGTGGAACCGCGCAAAGAATTTATCACAAAACACGCTCTGGAAGCCAGGAATATAGATATCTGAGGTTGCAGGATTGAGGGTTACCCATAGAATTGGCTAACGCACCAGACGCTCTGGATAACAACCTTGTAAATTATACCGAATCGGTATAATAAAATTGAAGGTGTTAGACCGCATACTTGCCCGATTTTCGGGTCTTTTCACTCAGTTTTCCTTGACTTACCACCCCTTGCCTTCTATAATTCGCATAATGTGGAATAGGCCTTATCGGTCTTGCCGATGTTTACTGCTGTTCTTTATAACTTTACGAACCGCCGTATGCCGAACGGCACGTACCGTGGTGTGTGAGAGGGCGGCAGGTGAACTAACCCATCTTCCGCAGTTCAAAATTTGAAAGTCAATTACATCAGGGAGTTACGTTTCAAATCAGGCGATTTTCCTCACTACATTTTCAATTATCTTGGGTCTGTTGGGCAAAAATATTTTCATTCTCTGGAGCAGAACCTTCAGTTCTTTTGAAGGAGTAGAGACCACTCTCAGTCTGATGGTTTTGTCTTTTGCCGGAAGCAGGACATCAAGGGATCTCACTTCGCGCATTTCCTCAATAAGTTTTCTCGGCGCAGCGCCGAGCCCTGAGGCCTTCATCCACTGCTGAAGGGTTCTCCTCATGGCCAGCGACAGGAAACAAACCAGTATATGTGCATGGGTCCTGTCTTGTTTCTGATGATATATAGGCCGCAGGCCAAGATCATGCTTTTCTGTCCTGAAGGCATCTTCCACTTCGGTCAACTGAATGTACCGCTTCCATATCGTCTTTGGGTCGGCCTCTTTCCAGTTGGTGCGAAGGATGTAGCTGCCGCCACTCTGAAGCGCCCACTGATAACGCTCTTCGTTTTTTTTGATATCGACCACAAGGCGTCTGTCCTTCCCAGCCCCTATTTCTGTAACGATAACGTCAAAGAGTGATGCGGCACGGCTGTTTCTCTCAAAAAGCCGTCCGATCCGGCGGTCAGCCTTCTGCCGGTCTCTGAGTCTTCCCTGGGCCGCCTGTTCTTTGAGTTTGTTAAGTCCTGCCTCCAGCCGCACAATGAACCGGTTGAGGATTGCTGTCTCTTTGTCTTTACGGCCTTCAGAGCGGCACAGCACAAAGGTTTCGTCTTTGCCTTCGGGGCTTGCGCATTTTTTTACTTCAACGCCGGGATGAACCTCTTCCCAGTCTTTTGCTATAAGTTCTTGTGCAAACTTTTTGAGCATGGACTTCGGCGTGCCGACAATGTATCTCGCTCCACGCTCACACATGAACTCTATGTTTTCCTCGCTTACCATCCCACGGTCCATGACCCAGATCCGGTTTGCTTTGCCGTATTTGCTCTCCATAATCAGGACCATTTCTTCTGTGGTGGTGACATCGGCCCGGTTGCCGTCGAAGACTTCAAAGGCAAGCGGCAAACCCTCCCGACTTGTCACCAAGCCTATACAGACCTGTGGACAATCCGGACGGCTGTCGCGGCTGTAACCCCGATTTGCCTGGGGATTGCCGAGAGCCATACCTTCAAAATATGTAGAAGTTATGTCGTAGAAAAGAAAGTCAAAGGTCTCACCAAAAAGTTCGCCGTAGCGGTTTTGTAAATGCCTGCACAGTGCGTCTTTGTGTGGAAGTAGGGCATCCAGGGCGCGATAGAGTCGATCATCGTTTACTCTGTCTGTGGGAACTCCCAGTAGATCATCAAGCGCGGTCTTGTCATACCATGAATCCGCTATCTGCAGTTCCGAAGACGGCGCACAAAAACGCGCAACGCTGAGAATACATGCCATTACTGACCACGGTATTGCTTCCCTTCCTTCAGGTATCTGTTCTTTACAGAATTCAGCAAAGCCGAGCCGGTGCCATAGGAGAAGCGCAAGATATACATCGCCAAAACTGCGCAGTCTCTCGACACTAACTCGATTGATATCCACGGTTGCCCATGAGGGCGGCTTCTCTGTCTTTTCAAACAGGCTGTCTTGTGGTTGAGGCTTGCCGGTCAATATCCGTCCGATCTCTTCCCAGCCAAAGCGCTCCTCTTTATCAAAATCCGGCAACTTGCCTATGGTTGCTACAACCCTCTGCCGGGGTCCTCTGGCGGTTCGGACGGATTCTACCAGTGACCAGTATCCGTATTCCTCTCCATCAACTTTCTTGCCATAACGCCGCAGGTACATGACAGAATTATGCGCTTTCTAAACCTCTTCCGCAAGGGGCTTTTCTTCACTACATCTGCTTTTCAGAATATGGCAATACCACCGTCCCCATCGGCGCAGATTTCCGAATCGCTTACATATCTTTTTGATGAATATTAAAAGATAACTGCGGAAGATGGGTTAGTAATGATTTGGGCAGAATGAAAGTATCAAATAAAGTTGTCCATGGTTTGTCCATAGAACCCTTGTTGGATAACCCCGCTTCAGCAAGAAATTCTTTCCGATACTTTCAAATCCTGAATCATTAAAATAATAAAGTTCTGAAACGCGAAGTCGAGTGAGTTCGATCCCGCCCACTTTAGCCAGTTATTCCTTATTAAGTTAATGGCAGTTTGTTTCGGCAGATATTTTTAGAATTGTAAGGAAATCAGGAAATGCGGCTATCTCCGTATCGATCTGGTCAGGGAGAGGGGTAGAATTGTAGGAAGTATCTGGCATGTGTTTGAAGAGCCCCGGACAGACAAGGCCGAGCCACCGTATCCGGAAAAACCGGATACGGAAAAACCGCAGCCGGAAAATCCGCAACAGAGTATTTATACCACTAAGAATAATAAACAAAATACAACTACACCCAAAGTAGTAGTTGAAGGTGTAAAAGAAAAACAAATTGCTCCGTCGACCATAGACATAGGGGAAGATCTAAAGGCAATCGTTGAGGGGACTCCATTTGAGAGGGTGGACTACCAGAGGTGGCTGAAGCGACCTGATTTTTTGGATCAGATCGACAAATTGGTCCAGACGTATGCCGGCGATTTCAGCAAGGCTGAACGGCCCCAAGCGCTCGTAATGAACGTCATGAAGCACGGCGCTATAGCACCTGACGGATATGTGCCTCACCGTGAACGCCAGGCACAAGCAAAGGCTGCAGCGGCCAAAGCTGCACGCGAGGAAGCGAGGAAAACGGCATTGACCTCGATAAATTTCAGAATATGGTGAGCCTGAGGA
>CAMTVV010000062.1:0-6916 GCA_947085305.1 uncultured Nitrospiraceae bacterium
CCGCACTGCATATTTCCCTTGCAGGGGTAATCGGCTAAGCCTTGACAGGAGGCCATCATTTCCTTACACTAAAAGTAAGGAAAATAGTTCCTTACGGGGAGGCAGCGATGATAGTCGCAAAAGTGACATCCAAAGGCCAGATAACTCTGCCAAAGAAAGTCAGGGATAAACTCGGGGTGCATCCGGGAGAGGATGTGGGTTTTGAGGAAAAGGAAGGGGTTATCCTGATAAAAAAGGCGGTTACAAAGTCACCTTTCGATAAATGGGTGGGCAAGCTCACAAAGCTCAAGGGGCAATGCAGCGATGACCTCGTAAAGGAGCTTCGGGGCCATTGATCACCGCTGTTGATACGAATATTCTGCTCGATATCCTTATTCCCGGAGAGCCACGTAGTGAATCTTCAAAGAGGCTTCTGGACAAGCATCTTTTGAGCGGGAAGCTGATATTCTGTGAGGTGGTCTACGCAGAGCTCGCAGCCCGGTTTCCGTCAGAACATGAGCTCAAGCTGTTCCTCGCAGAGACCGGCATGAGACTTGTCCCGTCGAATGAAAAGTCGCTCCACATAGCCGGAACGCGGTGGGCCGGGTTTGCTAAGAAGGGCAAGAAAGACCGCTTCTCCTGCGGCAATTGCGGCAATGTTTTTGAGGCAGCCTGCCCTAAGTGCGGAACCGTGCTGACAAAAAGACAACTTGTCCTTGGCGATTTCCTCATAGGCGCCCATGCCCTTGTGCATGCCGACTGCCTGCTTTCCCGGGACCTCGGAGTCTATAAAAACTATTTTCATGATCTGAAGCTTGTGAGTTCAATATGAACGGGAAAGTCAGAAACGAACAAAGAGCATGTAAAAACCCTTACTCGCGCAGAGATGTTATCCATAGTCCTTAAAAATAAGAAATAATTATGCCTGAAAAGATCCCGGAAAAGATCAAGCAAGAGATCGAAACCCTCGTCAGGGACATCAATTATCATAACTACCGTTACTACGTTCTCGATTCTCCGGTCATCTCGGATGAAGAATATGACAGGCTTTACCGCCGACTGAAGGAACTGGAAGAGAAACATCATTATCTCCTTCCCGACTCTCCTACCCTGCGGGTCGGCGCTTCTCCCCTGGAGAAATTCGAAAAGGTAAAACACTCAGAGCCCATGCTTTCCCTGGATAATGCCTTCTCCTACGAGGAAATGAGGGAATTCGACAAAAGGGTGAAGAGGCTTCTCGGCACAGAGGAAGACATTGAATATACCGTGGAGCCGAAATACGACGGCCTGGCAATGGAATTGACTTACAGAAACGGTCTTCTCCTCAGGGCCTCTACAAGGGGTGACGGTTATGAAGGAGAAGATGTGACCCGGAATATCAGGACCATTAAGGCAATCCCCCTGAAGATAGAAGTGCCGGGGAAAATCCCGGAGGAGATCGATATCCGCGGCGAGGTATATATGGATCTGGATGAGTTCGAAAAGCTGAACAAACAGAGGGAGCAGAGGGGTGAACCCCTCTTTGCCAATCCGAGGAATGCCGCTGCCGGTTCGGTGAGACAGCTTGATCCTGCGATAACAGCCTCCCGCAAACTCTATCTCGCATGTTACGGAATAGGGACGGTGAAAGGAATACATTTCAAAAGCCAGTCTGAATTCGTCAAATGGCTTCAAGACGCGAGGTTTCCGACCCCGGCGACCATGAGGATTGCGGGAGGAATAGACAAGGCCATTGACGCTATCAGGGAGATCGAAGAAGGCCGGAACTCTTTCCCCTTCGAGTCGGACGGCGCAGTGATAAAGGTGAATGACTTCGGGCTTCAGCAGAAACTGGGGGTAAAGACAAGGGAACCCCGGTGGGCAATTGCATATAAATTTAAGGCCCATCAGGGCACCACAAAGATAAAGGAGATCCTCGGAAGTGTCGGCAGAACAGGGGTCATCACCCCCTTTGCTGTTTTTGAGCCTGTGCGTATCGGCGGTGTAACCGTTTCCCGTTCCACACTGCACAACTGGGATGAGATAGAGAGGAAAGACATACGTGTTGGAGACACGGTTGTTGTGGAAAGAGCAGGCGACGTAATCCCGCACGTGGTGATGGTGGTAAAGGAGAAAAGAACAGGGAAAGAGAAAAAACCAGCCATCCCTGAGAAATGCCCTGTATGCAGTTCAAAGGTCGTGCGGGAAGAGGGTGAAGTGGCAGTGAGATGCGTCTCCCTGCACTGCCCGGCACAGGTCCAGGAAAAGATCATCCATTTCGCATCCAGGGGCGGCATGGACATCGAAGGCCTCGGAGAAAAGAATGTGGAACTCCTTTATTCAAAGGGTCTCATAAAACATTTTGAGGATATCTACACGTTGAAGAAGGAGGACCTCCTTGAGCTGCCGAGGTTTGCGGAGAAGTCGGCTCAAAACCTCATGGAAGCCATCGGGCGGTCAAAACATGCCACCCTTGCTAAATTCCTCTTCGCCCTCGGGGTCCTCCATGTTGGGGAGTATGCGGCGAAACTCCTCGCAAAGGATTTCAAACGCCTCGAAGATCTCTACGGGGTGACCCCGGAAAGGATTATGCAGATCAGGCAGATGGGAGAAAAGATCGCGTCTTCGGTAGCCGCCTTTTTCGGGGATGAGAGCAATATAAAAACATTGGAATCCCTCAAAGCGCACGGACTGAAACTTACGAATTCTGACTTTGTTTCAGGAACAGAGGAGAAGAGACCCCTTCAGGGATTGACCTTTGTGATTACCGGGACTCTGCCGAAATCAAGGAAAGAGGTGGAGGACCTCATCGAGGCCAATGGAGGCCGCGCATCCGCTGCTGTCTCGGCAAGCACTGATTATCTCGTGGCAGGGGAAGACCCCGGCTCAAAGCTGCAGAAGGCAAAAGCTTTAGGAGTCAAGACCATATCCTATGATGAGTTAGTCAAGATGATCGACGACAAATCAAAGAATCCGCGGTTGTTCTGATCCGTGATGCGGCCATGATATTCACCGACACCATATCGCTGAGCACAAAAGGTTTCACCGACATAATCGACATTACCAATAAGGTCATATCTGTCTTGCGCGAATCGAAGATCGAGAACGGTTTGGTTACGGTCTTCTGTACAGGCTCAACAGGGACAATTACAACCATAGAATATGAATCAGGAGTGATCAACGATCTGAAGAGGGTGATAGAGAAGATCGCGCCTTCGAACATTCCCTATGAGCATGACAAAAGGTGGGGAGACGGGAATGGTTTTTCCCATGTGAGGGCAGCCCTCATGAAGCCTTCCCTCACCATCCCGGTGATGAAGGGCGAACTGGTCTTGGGGACATGGCAGCAGATCGTCTTCATCGACTTCGACAACAGGGAAAGGCAAAGGGAGTTGATCGTTCAGGTCATGGGAGAAATACAGTCATAGACTGGATTCCGGGTCAGGCCCGGAATGACATCGAAGTGAAGTGACTTAAGACGTCTATGCTATGCTCGCCCGCAGTCAATCCGCCGGTCTCAGCTTCTCGATGGGCACATGTGCTGGGTCGTTTCCGGCTTCAGAGGAAGGACCGCTCTCTCCGGTGACCTCCCTGTACTCAGGGATAATGATCCCCCGTTTCACCATGATGCTATAGATCAGGTTTGACCGGTTCACCACATACCGCTGATTCCCGGTGGGATTATATTTCCTCGGGTTCGGGAGGACCGCTGCAAGCCTGGCAGCCTCTTCAGCGGAAAGATCGGCAGCGGATTTTCCGAAGTAATACCGTGATGCTGCTTCCACACCGAATATCCCCTCTCCCCATTCAATGACATTAAGATAGAGTTCCAGCATCCGTTTTTTCGAGAGGACGCTTTCCATTCTCCATGTGATGACCGCTTCTGCAATCTTCCTTAAGGGGTTCTTTGCAGGAGAGAGATATAGGTTCTTTGCAAGCTGCTGGCTTATGGTGCTGCCCCCCACTTTAAACTTCTTAGCTTTTATGTCCTTTTCTATGGCCTTCTGTATCGCCTCATAATCAAAGCCCTCATGCTTCCAGAACTTGTCGTCCTCTGCAATGAGCACAGCTTTGATGAGGTAAGGAGAGACCCGGGCAAGGGGGACCCATGCCTGAGAAATCCGGTACTTCTTCCCTCTCTTTTCCTCTTCCTTTTCCCTGAATTTCATGAAAGAAGTCTTCCCGGGATTCACTTTTTGGAGTTTTGAAACATCGGGCATCAGGAGAAAATAGGCAAGAGGAACGAGGGCAGCGAGAAAAAAGAAGATAACTATAATAGATTTAAATTTCTTGCCTTTACGCATCTTTGTTCAAAACCTCAAAGCGTCAGGCTGGAAGCCTGATCTATTACGGATGCCGGCTCATTGAATTATACTGAGCGTCATAAATCAACAACAACGTCATTCCCCGACTTGATCGGGGAATCTATGGTTCGACAGGCTCACCATGACACCATAGTCACCCTGAGCCTTCGGCGTGAGCTCAGTCGAACGCTTGTCGAAGGGCTGGATTGTCCGGTCAAGCCGGACAATGACAAACTGGTTATGACTTATATCGCTGTGTATAGCAGCGGCTTCAGCCACTATAAAGAGCATGTTTCCTTTACTGCTGCCGTATGAGCATATTTGGTCTCATCCCACAATCTCAGTCCCAATTCCCTCTTTCGTAAAAATCTCAAGAAGGAGGCAGTGAGGCACCCTGCCGTCCACGATATGGGTCTTTTTCACCCCGCCGTCAAGGGCACGGGCGCATGCCTGAACCTTTGGAAGCATGCCGCCGGTGACAGTGCCGTCATCCATGAGTTTCTTCACATTTTTCTTCGGGATCGTGGAGACTACGTTCCCCTTCTTGTCCTTGATCCCCGGCACATCAGTGAGAAGTATCAATTTCTCAGCCTTTAACGAAGATGCAACGGCAGAAGCAACGTAATCCGCATTAATATTGAACGCCTGCCCGGCATTTCCCACGCCGATGGGAGAGATCACCGGGATAAACCCGTCCCTCTGGAGGGAGTCGAGGATGGCCGGCTCGATTGACTCAACTTCGCCCACCAGCCCGATATCGATGGTCTCATCTTCTCCTGTGACAGACGCCCTTTTCATGAGCTTCTTTTTCGCCTTGATCAGCCCTCCATCCTTGCCGCTCAGTCCCACTGCCTTGCCGCCGTGACTGTTGATCAGGGCCACGATCTCTTTATTCACAAGGCCGCCCAGAACCATCTCAACAATATCCATGGTCTCCTTGTCAGTCACGCGCTGGCCGTGAACAAAGGCAGGCTCCTTCCCCATCTTTTTCATGGTCTCGCTGATCTTCGGTCCCCCGCCGTGAACAATCACAGGCCTGATGCCAATAAAGTTCAGTAGCACCACATCCTGCGCAAAGGAGTCCTTCAGCGCAGCCTCGACCTGCGCCGCGCCGCCGTACTTTATGACAAAGGTCTTCCCGTAGAAATTACGGATATACGGCAAAGAATCAATTAAGACCTGTGCCTTCTCAAGCAGTTTCTCCATGGTTCATGTCCTTTCAAAACAGGGGATACAGACGATTTTTCCGTTCTTAACCCTTGACTTCGGCTCGGCTGTCTTTTCACCGCACATACCGCAGGAGAGGCTCTGATAGATCCTTGCCTCCTGAGGCAGGAGGATTTTCACTTTTGTGATTTTCAGCAACGCAGATTCCGGCGCCTCAAGGATGGCCTTTGTCTTCTTTGCCTTACGGTTATGGACCGCCCTCACTACCTCTTCCGAGCGGTCCCCCTGTGAGTAACGCCTCCATAATTCTTTTTCCTTTTCCGTTTCTTCAGGAGCGGTAAATTCTATGGATATCCGGATGGCGTTTCCCGAAGGCCTCTTCACAAAGGTATACGCCTGTTTTCCATAATCTTTGAAGATCAGATTCCCTTTCCCGAACGTACAGCCGGTGACAACCTGAATCGCATCCACTGCGCAAGAGTCGTTCTCAACCAAGGCAACCAGTTCTTCATCCTCAGAGATATTTTCCATATCCATGGCCTGCAATGCCGCCAGCGCAACCCGGTACCCCAGTGCAAGGCCGGGACAACTGTGGCCGTGAAAGCTGATCACTTCCTCAAAACGTTTCATCGACAGGATTTTACCTCAAAAGAGGACCTTTTGTAAAAAGGCGCCTTTAATCCCTTCAATGCGGGTACATTTGTCAGAACATAAATAATTCCGAGATCTCCTGCCGAAGATGCAGCATTCTGCGGAACACAAATCACCCGTGGTATCCCTCTCTGTCCATTCGCACAAAGTCACTCATGATACGTCTCTTTTCCTTCAGCCGATGGCACCGGCGTCCTGAGATAGCGGAGGGCCGTCCAGACCAGCATGAGCCCGAAAACTGATCTCAGCATCCCGTCCGGAAGAAAGTGCGCGATGCTTCCCCCAAGGTATGTTCCAAGAAACACCCCGGGAATCAATCCTCTCAGGAGGTTTGTTTCCAGATTACCAAAACGCATGTGCGTCCATGCTCCTGCGATTCCGGCAGGAACCATGGTTAAGAGGGAACTGCCTTGAGCGGTATGCTGACCGAGGCCTACCAGGAGGACCATGACGGGGATCATCACTACCGCGCCGCCCACTCCCATCATGCCGGAGAGGAAGCCTGTCAGCGCACCCGCGGTGAGGAGCACCAGAACTTTGCTCCACCCTGCCGCGAAGTATACGACACGGGGAAGAAAAGGCTTAATAAACAGGAGACAGGAAACGACAATCAGAAAGGCTCCAAATGATCGCTTCAGTTTCCATTCAGCAAGAGAACTGGCGTGTCGGGCGCCCGCGTGGGCAGTGGCAATAGCCGTAGTCGCCAAAAGCGCGGAGGCCAGGACGTCCACCGAACCTTGCAACGCATAGGTGGCAGCGCCAACCAGCCCGACAAAGACCATGGCCAGATCGGAAGAGCACACGTCTGAACTCCAGTCACCAACGAGAGCATCTCG
>CAMTVV010000063.1:0-14717 GCA_947085305.1 uncultured Nitrospiraceae bacterium
CGCATCTGTGGGAAGGCTTGCGGTCTTTTCGCTTCCGCAGGATGCAATAACAAGTACCATGAACAGAATCAGAGGAAGAAAAATAAGCTTGTTCTTCATATTGAACTCTCCTTTAAAAGAGGTTTTTTATCTATTTCAGCTTAAATTGAATCATATAAATTCTTTATTGTCAAGTAATTTTAAGGTTTTATTAGAGTTTTTTATTAAGGATTCCCGTCTTATTTTAGAAAGGGATGGGGAAGAAGGTCCCGAACTGAATATTTTTTTATGCCGGCATCGGATACAAGATATATTTCTATATCAGGGGCAAATTCGGCAAGCATCTGTCTGCACTCTCCGCAGGGGAAGCAGTATCTGCCGTCACCTGATACAATGCCCATAGCCTTAAAATCCCTTTCACCTTCTGTCAATGCCTTTATGAGAGCGGACCTCTCGGCGCAGAAACTGAGCATCAGGGAAGGGTTTTCGATGTTGCACCCACGGTATATCCTGCCCCCACCGGTCACAAGTGCGGCGCCGACAGTGAAGCCGGAAAAGGGGGCAACGGCATGCTTCTTTGCCTCTTCAGCCTCTTTTATCAATCTCTCGACGTCAACAGGGAGCATAAAACAAAGGATTCGAGGATTCAAGGGTTCAAGGTCTATTTTCTAAGGATTTAATAAGCCCTTTAAGCATTCTTTCGACCTCTCCCATGTCTTCCTGAAGCTTATTCATGTCTTCAATTCTAATATAACCCAGGTCCCCAGATAACAATATCTGCGTTTCCAGTTCACAGTTCGAGCCATAAGCAACATACAGAGATTGAATATACTCGGGGGTCGTTTTCCTACCATAACCCTCAGCTATGTTGGAGGGGACCGATACAGCAGCTCTTCTTATCTGAGATGTCAATCCATATGTTTCTTCCTTGGGGAATCTCTTTGATATCGCGTATATTCCTAAACATAATTGATACGATTTTTGCCAGACTTTTAATTCTTTATAGTTCTTCAGCATCTAATTTCTTAGTACTTCACTTGACCCCTTGAATCCAGGACCCCTCGAATCCTTCTTTGTTCAGTAGTTCATTATCTCAAGGAGGTCTTCCATATCCTTTTCTTCATCGCCTTTAAGAAGCAGCTTTCTTTCCCTCATATCGTTCAATGCCTTTTCCCTGTTCCCCCGATAAGGCGGGTCCATGTCCAGAGCCTTTTTCAGGGCGGTAGCAGCATCCCCATACCTTCCCAGGGCATTGTAACAGAGGGCAAGCCCATAATAAGGCAGGTTAAAATCGGAATGTCTCCTTACTGCCTCCCGGTAAGCGTCCATTGCCTCATCATATCTCTTCATCCTGTAATATGCCCTGCCCATATTATTAAAAGCCTTTTCAGCGTTCCGGTAAAAAGGGTTGGACAGGGCCGCCTTATAGGCAGCCACTGCCTCATTGAACTTTCCTATCTTTTCATAGGCAAAGCCAAGATTGTTTGATGCCTCCGAGAAGTTTTTATCCACTCTGAGGGCCCTCTCAAAGTGGTCTATGGCCCTGGGAAAGTCCTCAAGTTTCAGAAGATAGATGACCCCGATGCCGTTGAGTACTTCCTTGTCATTGGGGTTAAGCTCCAGGGCTTTCTGGAACTCCACAAAGGCCGGCGAGATATTATTGTCATTAAGATAGGAAACACCCAGCTGGTAATGCGCCGTAGCCTTCTGAACCTTATCTTCACTGGACGTGGTGGCGCAAGCGCCGATAAAAAGCACTGTGACCGCCAATGAAGATAACAATCCGTTGCAGGATCTCAGTTTTTTCATATCACTTACTAAAATTATCAGAAAGTCATGAACAAGTAAAGAAGAATCTTCAGGCGCTCAGGGCTGACATTGCCCGATGGAGCTCGTTATAGGATTCATTCCGAAGAAGTCCCCTGTAACTGAACTCGAATCCGTCCTTATGGAAGCGGACGCCGTGAAAGGTCTTCTGGAGGCCGAAGATTTTATCGGTCCCGACCGGCGTCCCGTCTGAAAATACGAACCTCACCTTCCCCTCTGCCTCGGAGATTCTGGTGATAAGAAGTTTTCTCGCCATGATCTTCAGCCTCATGATTTCAAGGAGATTTCTTGTCTCATCCGGCAGAACCCCAAAGCGGTCCCTCAGCTCTGATTCCATATCTTCAATATCCTCAGTGTTCTTTGCGTTGGCTATCCGCCTGTACACGCTCAACCTGACGGTCATGTCTTCAATGTAGCTTTCCGGGATAAGCGCTGCCGCCTTAAGGGTGATGGACGGTTCAATCTCCTTTTTGACCTCCAGTCCTTTCATCTCTGCAACGGCATTTTCGAGCATCTCCACATACATGTCGAATCCCACGGCATGGATGTGCCCTGACTGTTCCGCGCCGAGGAGGTTCCCCGCGCCCCTCAGCTCCAGGTCCTTCATGGCCAGCCTGAACCCTGCCCCGAGATAGCTCATCTCCCTTATTGCCTGGAGCCTCTTTTTTGCCTCTTCGGTGATAACATCCATTCCAGGCACAAGAAAATATGCATACGCCCTCACATTGCTTCTTCCCACCCTCCCTCTGAGCTGATAGAGGTCCGAGAGCCCTATTTTGTCGGCCCTGTCAATGATTATGGTGTTGGCAGTGGGGATATCAATGCCGGAACCGATGATAGTCGTGGAAACGAGGACGTCGATTTCCCTCTTTATAAACCTCAGCATAACCTCCTCAAGCCTCTTCTCTGCCAGCCGGCCATGGCCAACAGCGAAGCGCGCCTCCGGCATGAGCCGTTTCAGCAGCTCGGCCATCTTTTCAATGTCATTTATCGTGTTATGCACAAAGAGGACCTGGCCGCCCCTGCTGAGCTCCCTTTCCAGTGCTTCCTTTATCAGCTTTTCATCAAAGACCGAAACAATGCTCCTCACCGCAAGCCTCTCTTCAGGGGGCGTCTCGATGATGCTCATCCCCCTGATCCCTGAAAGGGCCATGTGGAGGGTCCGCGGGATAGGAGTGGCGGTCATGCTCAGGACATCCACACCCTTCTTCAGTTCCTTGATCTTCTCCTTCTGGGCAACGCCGAACCTGTGCTCTTCATCAATGACGAGAAGGCCGAGCTCGCTGAAAGAGATATCTTTCCGGAGAAGGCCATGGGTGCCGATGACGATGTCGATCTCGCCCTTTGCAAGGGACTTTATCGTGAGCTCCTGATCCTTCTTTGATTTGAACCTGCTCAGGTAATCTATCCTTATCGGGAATCCGGAAAACCTGCTCTTGAACGTGAGATAATGCTGCTCGCACAAAATAGTGGTCGGCACCAGGATCGCAACCTGTTTGCCGTCATATACCGCCTTGAAGGCGGCCCTCATGGCCACCTCGGTCTTCCCGTATCCCACATCGCCGCACAAAAGCCTGTCCATCGGCCTTTCCGACTCCATGTCGCGGCTGATCTCCTCTATTGCCTTTATCTGATCAGGGGTTTCCTCATAGGGAAAGAATTCGCAGAACTCCCTGTGAAGTTCTGTATCGGGGCTGAAAGAGATGCTGTTCGTCACCTCCCTTTCCGCATAGAGCCTTAGAAGCTTTTCTGCCATCTCCTTTACGGCCTTCCTGACTTTTTCCCTTCTCCTCTGCCACGTCTTTCCGCCGAGCCGGTCCAGAGAAGGAGAAACCCCCTCCTCGGCGCTGTATTTCTTTACAAGGTCGATGTTGTAAAGGGGGATATAGAGCCTGTCACCGCCGGTATATTCAAGGACCATGAGGTCGCTTTCAATTTCACCTATTTCTTCCTTCCGGATGCCGATGAATCTTCCTATGCCGTGGTCCCGGTGAACAACAAAATCACCAGGGGTGATGTCATCCATGGAAGTGAGGAGATGAGACACCTTTGATTTCTTTAGCGACCTGTACAGGGGCCTTTCGCCGAAGATTTCCTTTTCCGTCAGAACCAGAAGGCCGGGGAGGAAAAAGCCGGAGGAGAGTTTTCCCTTTGTTATGGCAACCAAGCCCTCATACGCCGCGAGTTCTCCGCTGTCGATTATCGGCGCGACAACGCCGCTGTCGAAGAGAATATCCCTCACTCTCTCTGCCTGTCCCTCCGAAGAAGAGACAATGAGCACCCGGTTGTCCCTGCTGAGGGATGCTACCGCATGAGCAATATCGTCGAAAGACTTCCTCTCCTCGGGGTATATGCCGAGCCCCCTCAGGGAAAGAAGCCCTGCATCGCGTCCTTCGCCTTTAATGTCAAACCTTGACAGAAAAACAGCCCCCTCACCCCTGCCCTCTCCCGGAAGGGGAAAGGACTTAACTCCCCCATCGCTCCCTCTTAAATTAAGAGGGGGTTGGGGGGCGTTAATCCTTTCCTCTACGGTCGCCTCAGGCGACTCGCTGAGGAGAGGACGGAAGGGCGGGTGATGATCTATAAAAAACCGAACGGCATTAACGAGAGCTGTTATCCTTGTCTCGCCGGAGGGAGGCGATGCCGGAAGCACGAGAAGGCTTTCGCCCTTGCCGATGGAACGCTGGGTGTCTATATCAAAGGACTTTATCTGCTCAATCTCATCCCCGAAAAATTCTATTCGCCGGGGATATTCAGTGGTTGACGGGAAGATGTCCAGCAACCATCCCTTTGTGCTGTATTCGCCCTTTTCCAAAACAATAGAGACCCTCCGGTATCCAAGGGTTCGAAGGCGTCTCTCCACCCCTTCCCGTTCCATCTCCTTACCTGCTTTAAGAAAGAGGGGGGTTCTTCTCAACTCGTCCGGAAGCCATACAGGAGCATTCATGCCGTTAAGGGAGGTCACTATAGAATCCTTTTCCGTTAACTCATGGATAACCTGAGCCCTTTTTCCCGAAGCTTCCGGCCCATTGGGTTCAGGAAGGAAGTGTATTTTTCTTTGAGCGCCGCCGAACATGGTCAGGAAGAACCGGATATCATCATAAAGCGCCGATGCAGCCTCTTCTGTCTGCTCAGCCACGATAAAAGGCTCTTCCTGCAGGCTCAGGAACAGGGCCGCAGAGGAACCTGCAAGGTTGTATATATGGGAAGTACCTTGCGGTACACTGAAGAAATTCTTAATGTCGGAAATTGATATCATCTTGTTCTCTCTGTGCCATAGCTCCCTGAAAAAAAATTTACCCCGGGTTTCTTGCTCACCACCATAAAACTTGTTTCACCGATCGCAGACAATCAAACCTCACATTTGTCGATGCGGACTATTGTAAATTTTTTGAAGGGGACTATGGCACATAATAAAAGTCAATTCTCTCTATCTCAAGGACAGTGGGAATACGACAGTTGGCTTTATATTTAGGGAGAAATCAGACTCCAAGCTTTTTTATCTTCTCTATTATCTCTGTGGTCGATATGCCCCTGATGTAGGGAAGACTGCGTGTGTCGGGGACAATGTCGGAGCCCACAATCTCTTCCCTTTTCCAGTCCCCTCCCTTCACCAGCACGTCGGGCTTCAGCAGGTTTATCAGCTCATAGGGGGTGTCCTCTCCAAACATCGTGACATAATCCACCATGGCAAGACTCGCAACCACTTCTGCACGTTGCGCTTCAGGGGTCACAGGTCTTCCCGGTTTGAGCCCCGACACGGAATGGTCCGTGTTCAGCGCCACAACAAGAATATCACCCAGACCTTTTGCTTCCCTCAAGTGCCTCACATGTCCTATGTGGATGATATCAAAACAGCCATTAGTAAAGACCACCCTTTTGCCTGCGGCCTTAGCAGCATCCACAACCTCTTTCAGTTCATTCCAGCCGAGTATCCGACCCATATCAATTTATGATTTTAGATCTATGATTCCTGATTTATGAGGTATGATTTACAATCATCAATCTGCAATCGTAAATCTTTAATCTTTCCCCGAAAGCATCTCCTTTGCCTTCCGGACGGTCTCCCTGTCACCTTTATAGCTTACCCTGTTCAGCGCCTCATCAAGGGGAAACCATTCTGCTGCGTCCACCTCCCAGTTGTGGTCCGCTGTGCTGCCGCTCACATACTCAAGCAAATAGAAGTGCACTGTTTTCCTGCACTTTGCATTATCCTCTTTAATATAGTACCAGTAGGAGATATCTCCTATCTTTTGCACTATCCTGCCGGAAAGCCCTGTCTCTTCCCTCACCTCCCTCACTGCGGTGTCCTGGGTTTCTTCCCCCTTTTCAACAATCCCCTTCGGCAGGGACCAGACTTTGCCGTCCTTCACCGCAACAAGGGCGATCTCCACCTCATTCTCAGCGGTCTTCCTGAATATCACGCCTCCTGAGGAGAGCTGTGTTTTTATGGAGGCAGGCCTCATTAGGGGATCATCTTCCCGGTGATGAGCCGCCCGATATCGTTATAGAAGGCAAAGATCATAAGGGTGATGATTATTGCCAGTCCAGCCTTATGGGCGAGCATGATCACCTTTTCACTCACGGGTTTCCTCCGCACCGCTTCAATCAGGAGGAACAGCACATGACCTCCGTCGAGAATAGGGATGGGTAGGAGGTTCAGTATGCCGAGATTGATGCTGATGACCGCCATGAATGTGAAGAAGCTCAACGCACCGTGGGCAGCCTGTTGCCCGGCCATCTGGAAAATGAGTATCGGCCCGCCGATGGTCTCCGCAGGGATGATGCGCTGAATGAGCTTTACGATCGCAACCACCGTCAGCGCCGACACGTCCCAGGTCTTGATCACCCCGAAGCGCACGGCTTCAACAGGACCATACCTCTTTATGAAATCATTACCGAGGGGCCTCACTCCAATGAGTCCGATCTCTTTCTTCTCTCCGCCGGGACCCGAAACAGCGCTCTTTTCAGGAGTTATGGCAACCTCCATAAAACTGTCACCTCTCTTAATCCTGAACCTCAGCGGTTTACCGGGGCTCTCATGGATGATCGCGGTCATATCCTGCCAGGTCTTAAGGGAAACGCCCTCTATCTCCACAATCCTGTCGCCTTTTTGAAGGCCCGCCTTCTCAGCAGGGGAGCCTTTCGTGACTGCCCCGACATCAGGGTAAAGGAGAGGGGAAATGCCGCTGGTCCAGACTTCCCTGTCCTCGCCGAAGATGTCCTTTTCCGACTTCTTCTCCGGAGTTACCGAAAGCTCCATGACCGTTTCCCCTCTTTTTATCGAAAAGAGCAGTGTATTCCCCCTGTTTTTGCTCATGAGGGATTCTATTTCATCCCAGCTCCTGACTGCGCTTCCGTTGATCTCAGTGACACGGTCACCCGTCATAAGGCCGGCCCTGGCAGCAGGGGAGTTTTCCGCAACCTTTCCGATGTCAGGATAAGGGACTGGAATCCCTGAAACGGATATGAGGGCAAATACAAGAGCGGCAAATAAAATGTTGAAGATGGGACCGGAGAGCACTATCAGCATCCTCTTTCCCACCGGCTGAGCGTTATACGCCCTTGCCCTGTCCTCTGCCGATATCTCGTCCCCAGCTTCCTCCCCCAGCATCTTCACATATCCGCCCAGGGGAACAGCAGAGATCAGATATTCGGTCTCACCATATTTTTTCCCCAGGACCTTCGGGCCGAATCCCAGGGAAAATTTAAGGACCTTCACATTCGCCAGCTTGGCAAAAAGAAAATGTCCGAGCTCGTGCACAAAGATAAGAATGCCCAGAAGTATGACCGCGTAAAAAATTGTCATTGTATCTCCTTAAAACCGTGATGCGTAATCCGTAACGCGTGACAGGTTATTCACCCATTACGCATAACGCGTCACGCATTACGCCTTTTTAATATATTCCCCGGCTTTTTCCCGCGCCCACCGGTCGGCAGCGATCACCGCTTCCAGTTCTGCCGCCTTCTGCGTCTTGTGGGAATGCATGGTCTTCTTAATTATAACAGGGATATGGGTAAATGGTATCCTCCCCTGGAGGAAGGCGTTTACCATCACTTCATTGGCAGCATTGAGCACTGCAGGCATTGTTCCACCTTCCCTCAGGGCCTCATACGCAAATCCCAGGCAGGGGAAGCTCTCCGCATCAGGCCGGTAAAAGGTAAGGTTTCCGATGTCTTCAAGCTCCAGACGCGGCACCGTATTTTCCAGTCTCCCGGGATACGAAAGAGCATAGGCTATGGGGCCCCGCATATCGGGCACGGATATCTGGGCCAGAAGGCCTCCGTCAGTGAACTCCACCATTGAATGCACGATGCTCTGAGGGTGCACCAGCACATCGATGCGGTCGGCCTCAAGACCGAAGAGATGGGAAGCCTCAATAACTTCAAGACCTTTGTTCATCAGGGTCGCAGAGTCAATGCTCACCTTCTTGCCCATATTCCACTTCGGGTGTTTCAAGGCATCCTCAGGTGTTACCTCCTTCAACTCATCAAAGGTCTTCCCCCTAAAGGGCCCCCCCGAGGCAGTGAGAATAACCCTCTTCACATCCCCTCTGTTGCGACCTTCCATGCACTGAAAAATTGCGCTGTGCTCGCTGTCAACAGGCAGGATCACAACCCCGCGGCCCCTTGCTTCCTCCATGACGATAGCGCCCGCGCTGACAAGGGTCTCCTTGTTGGCAAGCCCTATCGCCTTGCCCGCCCTTATGGCATGGAGGGTCGGCAACAACCCGCTGAAACCGACCATGGCAGACAAGACAAAATCCGCTCCCCCATAAGACGCAACCGCATTTATCCCTTCCTCGCCGGCGAGGACCTTCTGCCCCGGACCCAGTCTTTTCCTGAGTTCCTGCGCATCTCCCTCCCCTGCCACAGCAACAACCTCGGGCTGAAAGGTCCTCGCCTGGTTTTCGAGGAGGTCGATATTTTTTCCTGCCGCAAGTCCGGCCACAGAGAACCTGTCCCTGTTCCGTGAGATCACGTCAAGGGCCATTCTGCCGATGGAACCGGTGGAACCGAGAATCACTATCCGTTTCATCGGAGAATACCTCTCTTTGTCATGCTGGCTTGTCCAGCATCCTTCTTATTCCCCATTAACAAAGGGGGATTGAGGGGGTTGTTTAAGAAACAAGCGGGAATGACATTCTCATTCACCTTTGTGCCGATACGTCGGCATGTATGTTTCATTTCACCAGCCCCGCAGCAAGAGAGACCCAGTAAAGGACAGGCCCGGCAAAGAGCGCGCCGTCGATTTTATCAAGAACGCCTCCATGCCCGGGGATTATGGAACTTGAATCCTTCACGCCGGCATCCCGTTTGAACATGGACTCCACGAGGTCCCCCACTATGGCGGCCGCCCCGATGATAAAGCCAACCATAAGGGATTCAAACAAACTCATTGAATGGAGCAGAAGATGATTCAGGAGCCAACCTGAAAGGGATACACCAATCAGGGAACCAACTGCTCCCGCAACGGTCTTGTTTGGGCTTACTTCCCTATAAAGCTTTCTCTTGCCGAGGGTCTTGCCCACATACAACGCAAAACTGTCCGCTATCCATACGCATCCATAAAGGAAGATGATCCATGCTGGACCACTCTGTCTGAGCAGAAGCTGAAAAGAAAGAAGACCTGGAATATACAACAATGCAAGGAGCGTAAATGAGATGTCACGCAGTGAAGAAGAAGGATCCCTCCTGCCGAAAAGCCTTATAACAAAGACAGCCATAAAAACAAGCATCAAGACATATGGAAAATGGTTTTTGAAGATATATGCGCCCGCTAACATGAGTATTCCGAAAAACATCCCTGAATTCTTCATAAGTCCGTCTATGCGATACATGGTGTAGAATTCCCATTGGGCAACGATGGATGCGGTAAGCAGGAGGACAAAGAAAAAAACATCCGGCAGTCTCATGACCGAGAGATAGAAAAGGGGAAGGAGGACAAGGGCCGCCGCCAGTCTTTTGGCGTGCATGTCAGCGTTCAGCCCTTGCGTGGACGGCGCCGAATCTTCTCTCCCTCATCTGGTAGTCATGCAGGGCAAGGAAAAACTCTTCCCGCGTGAAATCAGGCCACAGGGTATCGGTAAAATAGAGCTCCGCATAGGCAGCCTGCCAGAGGAGGAAATTGCTTATCCGTTTCTCGCCGCTGGTTCTGACAATGAGGTCAGGGGCCGGCAGACCTGAGGTATCGAGTAGCGAAGCGAAATATGTTTCGGTAACATCCTCGGGCATTACCCCCGCATTGAGCGCTTTCTTCACTGCCCGTATGATTTCATTCCTGCCGCTGTAACTCAGGGCAAGGACAAGGTTGATCCCTGTGTTGCAAAGGGACTTATTCTCCGCATCCTTCAGGAGCGTCTGTATATTTTCCGGCAACCTCCATATCTCACCGATAGTCCTGAATACGATCCCTCCTTTTATCAGTTCATTGAATTCCTTTTTAAGGTAATGTTCCAGGAGTTTCATCAGCATGGATACCTCTTCACCCGGTCGCTGCCAGTTCTCAAGGGAGAACGCATAGAGGGTGAGGGTGTTGACACCCACCTCGGAAGCTGCCGCGATGACCTCCCTTGTCCTTTCAGCGCCCCGCTTATGGCCCTCGATCCTCGGAAGACCGCGCATCTCCGCCCATCTTCCGTTGCCGTCCATTATAATGGCCACATGTTCTGGAATTCTGCCGGATAAGAGCAATCTCTCCTCCTGCTATCTTCCCTTGAGGGAGAATACATAGAGCATATTTCCCATAGGACTTTCGCCCTTCAGGATATTCTTCGGCTTGAATCCGAAGAGGGGCTTGCTGAGGACAATAAGTTTGTCCTGGATAAATGCATAATCCATGACCCCTCCTGATATCCCGTCGATCAGCACGTTCTCCTCCATCGAAAGCCCGGTCCACCAAACGGTCTTTATCTGGGAGCCCTTGTATCCCAGCCCCCTCGCCATATTTGCCAGGGGGATCCTCTTCACCACAAAGGACTCCCTGCTCCGTATGAATAACCTGTCCTTCACCGACCATTCACCCCTGTCAACCATCACCGTGGGAGCGCTTTTCTTGAAGGTGTTACGGAAGCCTTTATAGTCTTCCTTGCTCTGCCACACCCTCAACCCATCTTCATTAAAAAGATTCAGGTAGCCGGAATTATCATAGGCCAGGGTATACCGTGCGCCGTCAGGTCCTGCCATGTAGCTGAAATCATAGATATTCACCCCCGCGGGAAGCTTTACCGCATCTCCCTTTGTGAAGCTGCCGGAGTTATGGTTCATTTTAAAGACAGGTCCTCTAAAGCCGTCAGCTTCGTCATAATGCTGGGCAATGAGACCTATCGGGGCAAGGGCCCTCAGAAAAACGTTTCCTTTCCAGAGCAAAGAAAAATCAGAACCTTTGCGTTCATAGATATACGAGACCACTTTCCCTTCATCTTTGATGGCCGGCGTTATTGAATAATCGCTGGAAGAATCTACCTGTCTTCCCCTTATTGCCGTCACGATGAGATCATCCTTTCCATCGCCGTTGACATCCATGGCATCGATCCATAGGTAATCATCACCGCCGGGGCCCTTATGCTCGTAGAGGGGCTGGAGACTTGCGCCGAGGGAATAGACGCGCAATTCGCGTCCGGATCCGATGATCAGCTCCTTGCTGCCGTCGCCATTGATGTCCCCTGACGCAATAAGACTTGCGCTGAAGGGGAGATCGAAGAAAAGAAGAACATCTCCCGCTGAAGACAGCGGCGCCCGCATGTGCCCGGCGGCCCTGAGCTCCTTCACAAGGGCCATATCCACCCTGGCCTCATTATCTGCGAGCCCCGCAGAGTCCTCGGTCCAGAGGATCCTCTGCCTGAGGAGCGCTTCTTTTTCAGACTCCTTTGACGTAAGGATAAGGGCTGCCTCTGCATTAAGTCTTTTTGCCTCGGCGATGATCTGCGCATCATCCGCAGAGTCAAGGGATGTATCCATCAACTCCAGCCTGCCGCTCTCCTTCAACACCTGGTAATAAGCCTCCGCAAGGTTCCAATCCACGTTTCTGTCCTGATAAAAAAGGACTCTTGCCTTCATCTCCGAAACTCTCAGTATATCCCCTTCTCTGGCCTTTCCCTTGATGAGTTCGAGAGTGGAACGGTCCGCGCTCACATTCTTTACTTCAGCCTTTCCCCCGGGCGTTTCGACCCGGCCCATAGGCTCCCTGGTGATGGGATGAAGAAAGGGCGTTCCTTCATTGAAGATCGTAAACCGCATGCCCTTTTTTATGCCCGCTTGAGCCCCGAGATCAGAAGTGATGACATTGCCGTTTACGGAAACCACTTTGCCCTTCAGGGGCCGGAAATAGGAAATAGTCTCTTCCTTGAGCTGACTAAGAGTATCCTGAGCATGCAAAGCGCAGGGCAAAAAAAGAGCGGTGCAAAAAATCACATATACGAATTTCTTCCTCATTTGGCCTCCCGGAAATCTATATTAAACCCTAACCTCTTATGTCCATTAAAATCAAGTCTCCTTAAAAAGAGAAAGGCAGTCCCCTGGTAAATCCGCTCAACCCCTTCCTCTGAAAGAGAGACTGTCTCGACAGGATAATGCCACAGGGTGGTCTCCTCGTCAAAGGAAACGGTGAACCCCAGATCCAGATGCCCGTCCCTGACAGAGAATTCCAGGACGCGGTCGTGCGTCCCCCTGTCCTTGATAAGCAGGGTCTCATTCTTCACGCTGAGGGATGCAAAGGGTGAACCGAGAAGGGAAATATTAAACTCTATGCCGAAGAGCCCTGAATACTCGCCCTCCAGGAGATAATCCGCCCTCATGCGGGAAGAAAGGAATTTCACCGTCTTTTCGATCCTGACCCCGCGGCCCGACGCCATGCCCTCCCTCGAGAGCCTGACCTGCACTGAGGTTCCTCTCTTCTGCGCATTCATGCTGTACGCCCCGTTAATGAAATCGCCTGCTTCCCGGGCCTCTGCCCTGATAAGGGAATCAAGCTGTATATCGCCGGGGAAGAAATGGTCAAGGAGCGACGCCCTGGTATATGTGTCGTAGGCCAGAGAGTCCGCGAGTCCCGCCTCCTTCACGATTAACCTGTCGTGTATTGTCCTGGTTTCATCCGAGTCTGCCTCCGCCTCCGACAACCTGGCATGATATGCCTCGGGCCTTCGCGTCAGGGTATCCAGGATATTGACGGCCGTCCTCTTCAGGGAGAGTTCCACCAGACCCCCGCCGCGCCCGGTAAAGAATGCGGCCATATCGCTGGCGCTGATGAACATATCCCTGAAACCGTCACAGTCGAGGTCGCCTTCAACCTTCCATGCCGTGCCGGCTTCTTTTATCCTTCTGCCCCCGGCGCCGGCTGGTTCCGACGGGGAAAGCGCTTCCCCGGCCAGGGATTCCGCCGCGATAAGATGCCTGTAAAGGGCGGAGCGGAGATGGGGAAGGTATAATCCCCCGAAGATCCCGTGCCAGTATGCGTCGTTACACTGCCCCTTCCAGAGCTCGTGCAGCATCAGGTTTCCCGTCTTGAGCACTTGAGTTCTTCCTTTGCCTGAGAGCTGAGAGCTGAGAGCTGAGAGCTTTGTGACCGCTTCATGCACCTTCCCGCTCACCATCAGCATCCGTTTATGGAGATGGTTCGCCTCAGGATACTTCGAGAAGAACGATCTCCATATGCCGCCCCTCACCATGCCCTTGGCGCGCTCGCCGAAGATTTTCTCCAGCTCATACAGCGCATGCTCGTATTCGCGCCCCTTCTCCGGCGGCAGTACCCACTCTCCCATTTCCCTGTATGATGCAGCTGGGAGATACACAAGCCCCCTGGGGCGGAATGCAGAACGATATTCGGAAAAGGTCGTGGTCTCGATCCATTCCCTGTTCTCTTCAAGGGCAGAGAAAAACCGTTCAAGCCATCCATCCTCATAGCAGTGCTTATGGGTCTTCGGCCATACGCCGAACTTTTCTCCGTCATCCGCCATGGTGAGAAGAGGAGCTCCGCCCGCGGCATGCACTTCCCTGAAATAGGCGAGTAATTCGTCAACACCCCTGAAGGGTATGCAATACCTGAGCTTTTCGCTCCCCGGGAAGACCCCGATGGAGCATCCATTCTCTTCGGTGAGGAAATAACCTTTGAGGTCCGTATCGTCAAGGCCGGACAATTTGAAATGGTAGTCGTCAAGGGGAAAATACTCTATGCCGGCAGCCGAGAGAGCGCGGGGCATTTGCGGTTCCCACACCCGCTCCGCAAGCCACATGCCCTGGGGCCGGCAGCTGAACAGCCGCATAATATAATCCGTCAACGCCTCCACCTGCATGATCTTGTCCACGTCGGGAAGCACAGACAGGATCGGCTCATAAAACCCTCCAGACAGAAATTCAACCCGGCGAGCCTCAACAAAGCCCCTGAGGATATCAATGGCTTCAGGGTGTTTTTCCTCCATCCAGGAGAGGAGGTGTCCCGAATAGTGAAGCGCCACCTTCACCGACGGGTGTTTCCGAAGCAGTTCAAGAAAAGGCAAGTACGCCTTTCCGTATGCATCCTCCAGAACGTGCTCGAAGTTTCCTACGGGCTGATGGTTGTGGATTGCAAGGATGAGATGCAGCTTTGAAGTAGACAGAACAATTCCTCCTTCCGGGGTTCCGGTTCAAGTTCCTAAGAGAAAATTATAACATACCGGCTGGGTTTATCCCCAAAGGGTGGCGATGGTATACCGCGTCAATTCTGTCTTTGATTGAATATAAGCAAGCATATCCGGCATTTCAAACCTTAATCCGTAATCATCATTGATGCTGTCGCTTACCAAAAGCCCGTCAATGCCTTCCTGAGTTATCAAGACCTTTTTCTTGGTTGACTTAATGGAGGGCTTTTTCGTTTCCGGCATGTTCTTCAATGCCTTTGCAGACATAGCAATCAATTCATCTGCTTTGTAATCAAC
>CAMTVV010000064.1:0-19910 GCA_947085305.1 uncultured Nitrospiraceae bacterium
CCAGGCGCTGAAATATTGATATGGATTGGGGCGGCAATGACCGCATTCCCTATATTTTACGCTGTTATAGAGAGTAACATTCGAAGAGTACTGGCCTATACTCTTATCTCTGGTGTCGGATTTATGGTAGTGGGTGTTGGGTTAGGCACAGAGCTATCGTTGAATGGCGCTGTCGCTCATGCCTTCATTTCTATTTTATACATGGCTTTGCTTTTCATGTCCGCAGGCGCAGTTTTGCATCAGACAGGAAAGATTAATACAACCAATTTGGGCGGGCTGTTTAAAACAATGCCGCTGACAGCTTTTTTTTATGTGATAGGTGCTGCGTCAATTTCTGCATTCCCTCTTTTTAATGGATTCATTTCCAAATCGATGATAGTGAGTGCTATCGGCCGCGAAGGTATAGCCATTATATGGTTAATCTTACTTTTATCTTCTGCAGGCATCTTTCTCACTGTGGGCATCAAAAACACTTACTTTGCCTTTTTCTCTCACGACTCAGGCATAAGAACCACGGAGCCTCCAAAGAACATGCTCATTGCGATGGGAATAGCGGCTTTTTTCTGCATTGCCATTGGCGTATTTCCGGGCCCCCTTTACAGCATCCTTCCATACCCTGTTGATTATGTTCCGTATACAGGCGCGCATGTTATTGACCAGCTTCAGCTGCTCTTTTTCTCAGCTCTGGCATTTACCCTTCTTATGCGCTCAGGGATATATCCAGCAGAGATAAGAGCGATTAATATTGACACTGACTGGTTCTACAGAAAAGGCGCAGGCGCCTTTATGTGGTTTATAAGCAATCCAATGGCAAGATTGGCTGCAAAGATTAACAGGCTTGTCTTTGAGGCAATCCCCTCGACTTTAGTCCGGCTCAGCAGAAATCCTCTGTTCGTACCTTCTTTATCAGCTGCATATCTCCGACTGAAAATTGCTCAGACAACAGGATCTAAAGATGATTTTACGGAAATGGAGTCAAGATATAGCGCCTTAAAAGAATTGAGCGCACGGGTTTATGATGAAGACATACAGAGGAGACCTATAGGCATTACAGTGCTTATTTCTTTTTTCCTTATATTCTTTTATGTGTTGATCTACATTATTTCCTAAGGCGCTGCGGACAGCTCCGCTGACCTCTATTGGTGGAATTGCGCTTTTTCAGTCATTATTAGGTATAATTTCAGAAATGACGATAAGAGACAAACTCCTGCTCGGTTTTGGTCTTCATATTTTACTCGCAATAATCCTCGGTTTTTTCGCCTACAAAGAGCTCCGCATTATTACAACAAAATTAACCCTTGTGGAAGTATCCGACGACATAACAAATAACATCCTTGAGGCAAGAAGATATGAGAAGAACTTTTTGTTATATAGAGATGACAATAGCCTGAAGGAGTTTAAGAATTATCTCGACACTCTGAAAAGAAATATTGACAACATAAAGGCGGAGATAATCAATGAGATAGGGCGCGCTGATTATGAGGTAATGAAAAAGGGAATAACCGAATACGAACAGTTACTTGACGACCTTACAATAAACTTCAAAGCGCAGGAAGAACTTTCAAATAAGGTGCTGCTTCAGCCCAACCTTGCGGACAAACTCTTTGCGCTTTACAAACGGGAAAAGGATTCGGTTGAGAAAATAAGAACAAAGGCAAGAGAAATCCAATCCATTACTGAAACCCTGTCAAAAAGGGAAAGGACTGCCATAGGAGATGTGCTTGGAAGTTCGGCAAGAATACTTTTATTTGCGCTTTTGGCGGTCCTCGTATTGGGAATTGTCATAAACCTTAAGCTTTCAAAAAGCATTGCAACACCCATTAAGAAACTGGAAGAGATTACAAAAAAAATCGCAGCAGGAGATTTTTCAGGGCGGCTTCAGATAAAAGGGGGGGATGAAATCGCATCCCTCGGGGCCTCGTTCAACCGGATGGAGGAAAAACTCAAAACCGCCCTGGCATCTCTCGAAGATACTATCAGGAAGCTGCAGCAAAAACAGGCGCAGCTTGTGGAGGCGGAAAAGCTTGCCTCTATAGGCATACTCGCGGCGGGCATTGCCCATGAGATTAACAATCCCCTCACATCCGTCCTTACCTTTTCGAATCTCATGCTTGAGCAGACACCGGAGGATGACCCGAGATACGAAAGATTGAAGATGATGGTTAATGAGACAGATAGGGCGCGGAATATCGTAAGGCAGCTCCTGAGCTTTGCAAGGGAGACCCCGATAAGGCCGGAAAAGATAAATATCAACCAGCCTGTCGCCGAGATAATAGATTCCCTCAATGCCCGGGAGGCCTTCAGGAGTCTCGATCTTGAAGTGAATCTTTCCGACAGTCTCCCCGAGATATACGCCGATCCCGCAGGTATCGGGCAGGTAGTAATGAATATCTTGTTGAATGCCATCCATGCAATCACACCGCCGGGCAGCATAGGGGTTTCAACAAGGGCTGCGGGGAACTTTATAGAAATAATCTTCACAGACACCGGCTGCGGTATTCCAGAGGAGAGTATCAATAAGGTCTTTGATCCATTTTTTACTACAAAGGACTCTGATAAAGGGACAGGGCTTGGCCTTGCCGTGAGTTATGGTATTATTAAAAAGCATGGCGGCAGCATTGATGTCAAAAGCGAACCCGGCAGAGGCTCAACCTTTACCGTCCGCCTGCCGTTAACCGCTTCCGGAGTGGTGGAATAATGGATAGATTCAAAGCAATTGTTGTTGACGATGAACACAGCGTATGCGAGTCCGTGAAGGCAATCCTTGAAACAGAAGGCCTTGATATTGAGTCAACAATCAGCAGCCCCGACGCCCTTGAGCGCATACAAAAGAAACACTACGACTTAATCTTATCCGACCTGATAATGCCTGAAATGACAGGCCTTGAACTTTACGGGCATGTTAAAGAAGTATCGCCGGACAGTATATTTGTTATCATCACTGCCTTTGGAACCATACAGTCTGCGGTTGACGCGGTAAAAAAGGGAGTGTACGATTATATCCAGAAGCCGTTTACCCCTGATGAAGTGCGTATCCCCGTGCGCCGCGCCCTTGAGAAGATAACTCTGGAAAAGGAGAATACAGCCCTTAAATCGCAGCTTGAAACGCGTTACTCTTTTCAGAATATTATCGGCAACAGCCCGGAGATGCACGAGGTCTTCAGGATTATGCGCCATGCGGCATCCAGCGAGAGCAGTGTTCTTATAACAGGAGAGAGCGGCACAGGCAAGGAACTCGTCGCAAGGGCGATTCACAGCAACAGTGTGAGGGCAAGGAAAAAAATTATGGTCATTAATTGCGGCGCCATACCGGAAAATCTCATGGAATCGGAGCTCTTCGGGCATGTTAAGGGCGCATTTACAGGGGCAATCTCTGATAAGAGAGGACTTCTGGAAGAGGCGGACAGGGGAACGCTCTTTCTCGACGAGATCGGCGAACTTGCTCCGCCCCTTCAGGTCAAGCTTTTAAGGATATTGCAGGACGGAGATTTTTTCAGGGTTGGAGACACACAGCCCCGCCGGGTTGATATACGCGTGATTGCAGCCACAAACAGGGAGTTGAAAAAGGCTATTACTGAAAAAAAATTCAGAGAAGACCTTTACTACAGACTGAATGTAATACCCGTAGAACTGCCTCCTTTGAGGGAGAGGAAAGTTGATATACCCCCCCTCGTAAACTACTTTATCGAAAAACACAGGGAGAAGGCTATCGGAAAAAACATTACAGGCGCCTCCAGAGCTGCAATGCAGGCGTTGCTGGAGTACCATTTTCCCGGAAATGTAAGAGAACTCGAAAATGCAATTGAATATGGCATAGCCTTTGCGCCGGGGCCTGTAATTCAGAGGGATGATCTCCCGAGGTATATACTGGAAGGCAAAGAACTGAATGAAGAACTGCAGAAAATACCCCTGATGCCCCTGAAAGAGGCAAAGGCACAGTTTGAGAGAGGACTTATTATGGCAGCCCTGATTGAGTCCGGAGGGAATATATCAGAGGCTGCAAGGCTTCTCAATATCCACAGGCAGAATCTGCAGCAAAAAATAAGACTGCTCGGAATAGATCCGGCATCCATCTCCGCCTCAGATTACCCCCCGGCAGCTAAAGTGCAGTAATTACTTGCATATTCTTCAGCAGTTAAAATACTGCATGTTGAATATAACAGCTTGACAAATCAGCATAAATCCTTCTGGCATGTTTAATGCTATCTATTGAAGTAAAATAAAACACCAGGAGGTAAGAAAAATGAAAGTATTAGTAGCATATGACGGGTCGCTTAATTCAAAGGATGCCTTGAAGTACGGGATGGATAAGGCCGGAGAATCAGGCGGAGAACTGACAGCCTTGCATGTTTTCAATAGCGCAATGTTTATTGACTACGGCGCCGGACCAAGGGCGGAAGAAAAAGCGAGAAAAGAGTCTGAGCAGATAGTTGAGGAGATGAAGAGGCTTGCTGAGAAGATAGACTGGAAGATGAAAGTGAAAGCAGTAATGGAAGAAGGCTATCCTGAAGATGAAATAGTTAAGTATGCCGGCTTGCACAATTGCGAGCTCATAGTGTGTCCTGCCCGGTATGGGAAAATAGCCAAAAAAGCCCCTTGCCCGGTGGTCTTAGTGCCTTCCCATGAGCAGAAAAAAGATGCTGTTCTCTTGCCGAGTTATGCGGCTATGAGATAAAAAGGAGCGAAGGTGAAAATATTAGTGGCATACGACGGCTCATTACAGTCAAAAAATGCCCTGCGCTACGGAATAGAAAAGGCGGCAGAGAAAGGCGGGGAGGTCATCTCGCTCCATGTATTTAACAGTAATATGTTTATTGATTACGATGCAGGCCCCGGAGCAGTGGAAACCGCAAGGCGGGAGTTCTATCGGCATGTAAAAGACGCTGAAAGGCTGATAGGGGAGATTGGCGGCCAGATACAGGTTAACAGCGTGGTCGCAGAGGGCAATCCGGAGGAAGCCATTTTAAGATACGCAAAGTCTGAAAATGTCGGCTTAGTCCTCACAACTCCGGCTTATAAGTCAATAGCGAGGACCGCCCCCTGCCCTGTCTGTATAATTCCGGGCAACATCATAGTTGCTCTCGATAATACGGACAACTGGCTGACCTGCCTGGATCAAACGATAAAAGAGGCAAAGATCACCGGCTCACAGGTTCTGCTCCTCGGCCTTGTGCCTGTGCATCTTTACAGCAGGAGCGAAAAAAAAGAGGTGGAAAAAATCAAAAAAGAAACAGCCATATCTATAAAAAGAATGAAGGAAATACTGAACAAAGAGGATATAAGGACAAAGGATATTATGCGCTCAGGCTATCCCGACGAGGAGCTGCTGGAAGTTGCAGCCCGGTATCCACAAGCGATGATAATAGTCCCCTCCGGAAAGACTGCTGAATCCGAATTGAATAAGGCAGTAAACGTAATCCTGAATGAGCCGTGGAGGTTTAAGATGCCTATTCAACTCATGTCTGCTCCGAGATAAACAGAGCACATTTTTCCCTTCATATAATCAGCGCCCGCAAGCTGCAATTCCGAGGGAATAAATCTGTAGTATTTACCCTTTGAAGAACCGGTCTTCAGCGGTCTCGTCAATTCTGAGGAAAATTAGTAAAATGGTATTGGAGAGCCTAATGAAAAGATATCAGGATACAGAGTTATTCAGAAAAGCAGATCATAATGCATTTAGCCCGGCCGGACATAAAATAGCGACCTTTTTTTTTGCGTTATGTCTATTTCATCTGTCACCCGATTCTGCGGCTGCATCAGCCGTTGCCTCATCACCGGAGTTAATTCCGCCTGAGGCTGCAATGCAATGGTGGATATGGCCCCTGATCTTATTTGTCGTAACATTTTTGCTCGGCATAGTGGCTGTTCTCGGAGGCGTTGGAGGAGGAGTGCTTTTTGTCCCTATCATAAGCGGCTTCTTTCCTTTCCATCTTGATTTTGTGAGGGGCGCAGGCCTCCTGGTTGCCCTTGCAGGCGCCCTGGCCGCGGGACCGGGTCTTCTGAAAAAAGGCATGGCGGATTTACGGTTGGCCCTGCCCGTGGCGCTTATCGCGTCGTCATGCGCCATCGTCGGCGCTATGATTGGGCTGGCGCTTCCGGCGAATTTTGTCCAGACAGCCTTAGGGGCAACTATCCTTGGAATAGTTGCCATTCTGCTCCTATCGAAAAAATCAGAGTATCCTGAGGTAAAGCAGGCTGACGCCCTTTCCACCGCTCTCAGACTAAATGGGATTTATTATGAGGCATCCACGGGACAGGAGGTTAACTGGAAGATTCACAGGACTCCCCAGGGGCTTGCGACATTTATTCTAGTCGGCGTTATGGCAGGCATGTTCGGTCTCGGCGCCGGATGGGCGAATGTGCCTGTGCTGAATCTTATGATGGGCGCGCCTTTAAAGGTATCGGTTGCAACGAGTAAATTCCTGCTCTCGATTACCGATACATCTGCTGCATGGATATACATAAACAACGGGGCGGTGCTGCCGGTGATGGTTGTGCCGTCAATCATCGGAATAATGTTAGGCTCTATAGTCGGCGTGAGGATTCTTGCAAAGACCAAGCCCGCGGCTATCAGATACATGGTTATCGGACTGCTTCTTTTTGCAGGGATGCGGGCCTTGCTCAAGGGATTGGGAATATGAAATTAAGAGTAAAAAGGTTTAATGGGATTGCTTCACTTCGCTCGCAATGACAAGTAAAAATGGAGGAATGAAATGGAAAAAAGATCAAAAGCAACGGAAGAACAGCTTGCATATGCGAAAGTACTTGATATGGGCATGAAAATAGGGTTGATCGCGCTTGTAATTACATTTATTGTTTATTTGACCGGTATTTTTGTCCCCCATATACCTGTGAACGACCTTCCAAAATACTGGGGCATGCCGGCTCATAGATATCTTGAAGCCGCCGGAATAAATTCCGGCTGGAGCTGGCTTGGAATGCTCGGCAAAGGCGATTTTCTCAATTTTACGGGGATAGCGTTTCTTGCAGGCGTTACTTTGCTTTGCTATGCGAGGATTATTCCTGTATTTTTCAGGAAGAAAGATGCCGTATATGGAGCAATTGCAATCATGGAGATATTGGTTTTGGCTCTTGCTGCATCAGGTATTCTAAAGGCAGGAGGACACTGATCATGCCCGACAAGATGGATTATATGGGACCGCTTAAAAATATTCTTCTCGCAACAGACGGCTCCAGGCATAGTGAGGGAGCGATAAAAGAGGCAATATACCTGGCAAAATCATGCGTCGCAAAACTCTCGGTGATTTATGTGCTGGAGATTAATCCAGAGCTCGAGACCGAAGGTCAAAAACTCGTTGAAAAAATGGAGCATGAGGCAAGGGAACATATAGACGAAATAAGAGAAAGGGCTGCCCGGGAGAATGTGGAGTGCGAGGTTATTGCGAGAAGGACAGACCAGCCTTTCAAGGCCATTGTTGAAGAAGCGGAGAAAAGGAATATAGACGTTATTGTTATGGGCAGACGGGGCAGAACAGGTCTTAAAAAGGCATTGATGGGGAGCGTCACTGCAAAGGTCATCGGATATGCGCCGTGCAAAGTGCTGATTGTTCCGGTGGACGCCAGAATTGATTGCAAGAACATAATGCTGGCGACCGACGGCTCAAAATACAGCGAGGCAGCAGCAGCCGAGGCCATCAGTATCGCAAAGCGATGCGGAAGCAACCTTATGGTTGTCTCTGTAGTCTCCCTCGGGGCAAAACAGCACTATGAGACGGGGTTCTTGACTTCACGACTAAAGAAAGCTCTCGATGAAATACGCTGGAAGGACAGCCCTGAAGCAGCAGAAAAAAACATTAGCGCTGTAATGAAAATGGCAAAAAATGAAGGAGTCAATGCGGAGGGCCTGGCACTTATAGGCAGGCATTATGAGGCAATCGTTAATGCGGCAAAGGAACATAATACAGATATTATTGTGCTGGGCGCTCACGGCAAAACAGGCATCGAGAGGCTTCTGATGGGCAGCGTCACGGAAAGGGTAATTGCCCTCTCTCCATGCACGGTGTTGGTGGTGAAGATAACGTGAAATTGTGATAAAGTATGTGCAGGGGATGAATAGCAGGATAACCTGGCAAAAGGAGGGAGTATGATCTCAAAGATTCTCGTGGCAACGGATGGTTCGGAAACCGCATGGAAGGCAGTTAAATATGCAGCAGGTCTTGCAAGGCAGACCGGGGCAACGGTCACCTTTCTGAGTGTAATCGACAAGAGTCTTTTTTTGACCCAATCTATCCCTGCCATTGCTGCTCCAACCCGTCTCATTGAGCCGGTGGAAGATTATTTGAGACAGGCGGCAGAAGCGTACATCGAAAAGGCAGAAAAACTATGCAAGAAAAGCGGCATCAAATGCAGGAAGGCCGTCAGAACGGGACATCCGGTGGATGAGATCGTGAGGGAGGCAACGGAATCAAAAGCTGACCTTATTGTCATAGGCTCCCGCGGCCGGGGGGCCATGAGAGCAGCGGTTCTCGGAAGCGTGACCCATGGGGTGATACATGAAGATACCGGAATACCTGTGCTCGTCGTAAGAAAGTGAAATCACCTGCTTATGTATCCACAACAACGCCGCAAGGTGTATAATGTATAATATAGGTAGTCTTTACTAAGGAGAACAAAAGTAAAGCCCCCTCACCCTCGCCCTCTCCCGCCAGGGGAGAGGGTTAAAAATCTCCCATCCCTCGACGGGAGGGGATTAAGAGGAGGGTGAATTATGAGGCTTTACATATGACCGTATTACTAACTAAACAGCGGAAAAGGAGGCAACATGTTTGGCCTTGGATTGCCTGAACTGATGATCGTTTTGGTCATTGTCCTTGTGATGTTCGGAGCGAGTAGGCTGCCGTCCCTTGGGAAAAGCCTTGGGGAAGCAATAAGAGGATTCAAGAAGGGGCTCGGAGAAGATCCGGCGGAAGAAAAGAAAAAATTGGCAAAATAACTCTTTCCATGACAAGATTTCTCCTGCCTCTCGTTGCCCTATCTGTTTTTATGTCCTTTTTCAGGCTCGGTTCGGCAACCCTCTTTGACGTTGACGAGGCTGTTTTCTCCATATAAATCCTTCTTTTCCTGTTGCTCTCCGCGCCATGGTATATTGCCCAGATGAAAATAAACTGGGATGAATTCATCCGGCAGTTTTTTATCAAACACCACGTCATTCAATACGTTACTCTGTGCGCTCATTTTTTAAAATCTCCATGTTCTCTGTGGTTTACCCCGTTTAGAGATAGATCTCTAACGGGGTTTAAGTAGTTTTGCAAAAGGCTCTCTATTTATTGAATAAAGGGAAGAGCTTGTCGTAGGTGCTTAGAATATGCTCGGGGATCACCCTCACCTCTCCCAGTATAGCCATGAAGTGCGTATCCCCCACCCATCTGGGAATTATATGATAATGGAGATGCTCTTCGATGCCGGCGCCCGCGATCTTTCCTATGTTCACGCCGATATTAAAACCCTCCGGCCTGAAGGCCTCCTTGAGGCATTGCACGGAACGCTGCGCCATTTTCATGAGGTCAAGGGTTTCCTCATCGGAAAGTTCGGTGATGGAATATACATGCCGGCACGGGACCGCCATGAGGTGGCCGTTGTTGTAAGGATAGAGGTTCATCATCACAAAGCCCCTGGCGCTCCGGTAAAGGATAAGGTTTTCCCTGTCGGTATCCTGTGCCTGCTTTTCACAAAAAATACATCCCGGCCCCTTTTTTGAGAGGATATACTCCAGTCTCCATGGCGCCCAGATCGGCTGTATCATCCTTGCTCCAGTTTCTCCATGACCTTTTGGGCGTCCTCCCAGACGAGCCATTTGTCTTTGGGGTTTCTCAGCAGGTATGCGGGATGGAAGGTGGGCATGAGAGGTATGCCTTTATATTCATAAAATCTTCCCCTCAATTTCGAGATGGGGATCTCCGTGCTGATGAGGGTCTGGGCAGAGATACGGCCAAGAGAAACAATGACCTTCGGGGAAATAATCTCCACCTGCCGTTCGATGAAATGAAGGCATGTTCGTATTTCATCTTCTTCGGGGTCCCGGTTTTGGGGCGGACGGCACTTCACGATATTGCCGATATAGACCCCATCCCTTCCGAACCCCATCTTTTCGATAAGCCTCGTGAGAAGCTTCCCCGCATCCCCCACAAAAGGCCTTGCCTGGATGTCCTCTTCCCTGCCCGGGCCTTCGCCGATGAACATGAGAACTGCTTCGGGATTGCCTTCGCCGAATACGATATGGGTCCTCTCCTTTGACAGCCTGCACCTCCGGCAGTCCCCGATCTCTTCACGCAATGCTTCAAGGGCGGCCTTTTTTGAAAAGGATTCCAGGGTTCGAGGGTTCGAGGGTTCAGGTAAACCGTTTATTTGTTCACTGGAATCCTTGACCCCTTGACCCCTTGACCCCTTCTTTTCAATATGTATCGGCAGTCTCTCAAACCCCAGAGATTGATAGAAATCAAGTATTGCTTTTATGTCCTCTGCGATATTTGTCACTATTGCTCCTTAACTTTGAACTTTTCTAGCGTTCTCCCCATTTCAGTTTCCTTCTCAATACCTGGAAGAAGTTCCTCTCGTGGGGAATGAGAAGCCTCGTCTTGAAAGGCGACTTTTCTATCGCAATGATATCCTTCTGCCGCATCGAAAATCCCACCTGTCCGTCCAGGGTGAGGAACACGTCCTCCGCAGGGGACTTGATGGTAATCTCTATCAGCGCATTGTCCGGAAGAACAATGGGCCTGTTGGTGAGTGTGTGGGGACAGATCGGCGTGAGGATAACGCAATCCATGGTGGGATAGAGAATGGGACCGCCGGCAGAAAGATTATACGCGGTGGAGCCGGTGGGAGTGGACACGATCAGCCCATCGGCCTTGAAGGAGGTGACATACATCCTGTTGATAAAGGTCTCGAGCTCTATTATCCTGGCAAGAGCGCCCTTGTTGACAACCACATCGTTCAGAGCGGTATATTCCGAGATCTTTTCGCCGTGCCTGTAGACACATGCGGTAAGCATGAGCCGTTCCTCAACAGCGCTCTGCCCGGAGAAGACTACTTCCATGGCATCAAGAATTTCGGTCCGCTGCACCTCGGTGATAAATCCAAGGCCGCCCAGATTTATGCCGAGTATGGGGATCTCCTTTTCACAGGCGATCCTGGCAACGGAGAGCATAGTGCCGTCACCGCCGAACACCACCACAGCTTCGGAGAGGTGCGGTATTTCGGGACGGGCATACCCCTTCACGTTCAATGACCGGGCTGTCTCCCTGTCAATGAAGACCTCAGCCCCCTTCTCCCTGAGCCACGGCAGAAGCTCCCTCAGCATCTCCACAGGCTCAGGCCGCCCTGCCTTACAGATGATCCCGATCCGTTTCATCCATTCCCTCGATGGTGATCTCCCTCGTGTCTTCAGCCACTATGTTAAAGGTTACGGAGATGGATCCCTCCACCTCGCCCAACCTCTCCGCCCATTCTATGACCGAAATTCCGTCCTTGCCAATATACTCCTCTACGCCTATGGAATCAAGTTCAGCGGCCCCATGGAGCCTGTAAAGGTCTATATGGTAAAAGGGCACAGGGGACTCATTCACGGTTCCTACATATTCTGCAATAATGGTAAAGCTGGCGCTGGTGATATCCCTTTCGGGAATGCCCAGCGCCGAGGCAATTCCCTTAACAAAGGTGGTCTTGCCTGAGCCCAGCTCTCCGAAAAGACAGACCGTATCTCCCTTCCTGAGGCGCTTCCCCAGAGCAAAGCCGCGCCTGACTGTTTCCCCGGGCCCGTTACTCAGGAGTTTCACCGGCAATGCCCCTGATAAGGTCTTTTTTGCCAATGATTCCCACTACTCTCCCCTCTTTCACCACGGGAAGGAGATGTATCTTCTTTTCGTTCATGATCGTGGCGATTTCATCAATAGAGGTTTCTTCACTGATAGTCACCACTTTTTTCACGCAGACCTCTCCTACAGTGGACGCGGTCATCCTCCTGAGCTCCTCCTCCAGCTTGCTCGTGCCCAGGGGTATATAGGCATCAAAGAGTCTCAGGATAGTGGGAATATGGAGTCTGCTGTTCTTGCTGATGAGATCATTTTCGGTCACAACGCCGAAGAGCTTTCCCGAAGCATCCACTACCGGAGCGCCGCTTATCTGTTTCTCGATGAAAAGCCTCCCCAGTTCCTCGACTGTGGCATCCGGCGAAACCGTGACCACGTTCTTTGTCATTATGTCCTTTGCCTTGAGCATTGTCACTCCTTCATGTTATTGAATGGTATAGTATTATAGATATTATAGAAAACCCCGGCACATCATACAATAGAATTTTCAGGTTAACGTCAAAGTCCTTTTTCTTGTTTGTCATTCCGGCTTGTCCGGAATCGCTCCCATATCTGAAGCCTGTTTAAGAAGGATTCTCGACAAGCGAGAATGACATAAGGACAGCCAAGTGGCAATTTCGTGACCGCGCAGAATTTTCCGCTCAGAAGCTCTGTAGCCGCAATCTGATATAATAAGACTGAATATTTTTTACGGATCACAGGAGATTTCTTTATGTGTGAGTTTTGCACAAAACACGGGGAAGGCAAGAAATGGTATGAGAATATCGCCAATTATACTGAAGAGGTTTTTCATCAGGTCAATTCCGAAGGAAACCTGAAAGCCTTCCTCTCCAATCTTTCTCACTCCATGAGGACGGATGTACAGACGGCCTATGCATGGAAAAAGCGTCTTCCCCGGATTTATAGCCTCAGCGCCTATCCCCTCGTCACCAAACATCTGAAGAAAACCCACTTCGGCCAGATCGTTCCGATGGAAGATATCGAGAATATCCTCGGCAATTTCAGTTCCATTGTAAGGCTCCCCTGTATCTGCAGGAAGGTAACCACAGGCGAAAACAAGAGGTATTGTTTCGGTGTAGGTATGGATTTGACCGCCATATTCAAGGATATTCCGGATTTCAGCGACTTTGACAGGCTTCCGGCAGCGGAGGCAGCGGCTTTTATCAGACAACTGGATACCGAGGGCAACACGCACAGCGTCTGGACTTTTAACACGCCGTTCATCGGCGCAGTCTGTAACTGCGACAGGGACTGCATGGCTTACAGGTTTCAACTCCGGATGAAAACCGGCAAAGCGATGTGGAAGGGAGAGTATGTGGCATATATTGATCCTCTAACGTGCAGCGGCTGCAAGGAATGCACAAAGAGGTGCTATTTTGGCGCTGTTTCCTATGACAGGATGAACGTGAAATGTCTGGTTAATCAAAAAAACTGCTATGGATGCGGCATATGCAGGGCAGTCTGCAAAGATAATGCGATCTCGCTTTTAGAAAGATCCGCCATCCCGCTGGTGGCAAAGGATTGGTAAGTTTGATTTACTGATTTCTCTTGCATCGGACTTTCTATCCGACACAACCCCTATGAACCCTCCCTGCCGCCCCGTGGGCCCCTTCGTAAACCTGTACGAGTAGAACTTCTCCGGAAGACAGAAGGTGCATTCATCAGACATCCAGATATTCTCCCTCAAGATACCCATGGAGATGGCCTGATACCTGTTGGCTGCAGGCAGGTCGAGGCAGTATCTTTCTCCTTTGACCATGAAATATTCACCAGCGCCGGTGGTCTTCACCACCGCTTCGATGACGTCGTACCCGACGCTGTAACAACACCACCGAATTGCCGGACCGAGGGCGACCACTATATCAGAGGGGGATGATGAAAACCTGCTTCCCATGGCCTCTATCGTTTTTTTCAGTATCTCTGCCGCAGTGCCGCGCCAACCTGCATGGACCGCTCCGGTCGCATGGGTCCTTCTGTCATAGAGAAGAACAAGAACGCAGTCCGCTCCCTGAATACCGATGACAACGTCTTTTCTGTCCGTGATCACTGCATCCCCTATCCTCGGTTCAAAGGAATCCAGCAGGAGTACTTTGTCGGTATGCTTCTGGATGGGAAGGTAGATATTTTTTCTGCCGATGGCTGCGAGCTCTGAAATCCGCTGGAGATCAGATCCAGGCGTTTTGCCGGTAAAAAACGCCTTTACTCTACTGCCGAAGATATTAGGAAAGATCAGAGTTTCCATCCATCAGTTCCTTAAATGCCGCCGGCAGATAATCGATGATGTCTGATGCAATGAGGGAATGCATGCCCTTTTCCTGAGCGGCAATATCCCCGGCATAGCCATGAATGTACATGCCGAGCAGCGCTGCCTTCAGAGGATTAAGTCCCTGTGCAAGAAAGGAAGAGACCACTCCGGCAAGCACATCCCCTGAACCCGCGGTTGCCATGCCTGGATTGCCCGTGGAATTGATGAATGCCCTTCCTTCCGGCTCCGCAACTATCGTGGGAACACCCTTGAGGATAAGATATGTACCGGTCTTTATCGAAAACGAAAGGGCTGTAGTGATTCTGTCCTGCTCTATTTTAGTTCTCAGTCCGCTGACTTCTGACTTCTGACTTCTGACTTCACCCCCACCTTGCCCCCCCTTAGTAAGGGGGGGATGGGGGGGTAGCAGCCTTGCCATTTCTCCCGGATGGGGAGTGAGAATTATGGGTGCAAGGGCTTTTTTCAGAAGATCCCTCACCCCCTGCCCCTTTCCCCTTGTTTCGCAGAGGGAGTTTATACCGTCCGCATCCACTATCAGAGGAACTCTCGATGACTTGATGATTTCTATCATCAGTTTCTGTGTTTCATCTGTAACGCTTATTCCAGGGCCGATGCACAATACATCAGCCTTCTCCGCCAGAAAATCGAGAATAGTTTGGGCGGCTTTGGAAGACAAAATCCCGTCGCCCCTGTCGGGCAGGGGCAAGGTCATCTCCTCCGTCACCCTGCACTGAAATACATCCATGAGGGATTCGGGGATACCAATGGTTACAAGCCCTGCGCCTGCCCTCAAACATGCCTTTGCAGCCATGAATGCCGCTCCTGTCTTTCCCCTTGAACCTGCAACAATCAGTACATGGCCATAGTCACCCTTGTGGGAATATCCCGGCCTTTCAGGAACGAGATGTGCCACTGCCGTTTTCTCCACAAGCTCCACTTTCAGATCGTCCGAGGCGAGAAGGTCTTCTGGAAATCCTATGTTTTCGACAAAAAGTTTACCGGTATATTCTGCGCCCGGATAGAGAAGATGCCCTCTTTTTGGCAGTCCGAATGTGACGGTATACCCGGCCCTCACTGCAACTCCCATTACCTGCCCTGAATCCGAAGATATTCCTGACGGAATGTCCACGCTGATCACAGGGGAACCGGAGTTGTTCAGAAAGGCAATGACCTTTGCCATGGCGCCTTCTACGGCTTTATTCAGCCCGGTACCGAGCATTGCATCCACCACCACAGCGCCATGCACTTCCTTCTCTGCTATCTCCGTCCTGAACTCCACAGGCACTCCCATCTGCTTCGCTATCCTTAACTGGGAAAGGCAGTCAGGGCTCAGCCTGTCTTCCTTGATGAGGAGCAGAACCTTAACATTCCACTGGGAATTAAATAACTCTCTCGCAGCAACGAGACCGTCACCGCCGTTGTTGCCGCCCCCCGCAAGGACAATAGTCTTTTTCCGGTCAAAGAGTTCCTTCACTTTTTTCGCCACCGCCACGCCGGCCCGCTCCATGAGAACGTGCCCGGTGATACCAAACTTCCGGATCGTCTTCCTGTCTATTTCCTGCATCTCCTGAGCTGTGACAATTTTCATTTGAAAACCTCCTCCAAAGAACTACTTAGGATAGGATGATCCGCCGCTGCAGCGCAGGCAGCACAGGTCATGCCGGTTATGGGAAGTTCGATCTTCTTAATCATATGTGCCTTTCGTTCTATACGCAGCGTCATAAATAATTGCGCATTATTGTCATTCCCGCTTGTCGGGAATCTTTCCGAAACAACCCCCTCAATCCCCCTTTGTTAAGGGGGAATAAGAAGGATGCCGGACAAGCCCCGATAGAAGCAAAGCTTCACACGGGGCAAGCCGGCATGACAGTTTACAGGATACATAAGTCATTCTGTGATACGCAAAGATTTTTGTCGTCATATATAAAAGGGTCCAAGTGGTACAACCCTCAACGAATCATCAGTTCAGTCACTTGAATCCTTGATCACTTGACCCCTCGAACCCTTCTCTTATCGCATTCTCATTATATCAAAAAACTGCACTTCTTTTTGCCGTAAGGCACGCCGCTTGAAGTCGCCTCACTTTTCTGTTAAAAGGAAATAGGGTGGACCACATGCCCTACGGAGGCGTGAAGATGTCCGGCTTTGGAAGGGAAGGTATAAGATATGCTATCGAGGAGATGCCAGAGATAAGGCTCATGGCCCTGAACCCCAGATAAGGAGAGAAGGGGGGGTCCACTTTCACAGAAATCATGTCTGTGGTAATATTGATAATAGAGCCTTTTGCAAAACTACTTAAACCCCGTTAGAGATCTATCTCTAAACGGGGTAAACCACAGAGAACACGGAGATTTTAAAAAATGAGCGCACAGAGTAACGTATCGTTAGTCAACAATTACCTTTGATCATAAGACTCATTTTGCGGAAATGAAACGGGGGATAAAACTCCATTGCAGGAGCTGTCACTCGGACATAGTTCAGGGGTCGCACATAAAGGTTTCTATGAATGTGTGCTTTCTCTGCCATTTTAAAGGAGTTTCTCACGATCAGGCATTCACGGGTTGTCCTTCATGTCATGCTTCACCCAAACAGCCGCTAGCGGTTATGGGAAAGACCTTCTCCCACGATGAAGCATTAAAGGCAGGTTACAAATGCAATCAGTGCCACAAGGAAGTAACGAAAGGTGACGGGATTACCCCCAAAGATAAATGTTATTTTTGCCATGTGGAAAGAACAGAAATGTTCAGCGATGTTAAATTACTTCATGAAAAACATGTGGCGCAGAAGCAGACAGACTGCCTGTGGTGCCATCCAAGAATAGAGCATGGAAAGATTGGAATAGAGGAAAAGATACCGATGCTTAAATGATATTCTTAACTGAATAGAATTGTTCCGGAACTGTGCAGGTGTAATTCCTGCCCGATTTGACCCCCGGTTGACATAGTCTTCAGTTTTCAGCTATGTTACAAGGAGTAAAGGGGAGTAGCTTAGCAGTGGCTGTCGTCAACACGTCTGTCTGAGTCAAAAACAGGCCGGCGCCACTGGTTAGATAAAACTAACAAGCGAGACTTTTACCACGGAAATTATTTTCGCGGTAAAAGTTTTTTTATTTTGGGATAACATACCAGACATCCTTATAAACACTATAGCTGCCGCGATCGCCGGCGCCATCAGCTACCTTGCACAGATGGCGCAGTGGGCAATGATATTCGGAGGAAGAAGCAGTGACGATAATAGAGGAGGCAATCCCATCGCTGCCCTTGTAATGATGATAGTCGGCCCTATTGCTGCTATGATGGTCCAGATGGCTATTTCCCGGTCACGCGAGTATGGAGCTGACGCAGGCGGAGCGCACATTTCCGGCAACCCGCTCTATCTTGCCAATGCGCTTAAGAAACTTCATACAGCCTCTCAGAGGATACCGATGGATGCAAGCCCTGCAACGGCGCACATGTTTATTGTAAGTCCTCTTTCAGGCGGTGGCCTCCTGAAACTCTTCAGCACCCATCCGCCTATTGAGGAGAGGGTCGCAAGGCTCGAATCCATGAGATCAGGAGTATAACTAAACAGGTCATGACAGCGCTGATTCTTAAAAGTATGCAACAGACAAAGAGACTGCTAATTGCCGTCATAGGCTTCACAATTCTTATAGTCGGCATTGCAATGATTGTATTGCCTGGACCTGCTATAATTGCAATACCAATGGGATTGGGCATCCTTGCCACAGAATTTGTCTGGGCGAGGAAGTTATTGAAAAAGGCAAAAAACAAACTTCAAAAAAGGAGGGAATGTTTATGAAACCGAGCGAAAGGGAAGATGAGTATATGGCAAGGGTGGAGTATGAAAAAAAGAAGAAGCTTGAGGAGGAAAAACACAAGAAACTTGCGGAGGAAGAAAAGAAGAAGCTAAAGGAACTTCATTACATGAGATGCCCTAAATGCGGCATGGAACTGATAGAGATTGATTATAAGACAATAAAAATTGACAAATGCTCTGAATGCGAAGGCATATGGCTTGATGCAGGGGAGCTTGAAGCAGTATCAAAACTTGAAAAAGGCGGATTGGACAAGTTGTTCAGTGTTTTCAAAAAATAATTAAGTGAATTCAAGACATAAGGGTCCAAAGCCGGGGGAATGTTTTCATTACCCCGGCTCTTTTAATCCAGGCAATTCGATAAGGGAAGATAATATGCGCCGGCGTCAAAAGAATATATTTGAAGAAAAAACTGATGGAATGTAAAGGCAATCTATAAATGTTTATATGGATCGCTTTTATCGTCTGCACGTCTCTGATTGTCTATTCAGGGTCAAAACTTGCGAAATATGGGGACATTATCGCTGAAAAGACAGGACTGGGCAGGGCGTGGATAGGATTGGTGCTCATGGCGTCAGTAACATCCCTTCCTGAGCTTGTTACCGGTGTCAGTTCTGTAACCTTTGCGGGAGTTCCCGACATCGCAGTGGGTGACGTTCTGGGAAGCTGTGTCTTCAATATGCTCATCCTTGCGCTTCTTGACGCTGCACACAGGCCGCAGCCGCTTTCAGCAAAGGCACACCATGGACACATTCTCTCTGCAGGGTTTGGAATACTTCTTTTGGGCATAGTCGCCATAAGCCTGTTCTTGGGAGACCGCATTCCTTCAATTGGCTGGCTTGGACTTTATACTCCTTTAGTTATGGGTGTCTATTTAATCGCCATACGATTGGTCTACTTTTATGAAAAAAGACAGATTTCTGCATTCATAAAAGAGATAGCTGTTGACTTGCAATACGAAAAAATACCGACAAAGACGGCTATCGTTCATTACAGCATCCATGCAGTTGTTGTTGTCATATCAGCCGTCTTCCTGCCCAAAATAGGCGAGGCCATTGCAGAGGCAACAGGTCTGGGCCAGACCTTTGTGGGAAATATTTTTATAGCTGCATCCACATCCCTCCCTGAGGTGGTCGTCTCCATAGCTGCCGTGAAAATAGGGGCGATAAACCTTGCAGTCGGAAACCTGTTCGGCAGCAATATCTTCAACATATTCATTCTTGGCATTGACGATCTTTTTTTCGTAAAAGGCCCCATACTCTCATTTGTAAATCAGAACCATGCAATCTCGGGATTATCCGCTATTGCCATGACAGCCGTTGCAATTATAGGCTTGACCTATCGGGCTGAAAAGAAGAAATTAGTCCTGGCATGGGATTCTGCCGGGATGGTTTTGATATTTGTGATTAACCTTATGCTGTTATATATATTGAAATAGAAGGAGACATAAACTATGCGCTGGCACCAAAAGAGATTTGAAGATGTTATTGATGAGTTGGGGTCCTCTATAAAGGGACTTTCTGCGGCAGAGGCAGTCAAACGCCTTGCAGAATACGGTCCCAATGAACTGACAGAGAAAAAGAAAAAGACCCCCTTCATGATGATTTTAGACCAGTTCAGGGACTTTATGATAATGGTCCTGATTGCTGCTGCCGTCATAGCCGGGATAGTGGGCAAACCTACTGACGCAGCGGCTATTATCGCCATAGTAATCCTGAATGCCATCATAGGATTTATTCAGGAATACAGGGCGGAAGAGGCGATGGCAGCGCTGAAAAAGATGGCAGCCCCTTCATCCACTGTTTTAAGAGACGGCCTGCCTGCAACCGTTCCTGCCTCAGAGATTGTTCCGGGTGATATTGTTTTGCTTGAAGCAGGCCAGATAGTGCCTGCCGACATGCGTTTGAGCGAGAGCGCAAATCTCAAGATAGAAGAGGCTGCGCTGACAGGGGAGTCTGTGCCTGTTGAAAAACATACTGCGCTGCTTCATGACGAGCATCTCC
>CAMTVV010000065.1:0-6678 GCA_947085305.1 uncultured Nitrospiraceae bacterium
CCCCTGCATGTATTAAGCAGGGGGTGGGGGTGAAAACTTTTTGTAATACTGCACACCCTCCCCTTAGTCCCCTCCCGTCAAGGGAGTGGAGATTTTAGGATACCCTGCGGTCTCTGCCGCAGGGAGGTTCATTTTCTTTTCCGTCCATACTATAATGGATTCATGTAGTAGTATAACTTACTAATATGACCATAAGTAACGGCACATTTACATGCCCGTTTCTGTCATTCCGTGCTTGACACGGAATCCAGTCTTTTAACTGGATCCCAGCTTTCGCGGGAATCGACATGAGCCCGTGGCTCACAAAGGAGCATGAAAAAAACACCCTCCCTTAATCCCTCCCCTCAAGGGAGGGAAACTTTCTATCCCTCGCCCCTTGGGGGAGAGGGTTGGGAGAGGGGTATTTTCGGGTCAATGGCGAATTGTGTGGCTTTACTTATGAACTCCTTAGTAAGTCGGGGATTCTTATAAAAATCGAAGGAGGAAGCTGTGAGGCCATTGAAGATCGCTTTTATTCTGATTGTCTGAATTGCTCTTATGATCTTATCATGCAAAAAGAAAGATGAGAGACAGCCGGAGACAAAAAAGCTTACTGTTGTTACTACGCTATTCCCGCTTTATGACTTTGCGAAGAATATTGGAGGGGATCATGCCGACGTTTCCCTGCTGCTGCCTCCAGGTGTTGAATCTCACGGTTTTGAGCCGAAGCCCGCGGATATTGTAAAGATAAACAAGTCCGGTGTTTTTATATATATCGGAGAGCATATGGAGCCATGGGCCAGTAAGATTTTAAAGAGCATAGACAACAAAGGTCTGGTTGTGGTGGATTCAAGCAAAGGCATAACCTTAATTAAAGAATCAGGCGAGGATGGTCATGGACACGATCATAGGCATAAAGAGATGGACCCCCACATCTGGCTTGATTTCGGCAACGCCCAGAGGATGGTTGACAATATGCTTGAGGGATTTATCAAGGCCGATGCGCCAAATGCCGATGCCTACCGTAAAAACGCAGGACAATATAAAGCTATGCTTTCCGCTCTTGACAATAAATTCAGCGAAGGGTTAGCCTCATGCAGCACAAAATATTTTATACACGGGGGACATTATGCCTTCGGCTATATGGCCAAGAGATACGGTCTTAATTACATTTCGGCATACCACGGCTTTTCTCACGACTCCGAACCTTCCGCAAAACGGCTTGCGGAACTGGTCAAAAAAATGAAGGAGCATAATATTAAGCATGTCTTTTACGAAGAGCTTGTCTCTCCGCGTGTTGCCGATACCATAGCAAAAGAAACCAGCGCTGCCTTGCTTCTGCTTCATGCCGCCCACAACATAACGAAAGGGGAATGGGACAAAGGCGTAACATTTATGGGACTCATGGAACAGACGCTTATAAACCTGAAAACAGGACTGCAATGCAAATAGTCTCTGTTGAAAATCTCTCCGTAAAATATAATTCAACCGATGTTTTCAGCGGCGTTACGCTTACAATTAATGCAGGCGATTATGTGGCGCTGGCAGGACCCAACGGCTCCGGCAAAAGCACCCTTATCAAGACAATGCTCAGTCTTATAGAGCCTGCCGCCGGAAGCGTCAAAATCTTCGGAGTTTCCCCCTCTGTCTTTACAGATTGGCAAAGGGTCGGCTATATTCCTCAGAGGCTTATATCTTTCAACCCGTATTTCCCCGCGACCGTAAAAGAGGTTGTTTCGATGGGGCTTTTATCAGGGAAAAAGTTTCCTAAAAGGCTCTTATCCAAAGATAATGAAGCAATTGACAGGGCATTATCTTTAATGGACATTGCGGCATTGGGAGATAAAAAAATTGGAGAGCTTTCAGGGGGCCAGCAGCAGAGGGTAATAATCGCCCGTGCGTTTATCAATGAGCCGGAGCTTCTTATACTTGACGAGCCTACAACCGCAGTTGACCCTGAGACGAGAGAAGAGTTTTTTGCCGTTATAAATGCGCTCAATAAAAACAAAAACACGACAGTGATACTTATTACTCACGACACCGGAAGCGCAGGCAGGTATGCGTCAAAGCTTTTGTATTTTGACAGAAGGGTTGTATTTTACGGCACTTTTAAAGATTTCTGCGAATCAGAGAATATGGCCGAATATTTCGGCCTGGGCTCGCAGCATCTGATTTGCCACAGGCATGATTGAACTACCCCGCAGCAAGCTGCGAGGTATCCTAAATCTCCCCTCCCTTGAGGGGAGGGGAATAAGGGGAGGGTGAAAAATCATTCCAACACCCTCTCCCTCACCCTCCCCCCTCAAGGGGGAGGGAATATTCGGCAACCCCGATGCAGAGCATGGAGTATTGAAGGGACTGTCCCTGATAGAAAATGGCATGGAATTCATTGAATTTCTGAATTACGGTTTTGTGCAGAGGGCTGTTATAGCAGGCTCGTTTATTGCCGTTCTTTGCTCAATCTTAGGCATGTTCCTCGTGCTGAGGAGGCTTTCTCTTATCGGCGACGGCCTTGCTCACGTAACCTTCGGCGGAGTTGCGTTGGGGCTTCTTTTTAAGGTTTCTCCCCTTTACGCCTCGATACCTGTTGTGTTGTTAGGCGGATACGGTATTTTGAAGCTTATGGAGCGGGCGCGTCTTTACGGCGACGCGGCCATAGGCATAGTATCCGCCGCTGGAATAGCATTGGGCGTGCTTATAGCGAGCATTGCCGGAGGCTTTAATGTTGACCTTTTCAGCTATCTGTTCGGGAATATACTTGCCGTCAGCGCCGGAGAGGTGGCGCTTTCCGCGGTCATGTCCCTGACGGTGCTGACCGTAATCGGATTGTTTTACCATGAACTTATTTCCGTAACATTTGACGAAGACCTTGCAAAGGTCTCAGGCATTAAAACAAAGACCGTCAACACAGTCCTTGTAATGCTTACCGCCGTTACAGTAGTGCTTGCGATGAGGCTGGTCGGCGTTATGCTCGTTTCCGCGCTTTTAATACTACCGGCTGTATCGGCTTTTCAGGCGGCAAGGAGCTTTAAAAGCGCGATATTGCTGTCATCCGCTTTCGGGGTATTGTCCGTGCTTGCGGGAATAGTTATCTCCTTCTCGTGGAACCTGCCCGCAGGGGCGACAATAGTCCTGCTGAATATAGGGATATTTTGCGCGATGTTTCTTTTCAACAGGATTAGAGCCGCCGGATAAAAAAATACGGCCTTACCTACAAAATAGTCGGGATCATACTTATTTCAGCCCTTTTTGTGATCCCGGGGGCTACTGCAAAACTTCTCACGCAGCGATTCCACAGTATGATTGTCATATCATCCGTCATCGCGGTTGCCGCCACCGCGTCGGGCCTGTTGTTGTCCTATATTTATGATCTCACCCCGGGGGGAACCATCGTGCTCATCCTGGCGGGATGTTTTGCGGTTGCATTTTTTTTCCGCAGGGTTCGATAATCTTGTCCCGAAAATACCCCCTCACCTCACCCTTTCCCGCCAGGGGAGAGGGGACAGGAGGGGATGCCTCTCCCACGGGGGAGAGATAACGCCCCCCATCCCCCTCTTAATTTAAGAGGGGGCAAGGGGGAGTTAAGTTTCCCCTCCCTTGACGGGAGGGGATGGAGGGGAGGGTGATGTATTTTCATTCTCCCTTGTGAGCCAAAGGCTCATGAAGATTCCCGCATTCTGTAGTTGGAGAAGATTCCGGGGATTCAGGTATAATACATCATGGCTGAAAAGATACGCCCTAGCCTGAACTTTACCCTTCTCTGCGATGATGTAAGGCAGGAAGCCGGAGGGAAAATAAGCCTGATGGGCATCTTTGAGAATGTCTACGCCACCCGGTTCCCCGCTGTGCACCCGAGGCTCGCGACAGTAAATGAATGGTCCGAGGGAAGGGGGGATTTCGATGCGGCGCTCAGGATACTTTCCCCTGACAGAAAGACCATCCTGAGAGAGACCGTGTCGAGACTGAAACTTGGTGATGCGCGGTACAAGCACAGGGATATTTCCATTCATCTCAATATAGAATTTAAGGAGCCGGGCGTATACTGGCTCGAGAATTACCTTGACGGTGTTCTGGTGAACTCTGTCCCTTTAAATGTAATCCTGGTGAAAGAGAAATCCTTTCATTAAGGTATCTCTTCAGTTATGGAGTGAAAAATGCATGGCCATAAGAAGGATTCCCGACGCGCTCCGCTTGCGGGAATGACATTCCTGCGGGTATTGTGTCATTCCGGCTTGTCCGGAATCTTTCTTCGTTTCTACCTTTCACTGGAAGGATACTCATTGAGGCTGCTTTAACATGTCTGAAACGTTTGGCCATCGGAAACTCGTTGAAGAAAAAATCAGGAACGTTGAGGCTGAAGCCCTTGCGAGCCTTGCCCATATCAGACGGGCGGTGAAGGACTTCCTGATTCACGAAAAGGGCTATGGCGACGATGACCTCGAGGTTGATGCACAATTCAGGATCGTTGTAGACAACAGGGAGACCCCGGTATCCATTGACTATATTCTCAGGCTCCGGGGCAGGAGATTCATGGTGATAAAATGCTCTCCGGGGGCGGTGGAATCCAGGGAGAGGCATGTTATCTCCTTTGCGCGGGTGGTGGATGCATACCAGATCCCCTTTGCCGTGGTAACGGACGGCGTCCATGCAAGGATACTTGATGCCGTGGCAGGGAAGGTTGTTGCAGAGGGCCTGGATTCCCTGCCGGAGAGGCGGCAGGCCGTCGAAACGGTGGAAACGGTGGAATTCAGACCGTATCCAGCGGAAAGGATGGAGAGGGAAAAGAGAATCCTCCTCGCCTTCGATACGATTCGATGCACGGAAGAATCCTGCGAATAGACGTTACTCTTCTATTTCTCTTTCCAGTATGGATTCGCCGCATCCTCAAACGCGGTGAGGGCTGCGATTGCGCCCTGGGAGACAGCCACCACAATCTGTTTGACCCCGCCGGTTATATCCCCTGCCGCATAAATCATGGGCATTGAGGTCCTCATTTTATCATCCACCTTTATATACCCTTCCCTGTCCAGTTCGAGACCCAGTTTTTTTGCCAGCTCGTTGTTAGGTTCGTGGCCTATGGCGATAAAGACAGCGTCAGTCTTTATATCCTGAAACTTCTCTGTCTTGCTATCCTCTATCCTGACCTTTTCCACCAGTCTGTTCCCGAGGATCTCTGTGATGCGACTGTTCCAGAAGACCGGGATGTTTCTCTGGAACACGCTCTGCTGGAGCCTCTCTTCGGCCCTGAAGGCAGCCCCACGGTGCACAATGGTCACATGGGCGCCGAGGCTGTCGAGATAGAGAGCGTCGGTCAGGGCTCTGTTCCCTCCTCCCACAACGATTACATTCTTGCCATCCTTGAAGAGGTATCCGTCGCACGTGGCGCAGTAGCTGACGCCCCTTCCGGAGAGCCGCTCCTCCCCGGCTGCGTTCAGTTTTTTGCTGTCCGCGCCTGAGGCAATGATTATAGCTTTGGCATTATAAACCCCTCTTCCGGTTGTCACTGCGAATCCACCGTTCTTTTTCTTTATATCAGTCACGCCCGCTCCCTGGAGAAGGAGAGCATATTCCATCGCCTGCTTAGCCATCAGATCCACCAGGGTCTTCCCCGCTATGCTTGCAAATCCCGGGTAGTTCTCGACAACGGGGGTGATGGCGATCTGTCCGCCCACGTTCGCCTTCTCAAAGATGATGCTCTTCAGACCGCTCCGTTCCGCATAGACCGCAGCGGTCAATCCTGCCGGTCCCCCTCCAATAACCACCACATCGTAATCCCTCAGCTCCTCTCTCCCCGTCGGCATTACATGCTGTACAGGACCGCCCTCTATGAGAGACTCCATAAAACCTTCTTCGGGCTGAAGACCCGAGGCAGTGAGGGTTTCGCCCACAAAGGTCTTGGGCACGGACATGGCAGCATATTTTTCAGCAAGGTCTCTGTTTTCATAAATCTCTATGACCTCTGCCGATACCAGGTCTTTTCTCTCTATGGCCGCGGAGACGGCATAGAGCGCCTGTTGAGGGCAATAAGGACACGTGGGACTCACAAAGACCCTCACATGCCGTTTCTCCTTCAGCCTTTTCAACCTCTGCCGAGAATCGTCCGAGATAAGGGTTTTCCCTGTGGACATCATCAGCAATGTTATGATGAAGGAGCTCCCCTCCTCGCCCACTGGCGTGCCTGTGTAACGAACCGCATATTTGTCAGGCGCTATAAGAATGGTGGGTGACCTGGAGACCCCACGGCTTTTTGACATTTCATCACCGATGGAGTAAAAATGAGGCTTGACCTTGCCGGTAAGCTCCGACATCGACCTTATGAGGCCCGTAGCGAGTTCATTGAAATCGTCGTTTATTCCTTTTTGGGTAAAAACCTCGATCGAAACCTCATCCTTCATCTCCCTGAAGGTTTCCTTAAGAATTGTTTTTATATCCTCTGTAATCAGTTCTTTCTTCATGAGGATATTGTATGATTATTCGTATCGCTTTTCAACACAGCCGCTTCTCTGTCAGGGTCATGTCATAGTTTTACGAAAGTAATTGCCAGTAAAGAAAAATCTCCATGAACTCATTATTTTTATCTGTCATTCCGGCTGATATGTATTAAACCTGTCAAGTGGGCTAAGACATGTTTTATGTTTTTCAATTCCTTTCAGAGTTAAAGCCGTGGATTCTGGTCAGGGCACAAGAACTTAGACGACG
>CAMTVV010000066.1:0-5660 GCA_947085305.1 uncultured Nitrospiraceae bacterium
CTTGTCCAGGAAGCGCCGTCAAAATGATCAAAGACAATCCCTCTCCAGTACAACATATCTTCCCTCACCCTTTCCATGTGCGCCCTCAGGATCACCGTTGTGTCCTCCTGGATACCCGAGATTTTTCCGAGGCGGACATTGTCGGTGAAACCGGCGCTCGCCTGCGCTCCTTTGTTCATAAAGTGAAATATGGGGTAAGCGGTGCGGGGGAGGATGAAAAACATCACTACAGTTACAGGGAGGGCGATCAAGGATATCAGGGAAGCCTTTGACGCTATCCGCGCGAGAGCGGACGCGGGCAAGGTCAGGGTATTGTCCTGGGAGAAATAGGTTAGCAGCACGACGGTCACGGTGACGAGGAATATCATGCAGAGGAAGTAGAGCAGGAATTCAATGTCCTCGGAGAGCAATGCCGAGCCGATGAGCAGGAACAGCGCGATGAGATAGACCTGCATGTAATCCCTGAATCTCTTGGTCCCCAGCAGTTTTATCGCAAGAAGTATCAGGAGGGCCTCTACTGCCAGAGTGACAAACTCATCGGCATTCATCCGCAGAACAGTGAGCAGCAGCACACCGAGGGCCATGCAGGCCAGGAGCCATCCGGGGAGCGGGAATCTCCTGCGGTATTCAAAAGAGACCGAGAAGAGAAAAAGGGAAGCAAAGGCCAATGAATACGCCAGTTCCACATTCCGGACCACGGATAAAAAGCCGAGCGCGCTTATAGCAAAGGTGAACACCTTTACGGCATCTTCTATCCTTATCAGCCGGCGGGTCATCTCCGACCTAGCCCTTCTGATAGAGCGCAAGCTTTGTGAGCATGGCGAATCTCAGGGCTTTTGTTCTTTCCTTATGGGATTTGGAGAAGGGCTTATAGAGGGCGCCGTCGATCTTAAGTCTCACGGGTATATTCTGTTTGAAAAGTTTCAAAAGCAGGTAGGTGGCGCAGGAGATCTTCTCTTCCATATCCCTGATGGGAAGCGCATCGAAATCGATCACAACGGGCTGATGAGAGAGGGCGGACAGCTCTTTTGTCTTGAGCCGCCCTGTTTTAGCGCTTGCCTTCCAGTGGATATATTTCAGGGGATCACCGGTTATGTAATCCCTGAGGGAGATGATGTCCGCTTCATATCCGGTTCTATCTGTGGTCTTCTCCCCCCTGGATTTCCTCTCTTTTTCGAAAGACCCCGGGGATTCGCATTTCTTTGCCCGGGGAAAGACAAGGGCCTCAAAGACGCCGGGCAGGGTACGGAACCGGATGAAGAAATTAAAGGGAAACACGGACGAAATGTAAATATTCCCGAGCTGTGCCCGGCCCCTCTCACGGAAGGAGAGGGAGAGATGCCCGGCCCCTTCGGTTTTCACTTCAACAAAAGGGAACAGTATCTCGCTGCCAGATACATGCACCCGCAGCAGGAATCCGGGGAGAAACCTCCTGTTGTTCCGGATGATCACCCTGACCGGCGCGTTCGTATCCGCATAGATTTCTTCAGGGAGCTCGAGCCGGACATCGATCTTCGAGAGATTTCTTTTTCCGAAGAGCCCGGATACGGCCATAAAACTGAGAAACGCGGCAACGATGAGATAGATGAGATTGTTCCCGGTATTTATCCCGGACACACCCAGAAAGATGGTCAGGAAAATGTAGAACCAGCCGGCCTTTGTGATCTTTATTACGCCGGGACCGGTATCTGCTCTAAGAGCGCCTGTATGATTCCCCATTTATCGAGGTTTTCAAATTCTTCCCGGAAGATAACCCTGTGGGGAACGGTATGCCGGGTGATTTCCCTGATGTCTTCAGGGATGACAAAACCCCGTCCGTTAAAATATGCATTTGTCTTTGCCGCATTGGTTATCGTCAGGATTCCCCTGGTCGAGATCCCGGCCAGGATATGTTTACTGTTCCTTGTTGCTTCCACGATGTCAAGGATATAGTCAAGGATCTTTTCCGAGACAAAAACCCCTTCCCTGATATCTCCCTGAATCCGGAGGACCTCTTCCCTGTTCAGCATGGGTTCTATGGAATAAAGCTCCTCCCGCCTGCTCCCCACCTGCAGGATCTCTTTTTCCGCTCCCCGTGTGGGATAGCCGATGCCGATCTTCATCATGAACCTGTCCATCTGGGATTCCGGCAGCGGGAAGGTTCCGAACTGTTCCACAGGGTTCTGGGTGGCAATAACGAAAAAGGGATTGGGAAGTTTATAGGTCTTTCCTTCGAGGGTGGTCTGCTTTTCCCCCATGGCCTCCAGCAAGGCGCTCTGGGTTTTGGGAGTCGCCCGGTTGATCTCGTCCACCAGCACTATGTTGTTGAATATGGGACCGGGGTGAAATTCAAATTCCCCGCGGTTCTTGTTGTAAATGGAGAGGCCGGTGATATCGGACGGCAATAAATCGCTCGTGCACTGGATTCTCCCGAAACTGAGCCCCAGGACCTTTGCAATGGCGATGGCCAGGGTTGTTTTCCCAAGGCCCGGGAAATCCTCAATGAGGAGATGCCCCCGTGAGAAAAAAGTGAGCAGGGCAAGATTCAGGGCTTCATCTTTCCCCTGGAGATACTGTGACGAAAACCGGATGAGATGCGAGATCTTGCGGCTTGATGCCGGCTCTTCACCCGACTGCGTCAGGGGGGAAGCTTTTCTATTTATTCTCAGCGCCATACTCCTATTATACTATGATTATACCTTTTGGATTTTTTGCGGTATACTATAAGCGTTCCGCTGCTCAGAATTTCCGGATCTACAGGAGGTTCCGTGACGCTTCAGGCATTGGATAGGACACTCTCCCTCGGCTATTCCCCGTGCCCCAACGACACCTTTATCTTTTACGCCCTTGTGCACGGGCAGGTTGATACCGCGGGGCTTGGATTTAAGGAGATGCTCCTCGAGGTGGAGAGCCTGAATCAGAAGGCATTGAATTCCGAGCTGGATATCACAAAGGTGTCATTCCACGCATTCGGATACTTGAGGGATGCCTACTGCCTGCTTCGCGCGGGGGGAGCTATGGGAAGAGGTTGTGGCCCCCTTGTGATTGCGAAGAGAGAAACCTCCATGGAAGACCTGAAGGGGAAGAAGATCGCCATACCGGGCAGGCTCACCACCGCGTACCTCCTTTTACAGCTTTATAACCCCGCGCTGGCGGCGGATGTGGTGGCGATGCCTTTTGACAGGATTATGGATGCGGTGAAAAGAGGCGTCGTTGAAGCGGGACTTATCATCCATGAGTCGCGCTTCACCTATCCTGATTACGGGCTTTTCGAAGTCATGGACCTCGGGAGATGGTGGGAGGGAGATACGGGTCTCCCCCTGCCCCTCGGCTGCATCATCGCGAAGAAGGATCTCGGCAGCGACATCCTGCGGACCCTTGAAACCATGATAAGGAAGAGTGTTGAATATGCCTTTGCCCACAGGGAGAGGACCAGGGAATATATAAAGGCCCATTCTCAGGAGATGGAGGACACAGCGATCGAGCAGCATATCAATCTTTATGTGAATGACTACTCCCTTGCCCTGGGCAGCGAGGGGATGGCTGCGGTGGAAGAGTTGTTGAAGAGGGCTGAGTCACATGGAATAGTTCCGGGAGGCAGGAATGCCGCTCTTCGGTGAATTATTCCTGAGCGACATCCTTAAGGAGCCGATTCTCGATCCCAAGGGCGAGGAGCTCGGCAGGATCAAGGACCTGGCGGTGGTGAAGGCGGAACCCCTTCCCAGGGTTGATGCCCTCATCATCGAAAAGAAGGGGAATCTGTTCCGTGTCCCCTGGGCCGCGCTCAATATGTTCAACAAAAGAATCGTTGCGGCGAGGATCTACTCCGCAGACCTTGTTCCCTATGATGTGGGTTCCGACGACCTGCTGGCGGTGAGGGATATCCTGGATAAGCAGATCGTGGATGTGAACGGGGTGAAGGTGGTGAGGGTAAACGATATCAAGCTGGAAGGCTACGAGTCAGAGGCGGTGCTCATTGCGGTGGATGTAGGGGTGCGCGGCATATTGAGGAGGCTCGGCATAGAGCGGAAGGGTGAGAATTTTCTGAAGGTGTTCAAGGCTACCCTTCCCTTCAACCTCATAAGCTGGAATTATATGCAACCCCTCCAGCCGAAACTCACCGCCATTTCCCTCACGGTTCCGAGGCAGCTGCTTTCCGAACTTCACCCGGCTGACATTGCGGATATCATAAGCCAGGTTTCCCATGATGAGGGGGCCGCATTTCTGAAGAATCTGGATGTGGATGTGGCAGCGGATACCCTTTCGGAACTGAGCACCGAGACCCAGGTGGAGTTGATACAGGGCATGGATACGGAGAAGGCCTCTGATATCCTTGAGATGATGCCCCCTGACGAGGCTGCCGACGTCCTGGGAGACCTGCCGGCGGAAAAGGCAAAGGAGATACTGGAACATATAGAAAAAGAGGAGGCTGAGGATATCCAGGAGCTTCTTGGACACGAGGAGGACACCGCAGGCGGGCTTATGACCAACGAGTTCATCGCCTATTTCCCGGAGATGACGGTGGGGGAGGCGATAGAAAAATTCAGGCAGGACGCCCTGGAGATCGAGACCGTCTATTATATTTATATTGTGGATGAAGCCGAACGGCTGGCGGGGGTTGTATCCCTCAGGGAATTACTCCTGTCTGCCCCTGATACGAGACTTTCAGAGATCATGGAGACCAAGGTCAAGACCGTTGCCCCGGAAGCGGATGAAAAGGTGGTGGCGAAGATCACCACCAAATACAGCCTCGTTGCCCTGCCCGTGGTGGACAGCAACGGTGTCCTGCTCGGGGTGGTGACGGTGGATGATATTTTAGCCAGGATCCTGCCGCCGGGGGCAAAGCGGAAGTAGGGCGCCCCTGCGGGTATGATGTGTATCATTGCAGGGACCGGAATCCTGTCGTATGATGAAAGAAACATGCTAATTCCACTTTGCAGTCAAGATGACACCTTTGTCATTCCGGCTTGTCCGGAATCTTTCTTTGTTTTCAGAAGGATTCCTGACGCGCTCCGCTTGCAGGAATGACAATTTAAACGCTTAATTGAATTAGTATGCGGGGATCGGGGATCAGCCCTTCTCCTTGAGGTCGAGCTGCTTGTCAAGTTCATCCTGGAACAATCTCTTAGCGCCGATGAAGCGCTTGATGTAATAGGGGGTGTTGAGACTGTCTATGGAGACCTTCCTGCTTTTTGATGAAGCGTGGATGAACAGGTTATTACCGAGGTAGATGCCGACATGGGAAGGGAAGGAGGCATAGGTGCGGAAGAAAACGAGGTCACCGATCGAAAGTTCTTCCTTGCTGACAGGTTCGCCATGACGGAACTGCTCCCTGGCAGTTCTCGGAAGAGACACGTCGAGAAAACCGAATACCTTCTGTACATACCCTGAGCAATCAATGCCCATGAAGGTGCTCCCTCCGAAACGGTACGGGATATTGAGCATTTTCCTGGCAAAGAGTATCAGGCGATCCTGTACACCGATGGAATCGAGTTCAGGTGATTCAGCAAGGGTCTTGATGTCTTCAGAAAGCCTTGCTGCGGAGAGTATGGGATAATTTCTCACCTTATGCTGTTCTGCCCATTCTTCAAGTATCAGCTTCTGACCCGGTTTCAGGTTTTCTGATTCAAGTTCGTTCAAATCCTGAAGAACTTCAGCGCTAAGGTTAAATTTTTTCGCTA
>CAMTVV010000067.1:0-14169 GCA_947085305.1 uncultured Nitrospiraceae bacterium
AAGTTCATGATAAAGCGAGGCAAGCTATGAAGAGTCATGTCTGGCGACCTCTATTTGTAGCGCTCGGGATCGTTATCCTTATACTCATCGCGAGACAGTTCCTGGTGCCGAAGGACTTCGGCATCCATGAACGGGGCTACATGTATGGCTTTTACAGCAAGAGCAATGAGGAATACTGGAAAAACTTTGCCGTTAAATACAGGTCTGCGGAATACTGCAAGGACTGCCACAGCGACAAGCACTCCATGATCATGCAGACTCCACATGCCGTCATACAGTGCGAGAACTGTCACGGACCTGCCCTGGAACACCCTTCCGACCCTCCCAAACTGGCCATAGACAGGAGCAGGGCTGAATGCCTGAGATGCCATTACCCCCTCCCCTACCCAACGAGCGGCAGGGCGAATATCAGAGGCATTGACCCTGAAAAGCATAACCCGGATATTGAATGTACCATGTGCCACAACCCGCACAAACCCAAGATCGGAGGGACGAAATGATTAACAGACGGGACTTCCTGAAAAATACTGCGAAAGGCATTGCAGGACTGGCGCTGCCCCTCGCAGCCATAGAGATCGTGCGCCCGCGGAAGCTCTTTGCAGCTAAGGGGGACGTTGGCAAAGAGTCAAAATTACGTTGGGCCTTCCTGGTGGATACGTATAAATGTGTCGGCTGCGGCCTTTGCGTGAAGGCCTGCAAATTGGAAAACGAGATCCCCTATGACGCCAATGTTACGAGGACCTGGGTCGAGCGCTATGTCCTGACAAAGGACGGAATGGTATTCGCGGATACCCCCAAAGGCGCACGGGACGGCTTTACCACCAGCAAAATAGACCTCGGAGAAGGCAAATTCCAGGATATCAAGAAGGAAAATATCGACAAGGCGTTCTTTGTGCCGAAACTCTGCAATCAGTGCGAAAACCCTCCCTGTGTCCAGGTATGCCCGGTTGGAGCAACGTATCAAACCCCGGACGGCGTCGTGCTCGTGGACAGGAAATGGTGCATCGGCTGCGGCTACTGTATCATGGCGTGCCCCTATGGGGTGAGATTCTTCCATCCCGTACACAAGGTGGCGGAGAAATGCAATTTCTGTTACCACAGAATAACCAAGGGCATGAAGACAGCCTGTGTCCAGGCATGCCCCTTTGGCGCAAGGATGATCGGCAATGTCAAGGACCCCAATGACCCGGTCTCGAGGGTCATACGGACCGAGAGGGTCGGCGTCCTGAAGGATGACTACGGAACCAGACCACAGGTCTATTACATAGGCATAAGCAGGGAGGTGATCTAAGATGATGGTGCACGGAGAAGCCTGGACAGTAAAAGAGCTGTTCGTAACCCCTAATGAGTATATCTACTGGAGCATACAAATCGTGATGTATCCCTTCATGACCGGACTGGTTGCAGGGGCCTTTGTCCTTTCATCCCTATATCATGTCTTCGGCATAAAGCAGCTTAAGGACATCGCACGTTTTTCCCTCGTTTTCTCCTTTGCCCTGCTCCCCGTAGCTATGTTGCCCCTTCAGTTGCACCTCCAGCAGCCCCTGCGGGGCATAGAGGTAATGTTGACCCCCCATTTCACCTCGGCGATCGCGGCCTTCGGCATCGTGTTCAACACGTACGCGGCCATTGTCGGGGCTGAGATATGGTTTGTGTACAGGAAACATCTTGTGGAGACCGCCCTTGCCCTGCGGGGGAAGGCGGATAAAAGCCCGGCAGAAAAAATAAACCATCTCATCTTCTCTCTCCTGACCCTCGGTTCCTACGATATAAGCGAGAAGGCCCTGCACCAGGATGAAAGGGCGATAAAGATCCTTGCCGGCATTGGTATTCCTGTAGCCTGCTTCCTCCACGGCTATGCGGGCTTTATCTTCGGTTCGGTAAAAGCAAACGCCCTCTGGATGACGCCCCTCATGCCGGTCATCTTCATCATGTCTGCTGTGGTATCCGGCATAGCGCTATGCATGCTCACCTACATCGTCGTCATGGAGATAAGAAAATTCCTCGCGGCGAGGAAAAAGGCCGCCTTTGGGATCTATCAGTCAACGGAAGAGATAAAGGGCCTCGAGATAAATGTGATCAAGATGACCGCAAAATATCTTATCTTCTTCCTCATCTTCGCCATAAGCCTTGAGCTTCTGGACCTTATCTTCAGGGGATATACCGCGGTCAAGACCTGGGACATCCTGAGGAGTGTTATTTACGGCAAGGACTTTCTGGATATCTTTGTCTTCCAGTACGGCATCGGGAACCTGCTCCCCTTCATCCTCTTCATCATCCCCGGTCTGACCATACGGCGCACAGTCATCGGTGTTCTCCTTGTCCTCTTCGGCGTATTCATGATGAGGTGGAACGTCGTGATCGGCGGACAGTCCTTCTCCCTGACCTTTGCAGGGTTCATGCATTACCACCTTCCTATCATTCCACATGACATGGAAACCTTCAAGGAAGGATTTTTTGGCGCTCTCCTGGTAATAATAACGCCCTTTGTGCTCTTCTGGGGATTGAACAAGATATTCCCGGTATTCAAGGAGATCCATTAATCTTTTTTCAGCTTGAAATAAACCTAAACAAGCCTTAAAATAAATAAGGTTAATACTATAAAATAAAAATATTGGCGTGAGGCGCATGAAGAATTTACAAAAGAGAATGGTAATGCTATCAGGACTTTTTTTCACAACGGTTTTCTTGTTCTCCATTGCACAAGCAGCGGAACAGGATATTCCCAAGAAATTCTTTGTGCCCCCTCCTCCTTTCACGCCGGGCATATTCCCCTGTTCCCAGTGTCACCAGGGCATGCCTGTGAACAGGAAACCGAGAAAACTTGCGCAAATGCACCAGGATATTCAACTGAAACATATGCCGGGTGGATGGTGTTTTGACTGCCATAATCCTGATAACAGGGATAAACTGAGGCTGGCAAATGGCCAGTTGGTGAGCTTTGAGGAGTCATATAATCTCTGCGGTCAATGCCATGGCACTGTTTTACGTGATTGGAAAATAGGACTGCATGGAAAGAGAACAGGGCTGTGGAATGGAGAAAAGCAGTATCTCCTCTGTGTCCACTGCCACTGGCCCCATGAGCCTAAATTCAGGCCGATACAGCCTTTACCGCCTCCGGTAAGGCCGTATGATATTAAATAACAAAACTACTTAAACCACAGGATAAGACAGTAGACAGCATGTAGTAAACAGTAGACAGGAAAAAATTCCGGTTCTTTCTCACTTCAAGTGGGTAAAGTCCCTCCCCTCAAGGGAGGGGAAGGAATAACCCATACAAAACGAGAAAGAACCTATGCTACCTACTACCTACTACCTACTGTCTACTGAATGCTGTGAACTCTGTGGTGAGACTTTTGCAAGCGCCTCTAAGGTGTATTTATGAAAAGGATAAAAGGGGATAGAGAAATGCATATAAATCGAAGAACCTTTTTAAAAGGCGCTGCCCTCGGCCTTGCCGGAACAGCCCTGCCCCTTAATAAAGCCGATGCCTCTTTCTGGGAGGCCTTCTTCCAGAAACACTTCAGGGAGATGAATGATGCGGAAATAAAGAAGGTCATACAGCGTCTTGAAAAGGAGGCTGAGCAGAAATATAAAAAAGCGATAAAGATAGGCAACGAGAAGGCGATTCCCGGAGTATCCTTCGGTTACGGCCTGGACCTCTCCAGGTGCATCGGCTGTAGAAGATGTGTGTACGGCTGTGTTGACGAGAATAACCAGTCAAAGGAGCCCCAGATACACTGGATAACGGTCCTCAGATTTAAAAAAGGCGAGAAATTCAGCGACCTTGAAGAGTCCGAAAGATACTATAACCCCAGGGAAGTCCCTGAGCCAGGGTATTTTTATATGCCTGTTCAATGTCAGCAGTGCGAAAAGCCTCCCTGTGTCAGGGCATGTCCCACTAAGGCAACATGGAAGGACCCGGATGGCATTGTGGTCATAGATTATAACTGGTGCATCGGCTGCAGATACTGCATGGCTGCATGTCCTTACGGGGCGCGGCGTTTCAACTGGGCAGAGCCCGGCAGAAAGCCGGAAGAGATGAATCCCAACACGCACTATCTCGGAAACCGCCCCCGCTATAAGGGAGTTGTGGAGAAATGCACCTTCTGCATTCAGAGGGCACGGAACGGGAGATACCCTGCGTGCGTCGAGGCCTGTCCTGTAGGCGCGCGGAAATTCGGCAATCTCCTGGACCCCGACAGCGAGATGCGCAATCTCATTGAACGCAAGAGGGTCTTCAGACTGAAAGAGGATCTGAACACCTATCCGAAGTTCTATTACTTCTTTGCATACGGGCGATAGGAGGAACATATGCTCTTTCTGATAAAGAACTTTTTCATAGCCCTGAAGCAGATCTTCATAGGGAGCAAGAAATACTACCTCTGGGTCGGTTTTCTTCTGTTCCTCATCCTTCTTGGTGTCAGTGCATACATGGACCAGGCAGAAAGGGGATTGATCATAACCGGAATGAGGGACCAGGTTTCATGGGGGTTCTATATCTCGAACTTCACCTTCCTTGTGGGTGTTGCGGCTGCTGCGGTGCTTTTGGTTATTCCTGCGTATATTTACAACTTCAAACCCATCAAGGAAATCGTCCTGTTCGGCGAGCTCCTCGCTATTACCGCCATCGCCATGTGCCTGCTCTTTGTGGTAATAGACATGGGCCAGCCTCTTAGAGCATGGCATATCTTGCCTGTCATTGGTTCAATGAATTTCCCCGCATCCCTTCTGGCGTGGGATGTGTTGGTGTTGAACGGTTATCTGGCCATCAACACCTCCATCGTATTTTATGTCTTATACAGCCTTTCCATAGGGAAGGAATACAAAATGTCTGTTGTTGTACCTTTAATTATACTTTCCATACCATGGGCTGTAAGCATACATACGGTAACGGCATTTCTGTATAACGGCTTGTCGGCGAGACCGTTCTGGAATGCTTCGATCCTCGCGCCGAGGTTCCTTGCCTCTGCATTCTGCTCCGGTCCGGCCATTATGATCCTCCTTTTCCAGATCATAAGAAAGCAGTCGGAAGTGAAGATAGAAGACCGGGCGCTCTTCAAGATCGCGGAACTCATCGCCTATGCCATAGGCATGAACCTCTTCCTTCTCGGAGCAGAGGTATTCAAGGAGTTCTATTCAGGGAGCATACACTCCTATCCCTTCAAGTACCTCTATTTCGGCCTCCACGGAAAATCGGCCCTGGTTCCCTGGATATGGACAGCAACCATTTTGAATATCACCGCATTTTTCTTATTCCTTCTTCCAAAGGCCCGCGAAAATTTCACTACACTCAATACGGCATGCATCTTTGTCATCATCGGCGTCTACATAGAAAAAGGGTTGGGTCTCGTGGTTCCCGGTTTTGTCCCCGACACCCTGGGAGAGATCTACGAATACACTCCCACCACACCCGAAGTCCTCATAACCATCGGTGTCTGGGCTGCCGGTGCGTTGATCTATACGTTGTTGCTCAAATTTGCTGTTCCTGTTTATACCGGCAAACTGAGGTTCGAGACAAAAGAGTTGAAGGCTTAGGCCTGATTTCTTCGGCTTCTCATGCCGGGAGCAGATCTCTCCTACTCTTTATACGTAGCTGTGAGCAAAGCTACAACGACTGCCAGACCGGCAAACACGAGGGTGAGGAAGGCGGAGAAATTTTTCCTGACCTTGAGTTCAGAGAAGGTGCTCTGGATGGTTTTCTCGATATTATCCAATTTCCTGGTGAACTCATCTGTCCTGTCCTTCACGAGGTTCACATCAATAGTGTGGAAGAGGGTGCGGAATTCGGCCTCTGTGCTGAAGACGGCCTTCTCATCTTCAGCAGTATATATCCCTTCATTCTTCAATGCCTTGAGCGAGCTGCGAATCTCCCCAATCTTCTTTTCGGTGAGGAAAAGGGCCTGTTTCATGACCTTTGCCCTTTCATAGGAATGGCATCGCGAGCAGGACTGTTCGTTAATGATGTCAATAGTGGCCCGCTGTATCCCGTGTGAACCGTGGCAGGTGACACAGTTAGGCCCCTTTTTCGCGGCCTTGAGGGTCTTGCCGTGGCCGCTCTCAAGATAGGTCTTCATGATCCCGATATGACATTTGCCGCAGTACCCGGGGACACCATCATATTTAGGTTTTCCGACAAAACCCCTCACATGGGACATCGCCAGCGAAGTGTCTTTCGGGTCGCCGCCGTGGCAGTCATGGCATGAGACCTCATTGAGGGCATGCCAACTCCCCTGCCACTCATCCGGAATAGTGCGGAAAGCTGGCTTCATGATATCTGAGGTATGGCATTCGATACACGCGCTCTTTTCCACGATGGGGCCGCCTGCCCACGGCTTCGAAAGAAATTCCCTTTGAAAGGTCTCCCTGTACCCGGCCATGGCCGCCGGAGCAAGGGTGAGGACTATGAGCAGAGAAAGGATATATCTCATCAGTATCTCCCCCAGAAGGTCAATGCCGCCCAGAGAGTCAGCCCGCAAAGGATCACCGTGAGCAGGAAAGGTCTCTTGAGTATGTTCTTCTTCTCCCTGGTATCAATAAACGGCCAGAGCAGGAAGACCGCCACAAAAATCACCTGGACACTGATGCCGAGGAATTTATTGGGAATGAGCTTCAGCATCTGGTAGGGCGCAAGGAAATACCATTCAGGCCTTATATGCGCAGGAGTCCTGAGGGGGTCAGCCTGGATATTCGCATCCTCGGGCGCAAAGAATGTCGGCATAAAGGTGATGAAAAAAAACATCACCGCAAGATAGACCATACACATGAAGACCTCTTTCAGAAAGAAGTGGGGATAGAACGGTTGGCCGTGATACTGCTCATGCCTGTATCCAACCCATGGACCAGACTCTTCACCGGACTCGCCAAAGGGTGACGAAGATATCCCGATGCGCCTGATAAGGAACAGATGGAACCCCATAAGGGCCACCAGGATCGGAGGGAGAAGGGCAATATGAAGGGCAAAAAACCTGTTCAGTGTCGGACCGGATACGTGGTCGCCGCCCCTCAGAAGGTTGGCAACAAAATCTCCTACATAAGGGAAGGCAGCAGGCATGGAGGTTACGATGGTCGTTGCCCAATAGCCCAACTGACTCCAGGGAAGAAGGAACCCGGTGAGACAGAAAAGAAAGACCGTGGCGAGCATCAGACCGCCGCTCACCCATGTCAGTTCCCTGGGTTTCTTATAGCTTCCCATAAAGAATACGGCAAGGAGATGCAGAATGAGCACGATCACCATAAGGTTGCCGCCCACCACATGCATCTGCCTGAAAAGCCAGCCATAAGGAACCTTTGTCATTATGTCCTGGACACTTTTGAAGGCGTGCTCTGAATGGGGAACATAATATACGAGGAGGAAGAAACCGGTGAGGGCCTGGATCATGTACGCAACCACAGCAACAAAGCCGAGGGTATAAAAAATATTGACGTTCTTCGGGACCCGGTATTCCCTCAACTGGGTCCTGACAAGCTCGTCAAGCCCGAGCCGTACTTCTATCCAGTCCTTTATCTTTTTCCACATACCCTTATCCTATAATCACGAGGTCCCCCTCCACCTTGACGGGGATTACCGGCAGAGGCCGCGGCGGAGGCCCTGAAAGAACATTCCCATCGAGGTCAAAGGTCCCTGCGTGACACGGGCATACCAGCTTTCGCAGTCCCCTGTCATACTCTACAAGACAGCCGAGATGGGTGCATACCTTTGAAAAAGCGACAAACCCTTTCTCATGGCGGTTTATCACAATGACGGGATTATTATTGAAAACGATCTCTTTGGCTTCTCCAAGGCGGATATCGCTCTTTTTAATACTAATGCTTTTGGCTTTGTTGTCTCTGGCAGGCGGCGCAAAGAATCTTAACAAGGGGTAGGCAAGGGAACCTGCGGCAGTTGATCCAAGAACAGCCAGCAATATACCCAAAACCCTGCGCCTCTTCATCATCCCCCTGTTACCAAAATAGATATTTTATTTTTTTATGCATTAATTTTACGCGCAAAGGGTTTTCCTTGTCAAGCGAAACGTCTCTTCGTCTGAAACATGTCCCGCGTTAGTGGTAGCTTTTTTCTGTAAATTGCGTAAAATAAATAACAGATACCTGTGCTGAGGAGCAGCCTTTTTTTCGTAATGTTGCGGTTGCCGGATATTCAGGTGAAACCCACATGCCCCGAAAGCTTTCAGGGCACAAGAGGGAATGAAAATTAGAGTAACTCCCCTCAATCCCCTCTTAACCTAAGAGGGGAAGTTTAAGGTCCCCCCTCTTAAGATAAGGGGGGTTAGGGGGCGTTATGAAGACCTATTTTCGGAGCAAAAAGAGAAAAGGGGGAAAAATGCTTTCACGAAAACTTTATGGAGGATGGCTGATACTCTTCATCGTTTTCTTCATTCCTTTGCCGGCATATGCTGATGGCGAAGAGGTCACTTCAGACAAAGGCCAAGCGGTGGAAACGGTCTCTGCGGAACGCGCAGGTGCGCCGGCTGACGAGCAGGAGGAATTTGCAGAGGAAAAGCCCATTGCAGATCCCCTTGAACCATGGAACCGCCTTGTCTTCTCCCTTAACGACGGGCTCTATTTCGCTCTCATCAAGCCCCTTGCCCAGGCATACGGCATAATCGTCCCTGAATGGGGTCGTGTCAGGGTGCGCAATGTTTTTGACAATCTCAAGACGCCGGTCAGATTCGTCAGTTCCCTGCTCCAGGGGAAGATGAAAGGGGCGGGCAACGAGCTTGTGAGATTTCTGCTGAATACCACGCTCGGCCTAGGCGGGATGTTTGACGTAGCGGAATATGACCTCCAGATTAAAGGCAGCGATGAAGACCTTGGACAGACGCTGGGGCACTATGGTATTGGAGAGGGCTTCTTCATAGTCTGGCCTGTTCTGGGACCTTCTTCTGTGAGGGATTCTGTCGGACTGGTGGGGGATTTTTTTCTCCACCCCGTGAGCTACATTACCCCTTTTGAGGACTGGCTCGCTGTCCGCTCTTTCCAGTTTGAAAATGATATCTCACTAAAAATCGGTGAATATGAAGACATGAAAGAATCCGCGCTTGACCCCTATGTGGCGATGAAGGACGCTTATTCCGAATACAGAAGGAGCAAGGTAAAGGAAGACCAAACAGATACAGCGCCGGGTCCGGGGTGGCCGGTTCGTTAATTGCGGGAAAAATAGGGCGCGTTGTCGCGGCTCTCCATGGATGTCACGCTGTAAGTGGAAGGGGCAGTTTCGTTCCTTGGGAATAGCATTCGCGCCTTTCCCTTTTTCGGACCATTCTTACTGTATGCGTTCATTAATTCTTCTTTATATTTTGCGATATCCTCTACGGCATTGAATTCATATCTCCTGCCGTCGGGAAATTCGATATATTTTGATTTCCTGGCATTTAAATAAAGACGGCATATCCATTTGCGGGAATTGTTAAACGTTACCGCAACATAACTTTTTGTCTCTTTAAGCGTAAGGGCTCCGTCCGGCGGGAGAAGGGTTCTCAAAAGTGATTCTACTTCGTAAAATTCCTCCGGCCCGCCGTCTGCGGCCCCATATTCGTTTTTACTTTTTTCAGCCGGGATGCGCGGCAAGGTTTTTATGCTGTCCAGTCTTTCTTCGGGTATGGGTTTGCCGATCTTTTCATGAAGGAATCTGATAATCTCTCCTTCACAGGGAGGGGCAGTTTCATTGGCCCAACTCTCCAATTCCGGCGAGTAACTGTATTGTTTGGCCTCGCAATAGACATCGATCCTGGAATCATTTTCTGTAACTTCTTTCGGAATCATTATTGAAATCTTTTTGTCTCCGATGAGTTTGTCGAATTTCAACCGGTTCGTCGGAAAACCGCTATGATCCTCATCGCTCCGTTCTATCCCTTCCTTATATAATACGAGCTCTTCGGGCAGTGAATTGGCGTCGATGAAGCTCCTGACAAGATGTTTGCAGAGGCGGCGGGGATCGTCGTGCCGGAACTGTTCGCGCCCTTCTCTGAAATCCGGACATGAGCAGGTTATGGCTTTGATGTTGATTTCATGGCATTTTTCGATCTCAGGGTAGAAGTTTGCTTCTGCGCGGGGATCAATGTATATCTCAATGCCGCTGCGCCGCCTTTGGCGTCTTATGAAAAAGCAAAGAGCGACTGCAACAATGACGACGGCAGCGATGATGACAGCCCAATTCATTTAGATGTTCGCCCCGGTGGCAACCAAAGGAATCTCTGCCCTCCCCTAAGCCGGAAACATGTTTTTGGGATTTACGGTAAATCCCCGGTACACTAAAAAATATCAAAGCCCGGGGTTTTTGTCAATAAAAAAATGGGGTTATGACGTTCTTGTCGCTCGAGCCTGGTGAAGAATAAGGTCTCGCTGACTACGCCGGTTCTTTCAATGTCTTGTTCTTCATCCGCTTTAGCAGTTCTTCGTAGGTGCCGGACCGGAGGATGCTGTTGAACTGATTACGATAGTTGTTCACAAGGCTCACCCCTTCTACCACTACATCGTACACAGCCCATTTGCCGTCTTTCCTGAGGAGCCGGTATTCTATGGGTATCTGGACCTCCTTGCTTGTGATGATATTGGTCTTTACGGATGCGTATGCGCCCTCGGTTTTTTCGTCCACATAAAGGATCTTCTCATCTTCGTATTTTTCGATCTTCTTTATATATGCGTTCTCAAGAAGGTCGGAGTAAAGGAGCACGAATTCCTTCTGTTCCTCCGGGGTTCTTTTTTTCCAGTGCTGGGCAAGGGAGCGTTTCGCCATCTCGTCGAAGTCAAATCTCTCTCCCACAATAGCGCGGATCTTCGTCCTCCTCTGTTCCGTCTTTTCCGGTTTTTTCATCTCCTTGTTTTTCAAGACCTCAAGCACGGCGTCCACCGTCTGCTTCACCTGATTCGTCGGCTCCCCCGCAAGGGAACCGGAAGGCAGAACTGAAAAAAGGGAAAAACAAAAAAACATAAAAATACTGGCTCTGAGCAAATATTTCATGCGTCCTCCTATACCTTTCCAAAGACATACCTTGATATCAATTCCTCGATGTCCACTGCTGATTCCGTCTCCAGTATCTTTCCTCCGTCTGCAAGAACCTTTTCGGATCCGCCCGGCGTTATCTGAATATATTTCTCGCCGATGAGCCCCTTTGTTTTTACAGAGGCGATAGCGTCCTCCTGAATCTTCACCTTGCTGCTGATGTCGAGTCCGACCAGGGCCTGATAATCCCTGTCGAGCTTTATGCTCTTTACCTTTCCAACCTCCACACCCGCTATCTCAACACTGGAACCGGGTTTGATCCCTCCTGCCTTTGCAAAATCCGCATATACCGTATAGTATTCACCGCCGAGCACCTCCAGTTTTCCGAGTTTGACCGAGATGTACCCGAGGCATATAATACCGACCAGGAGAAAAAACCCTACAGCCAATTCGAGATCAAACTTCTTCATAGAGACCTCCCAGGGTTTACGCTATTTCTATGGGACCCTTCAGGCTTCCCTTAATAAACTGTCTCACCACCGGGTCCGTGGATGCCCTGATCTCCTTCGGAGTGCCCACCACCTCGATGGTCCCTTTATATAGAAAGGCGATCCGGTCAACCACATGAAATATCTCCGGGATGTCGTGGCTTATCATCACCCCGGTAAAACCGTATTTCTTGTGGGTATCGGTTATGAGTTTGTGGATTGCGTGCAGGAGGATGGGGTCAAGACCGGTGGTGGGCTCGTCAAAGAGCACGATCTTCGGCTCAGTGATAAGGGCCCTGGCAAGGGCAACCCTTTTCTTCATGCCGCCGCTGATCTCAGCAGGATACTTATCTTCCATGCCCCTGAGCCCCACATCTTCCAGGGCCTCCTCCACGCGTTCGTGTATCTCCCGTCGGGAGAGTTTCGTCTTTTCCTTCAGGGGAAAGGCGATATTTTCGTAAACCGTGAGGGAATCGAAAAGGGCCCCGCCCTGAAATACCACGCCGAATTTCTGCCGTATCCCGTCCAGCTCCCTTCCGCTCACCTTGGTAATATCCTCGCCTTCCACCAATATTTTGCCCCTGTCGGGTTTCAGAAGACCGATGAGGTGCCTCAGGAGCACACTCTTCCCCCCGCCGCTTTCCCCGATAATGGCGATGAGCTCTTTATCTGAGATGCTCAGACTTACCCCGTCGAGGACTTTCTGCCTCCCGAAAGACTTCTGGAGGCCGACAATGTTGATCATGTTCCGCTCCTAAATGAAAAGGGTGCCAAGGAAATAATCAGCAATGAGAATCAATACCGAGGACATCACCACTGCCTCTGTGGTTGCCTTGCTCACCCCTTCCGCGCCGTATCCTGTGTAAAAGCCCTTGTAACAGCATACCCACAACACCAGAATCCCGAAGGTGAGAGATTTATATATCCCGATCCTGATATCCTCCATATTCATAAAATGCTCCATCTGGGAGAAATAGGTTCCGGAACTGAGGCCGAGGAGCTTCACCCCGACAAAATAGCCGCCGTAGATCCCCACAACATTGTAGATGGCGGTGAGGAGCGGGAAAACAATGATTGCTGCAACCATCTTCGGGACAATGAGGTACCGCATGGGATTCAAGGCCATGGCGGTAAGGGCGTCAATCTGCTCACTGATCCGCATGATCCCGATTTCCGCGGTGAGGGCAGAACCGGCCCTCCCGGTAATGGTCAATGCGGAAAGGACCGGGCCCAGCTCCCTTATAAGGGGAAGGGCAACGGCAGGACCAAGGAGCGCCTCTGACCCGACCTTCCTCAGCAGATAGAACCCCTGGAGGGCAAGGACCATTCCCGTGAAGGATCCCATGAGGACAATAACGGTCATGGATTTTGTGCCGATGAACCGTATCTCCCTCAGGAGTATCCTGAATTTAAAAGGGGGCCTAAAGGCATAGGAGAGGGACTGCACGAGGAAGATGAACATATGCCCCATCTTTCTCAGCGCCGAGAGGGCCCATGAACCGATCATTCTCAATAACCCTGTCATTACCGTTTCTCCTTCTTCTCCCCTACCCTGCGTTCACACCGTGTATATTATAAACCATTTTAAAGCCCATGCGGAGGGATTTATAGCGGCCATATCTCCGTTTGTAAAAAGAGATTAATTGAACTCCTGAGGTATTCCTTCTATAATAACAGACAAATGGATGAGCATCTCCTCCGCTGGGCGCCTGAATACTGCGATAAAGTAGAGAGACACGCAGCCGCGACTTTTTACAAGGAAGTTGCAATTTTCCTTAAGGAATTTATATTATCTGACAGCGAAGAATTAAGCGGAGGGTCGTGATGCCTGAAAAGGAGCCGGAAAAACCCCTGTTCAAACAGCTCCTTGAGGCAAGCAGCGTCGGAATCCAGCTTGTCCTCTCGACATTTGTGGGGTTTGCCATAGGATATTTCCTCGATAAATTCTTCAAGACCTTCCCCTGGCTGACTATAATATTCCTATTTCTCGGCATTTTTGCAGGATTTTACGACCTCGTGAGGGTGGCAAGGAAACAGAATGGAACTGATAAAAAAGGTACTTAAACAGACAGCAGTTGTGATCGTCCCCCTGGTCATCCTCTCCCTGCTGGTGGACTGGAACAGGGAAAACCTCAGGTTTTTGAGACCCTTTGGCAATCCGGACTACGTGACCCTGAGCATCATCCTCGGGGCAATCCTCGGCATCGCCAACCTCAAGGGAATGATCTGGGGGATTGAAAGCCTGCTCGGTACGCAGCAGGCAAGCGCAAAACTGGTATTCCTGAGCCTGCTGAGGCTCTTCATCCTCTTTGCCGTCATCATCGTGCTTGCAGCCCTGCAGCTCATCAACTTCCTCGGCCTCTTGGCGGGAATGACAGTGGTCTTTGTCTTCCTCATCAAGGAAGGCCTCAAAATGGCGCGGAAGCAGTGATATTTTAGAAACTAGGGACAGCGACCGTTTTTATTGACATCAAGTCAGTTTATTCTATAAAATCCAACCATGCCGAGAATATCACGCGCCGTTGTGGTCGGATATCCGCATCACATAACGCAGAGAGGCAACTATCGCCAGACCGTCTTTCAATCAGACGAAGACTTTAACCAATATCTTCAATGGCTGAAGAAATACAGCGACAAATACTCTTTGAAAATATGACTGTTATCTTGCAGAGCAGATCAAAGACTGGCGGGCGTATTTGAATGACAAAGACGATTCTGTTATGACGGCCACAATAT
>CAMTVV010000068.1:0-9195 GCA_947085305.1 uncultured Nitrospiraceae bacterium
GAGCGGATCCACCGCTCCAATCTTGTGGGAATGGGCGTGCTGCCCCTGCAATTTAAGGGAGATGATTCGATCCAGTCCCTCAATATAAAGGGAGATGAGGAGTTCGATATCCTCGGTCTGGACAACCTCAGACCGCAACAGGACGTCACCCTTGTGATCAGGCGAAAGGACGGCGGCAAGAAGGAAGTGAAGGTACTGTCCCGCATCGACACCTCTGCCGAGGTTGACTACTACATGTACGGAGGAATCCTTCCCTATGTTCTTCGGGAGTTGATTGCCGGGGCATAGCCATGTTTTTCGATCAAAATACATTTGGAAGAGAAGACAAAACATTAGAGGAGGTATGCAATGGGGAGGTATGAAGAGATTTTTCAAAGGAGCATAAAGGACCCCAACGGCTTCTGGGGTGAGGCAGCAGAGGCCATATCGTGGTATAAAAAGTGGGACAAGGTTCTGGATGATTCCAGGGCGCCCTTTTACCGTTGGTTTGCCGGCGGCGAGCTCAACACCTGTTATAACACCCTGGACCGGCACGTGGAAGGCGGCAGGGCCGACCAGATAGCGTTGATCTACGACAGCCCTGTAACCAGTCAGGTTCAGAAGTTCACGTACCGTGAATTGCTTGACCTTGTTTCGAGTTTTGCAGGCGCCCTCAAGGGGCTCGGGGTATCAAAGGGTGATACGGTCATTATCTATATGCCGATGGTTCCCCAGGCAGCCATTGCCATGCTCGCCTGCGCCCGCCTGGGAGCGATCCATTCCGTGGTGTTTGGCGGCTTTGCTCCCCACGAACTTGCCATCCGCATTGATGATGCAAAACCGAAGGTGATTATCACCGCGTCGTGCGGCATAGAGGTGAAACGGATCATTGAGTACAAGCCGATGCTCAACAAGGCCATTGAACTCGCATCCCACAAGCCCTTGAAATGCGTTATCCTCCAGAGACCCCAGGCAAAGGCAGAACTCATTCCGGACAGGGATATTGACTGGGATGAACTGATCGCCGGGGCAGAGCCTGCTGACTGCGTTTCTGTGAATGCGACTGATCCCCTCTACATACTTTATACCTCCGGCACTACCGGAGTTCCCAAGGGCATTGTGAGGGATAATGGAGGCCATGCTGTGGCGCTGAGATGGAGCATGGAGAATATTTATGATACCAGGCCCGGCGAGGTGTACTGGGCGGCATCTGATGTAGGGTGGGTTGTGGGACATTCGTATATTGTGTATGCGCCTCTCCTCACAGGGTGCGCCACGGTACTCTACGAAGGAAAGCCTGTGGGGACACCGGATCCCGGCGCGTTCTGGAGGGTCATTTCAGAGCACGGAGTGAAGACACTTTTTACCGCGCCTACAGCATTCCGCGCCATAAAGAGGGACGACCCCAATGGCGACTTCGTTAAGAAGTATGACCTGTCCGGCTTCTCGTACCTTTTCCTTGCAGGAGAACGGCTTGATTCAGATACATACCATTGGGCCCATAATTTACTGAATAAACCGGTAATAGACCACTGGTGGCAGACCGAAACAGGGTGGCCCATCACTGCCGATTGCATGGGCATTGAGCATCTCCCTGTAAAGCCCGGATCCTCAACAAAGCCGGTGCCGGGGTTTGATGTGCGGATACTGGATGCCAAGGGCGTTGTTCTCGGTCCCAAACAGGAGGGCCTTGTTGCAGTGAAGCTTCCCCTGCCTCCGGGAACGCTTCCCACGCTCTGGCAGGCGGATGAGCGGTTTCTACAATCATACATAAACGTACTTCCGGGCTATTATTTCACCGCAGACGGAGGCTACATGGATGAAGAAGGATATATCTTCATCATGGGCCGGGTGGATGACGTGATCAATGTTGCCGGTCACCGGCTCTCCACAGGTGAGATGGAAGAGATTATTGCAACCCACCCTGATGTTGCCGAATGCGCGGTCATCGGCGCAGCAGATTCCCTCAAAGGACAATTGCCAGTCGGTCTTGCAGTCTTAAAAGCAGGAGCAAAAAAACAGCCTGAGGAGATCAGGAAAGAGCTTGCGCAGTTAATAAGGGACCAAATAGGACCTTTGGCCTGCTACAAAGAGACTGCGGTTGTTGCGAGACTGCCGAAAACACGTTCAGGCAAGATACTGAGAGGTATCATGAGAAAGATAGCGGACAGTGAAGAGTATAAGATACCTTCCACCATTGATGACCCTGCCATCCTCGGTGAGATCGAAGAGGCCCTGAAAGGCATCGGCTATGCGAAGAAATAAAGAACGGACCGGAAAAATGAACCTCCCCGCCGCAGAGACGGCGGGGTATCCTAAAATCTCCCCTCCCTTGACGGGAGGGGATGAAGGGGAGGGTGCCCAATTAGTTTCAATCACCCCCACCCTCACCCTCCCCCATCAAGGGGGAGGGAAGTATAAGGAAACCCCACAGTCCCGAAAGCTTTCGGGATGGGGTATTGAAAACTCAATAAACCACAGAGGACACAGAGGATGCGGAGCAGACAAAACGGGTCTGAAGATTCAAGGCTCTTTCAATCCCTGCTCGTTTCTCCGTGACGTCTGTGGCTCTGTGGTCCATTGGGAGATGAAATGAAAAAAGGGTTCAGGCTGGGTGAATTTGAGCTTGTCTGGCTCAAGGGAGGAAAGTTTGAGCTGGACGGCGGCGCCATGTTCGGAGTCGTGCCGAAGGCGCTGTGGTCAAAAAAGTATCCCGCCGATCAAGACAACTCTGTCCCCCTGGTGGCCTGCCCCATTCTTGTGAAGACCCCCGGAGCCCTCATCCTCATCGAGTCAGGCCTCGGGAACAAGCTCACTGACAAGCAGAAACATATCTTCAGGGTAAAGGAAGATTGGAGCATCCTGGAAGATTTGAGTTCCCTCGGCATAAGGAGGGAAGACATTGATTTCGTGATCCTTACCCATTACGATTTCGACCATTCAGGCGGAGTGGTGATGCAGGATGAAAAAGGGGAATTGACCCTCGCCTTCCCCAATGCAAAACATGTTGTCCAGCGGCAGGAGTGGGAAGATGTCCTGAACCCCAACAAGAGGTCCATCAATACCTTCTGGCCGATAAACTACGAAGCGCTGAAAAGGAGCGGGAACCTGGAGCTGATTGACGGCGCAGTTGATGTGGTGGAGGGAGTAAAGGCCGTTCATACGGGCGGCCACAACAGGGGCCACCAGATAGTGAAGCTGGAATCGGGTGGTGAGGCAGCGATGCATCTGGCTGATCTCCTGCCCACACACGCCCATTTTAACCCCCTATGGGTCATGGCGTATGACAACTACCCCCTGGATGCCATCAGATTGAAGGAAGAACTCGAAAATCAGGGGCTCAGAGAAGGCGCATGGTTCACCTTCTACCACGACCCTTTCATGCTCGCCTGCAAGTTTGATGAAAAGGGAGGTATTCTGGAGAAGGTGGTATGACCGGGAGAGGTATTCGGCGCGTCAGGATGCGAGTATAAAGATTTCATTTTCTCCTTGAAAATTCCCTGCCTTCAGTATTTAATAGAATCTATGGCAGAGGAACCAAAGGTTACGGTTTCGGAGGCTTACCTCAGGAATATCGAAAAGAAGGTGGATGCCCTTACGCTCCTCATTGAGGTCTCTACCCTCCTGTCATCGACCCTTGAACTGGACGAGCTTATGCCCCTTGTTATGGAAAAGGCGAAGACCGTGATGGACGCAGAGGCCTGCTCCATCCTTTTTTATAACAGGGAAACCGACAAGCTTGAGTTCGAGGTCGCCATGTGCGGCGAAGACTCAGCTTCCGAGATACTGAAAAAGACCATCACCCTGGATATGGGCCAGGGCATTGCCGGCTGGGTTGCGGAGAACCGGCAACCCCTTATCATCGATGATGTGAAGAAGGACAGCCGTTTCTTCCAGGATGCTGACAAGATCACCGGGTTCACCACGAGGAGCATCATCGCTGTGCCTCTAATCGGCAGGAGCGGCCTCATCGGCGTTGCAGAGATAATTAATCCCGGAAGAAAGGATTTCGATCCGGAGATATTCCAGCTCCTCTGCAGGCAGTTCGCCATTGCCATAGAAAATGCCCGCTTCCACAGGGAATCAATAGAACGGGAGAGGCATAGACAACAGCTCGAGATCGCTGCTTCCCTGCAGAAAAGCTTTCTCCCGGAATCTCCTGTTCTTAAAAAGGGAAAGGTAACGGTATCAGCGGTGAATATCTCGGCAACTCAGGTCGGGGGAGACATCTATGATTTCATTGAGCCCGTAAGCGGGACCATGGGGATTCTCATCGGGGATGTTTCCGGCAAGGGAATCTCAGCCGCCCTTTACATGGCGAAGTTCATCAGCGACTTCAGATACGTCTCTCATCAGATCGACAGGCCTGATATCACACTCAACAAGCTGAACTCACAGTTCTCCAGGACGCCCATGGGCATGTTCCTCACCGCCATTTACGGGATTCTGGATATGACCACAGGGAATCTTCAGCTCTCCGTTGCAGGACATCCTCCCTTCATTCATATAACAAAGGGAGAGGCAAAGGTGACAGCCCTACCCTCCGGCCCGCCCCTGGGCATCGTGCCCGCCGAATATCCTGTCACTACCATCTCTCTTGAAAATGGCGACCGGCTCCTCTTCCTCACTGACGGCGTTTTTGACGCAAAGAGCCGGGAAGGAGAGAGGGTCGGCTTTGAGAAGATCGTGGAATTTGCAGAAAAGAATATGCATGATGATCTGCTCGTTCAGAAGATTGTTGACTATGTGGAGGATTTCTCAAGGGGGACCGAAAGGGCAGACGATCTCACCATTGTAGATCTGCAATGGGGGACATGAGGTAACATGAGGGAATACGCAGTGATCACAGTCCCCTCTGACCCGAAATACCTTTCGGTGATCCGCTCGGTAACCGCGGCCATGGCCGAGATTTACGGGATGGCTGACCGGGTGAAAGAGGACGTGAAGCTTGCTGTTGACGAGGCGTGTTCCAATGTAATAAAGTACGCCTACAGGGGAGACGCCGGCCGGAAGATTGTTGTAAAATTCTTTATCAAAAAGGCTTTTGAGGTGGTGATCGAGGACAGCGGGCTCAAGGCCAGGCCTGAATTCATCGAGGGCAGAAGCCTTGATGACGTGAGACCCGGAGGGCTCGGCGTCCATTTCATCAGGCGGACATTTGATGTCTTTTCCTTTGATCAAAGAAAGAAGAGGGGCAACAGGCTCAGGCTCATACGACACAGGAGAGAAAAAGATGAAGATCGAGATCGTGGACAGTAAAGGGATAAAGGTAATCGCCTTATCAGGGGACGTTGATATGCATTCATCCCCTGAGCTGAGAAAAGAACTGATGTTCATGGTGCGGAATAAAGTGACGCCACTCTTTGTTGACTTCAGAGGTGTTTCGTATATCGACAGCTCCGGGATCGCAACCTTTGTGGAGGGGCTGAAAGGCATGATGGCCTATGGCGGGGAATTGAAATTCGTCGGCATTCCTGAGCGGATTATGGAGATATTTTCTTTTGCGAAGCTGGACAAGGTCTTCGAGATATACGGAACGATGAATGACGCCGCTAACAGTTGAAAGTCTTTTCGGTTTCATCGGCAGGAAGACCGCATCCTTTCTTAAGGATCTGCACGATGCAGCGCGGCTCATCAACAATACTTTTTACTGGACCTTCCTCTCTCCCTTTAAGGGCAAGCCCATACGGGTCAGGGCGAGCATATCGGAAATGGTCAAGACCGGGTACAACTCCATCCCCATTGTTGCGGTCATCTCCTTCTTTGTAGGGATAATCCTCGCGCTCCAGGCAGCCTACCAGCTGAAAAAAGTGGGGGCATTGATCTATGTGGCAAACCTCGTGGGGGTCTCCATCACCAGGGAGCTGGGCCCTATCCTCACCGCCATCATTGTTGCAGGGAGGAGCGGCTCTGCCTTTGCAGCAGAGATCGGTTCGATGAAAGCCGCCGAGGAGGTGGATGCCCTGGTCAGCATGGGGATCAATCCGGTTAGGTTCCTGGTGGTGCCGAAGCTCATAGCCCTTATGATCATGCTCCCTGCCCTCACTATCTTCGCCGACTTCATCGGCATCCTCGGGGGACTCCTCCTTTCGAAGGCTGTGCTGGATATCAACCCCTACAATTATTTTCAGCAGACAGTAAATGCACTGCTCATAAAAGATGTCATGACAGGACTGGTGAAGGCGTGGGCCTTCGGCGTTGTGATCACCATTGTCGGCGCGTACCAGGGGTTCAAGGTGGAGGGAGGCGCGGAAGAGGTGGGAAGGAGGACCACTGCATCGGTGGTGGCATCCATCTTCCTTGTCATCGTCTTTGACCTCTTCTTCACCACGTTGTTTTATTATTTCACATAAATGGAAAAGGCGATAGAAGTCACAGATCTGGTAACGCACTACGGGGACAGGGCAATCCTTAAAGGGATATCCTTTGAGATTCCGAGGGGAAAGACCACCGTAATTCTCGGAGGGAGCGGCTGCGGCAAGAGCACGCTGCTCAAGCACCTCATCGGACTCCTGAAACCGACCTCCGGACAGATCCTCATCAACGGGAAGGATACCACAGTGATGAACGAGGATGAATTCAACGAGGTGCGGAAAAAGATGGGGGTACTGTTCCAGGGCGCGGCGCTCCTTAATTCCATGACCCTGGCCGATAATGTGGCCCTCCCTATTCGTGAGCATACCAAATTAGAGGAGCCGACTATCCGGATCATGGTGCGCATGAAGCTTGACCTGGTCGGTCTTTCGGGCTTCGGGCATTTCTACCCTTCCCAGCTCTCCGGGGGCATGAAGAAACGGGCCGGAATCGCCAGGGCCATGGCCCTGGACCCGGAGTTTCTCTTCTTTGACGAGCCCTCTGCAGGGCTTGACCCGGTAACCGCGGCAGGGCTTGATGAGCTCATCATAAAGCTCAGGAATGTGTTCAAGATGACGATCATCGTGGTGACCCATGAACTTGCCAGTATATTCACCATTGCGGATTATGTTATTATGCTTGACTTGGGTGAGGTGCTCTTTGCCGGGCCCCTGGATGGGCTTAAGGCTTCCGATCACCCCAGGATCAGGATGTTCCTTGAAAGGAAACCTGAGGAGGAAACCTATTCCCCCGCGGACTACTTCAGGTTCATCGCAGGGAACTGAACGGAGGAACGGTGGCATACCTAAAGGAAGAAATTAAGGCAGGCGCCATTATCGTAGTCTCCTTCCTCATCCTGAGCGGGTTCGTAATCCTCATAGGAGGAAGCCAGGTCTTCGAAAAGCTCGACTTCTACTATGTGAAGGTGATGAATGCCGCGGGTATTGACGAAGGCGCGCAGGTCAAGCTGGGAGGCGTGCGGGTCGGAAGGGTATTGAGCATCACCCCGCCTAATGCTCCCGGAGAACCGGTCATCATAAAGGTGGGGATAAAGAAGGGGACGGTCCTGTATAAAGGCACAAAGGCATCCATCACACAGGTCGGTTTTGTGGGGGATATCTATCTTCTCCTTTCCATTGATAAAACGACCAAAGAGCAGTTTAAGGCAGGGGATACTATCCCTGCTGACGAGCAGGTGCAGTTTGCCGTGCTCATGGCAAGGCTTGACAATATTTCACAGTCAGTGGACGGCCTCATCAAAGACATCAATATGATCTTCAGCGAGCGGAATATTAAAGAGATAGAGAATGTTCTGAAAAACGCCAATAACGCCCTCGTCTCAGGTTCATCAAACTTTGACAAGGTTGCATCTGCTCTGAAGGGAACCACAGCAAAGCTCGAGCTGGTGCTAACTGAGGTGGAGGGACTTGTGAAGGATAACAAAGCAGAGGTTTCCCAGCTTATCAGGAAGGCAAGGGAGGGCGTGGAGAAGGCCGGAGACATGATCAGAACCATGGAGGCGGCTGCAAAGAGCGCTGACGCCACTATAAAAACCGCTGACAGGGCCATTGACCGCCAGTCACAGAACCTTGATATCCTCCTTCACACGCTGAACAGGACCACGGAGGACCTCCGCGATGCCCTTCACGAGATAAAGAGCAAGCCGTGGAGTGTCGTTTACAGGGAAGGAAAAGGAAAGGAGGAATAAATGCGGAAGAAGATAATGGGTCTCTTGCTCACCGTATTTCTCGCATCATGCGCCATGCCGGAGACAAAGATATACAGTCTTAATATGCTTACCCCGCCCCCCTCTGGTAAAGTGGGGACGGGAGGATTTTCAGACGCAACCGTAGCAGTGCTTATCAGTTCTCCTCGATACCTCACACAGCCCTATGTAGCCTACAGGACTTCACCGTACCAGCTTGCCATCTCACGATATGCAAAGTGGGATTCCCCGCCTGATGAGCTGGTGAGGGATGCGTTCAGGGATGCCCTTGCCTCCACTCTCTTCAAAGATGTGAGGACATCCAATTTTGCGCCCAGCGGTTTTTATTCCCTTAAGATAAGCCTGAAGCGGTTCGAAAGGTCGGACGAAGGCGATCTTTCTTTTGCTGAAGTTGCCTTTGATGTCAGCCTCCTGTCACCGGAAGGGAAGAACCTCTACCAGAACAGCATCGCAAAGAAGATAAAACTGGAAGACCGGAGTTTCCTCAGCCTCGCAAAAGGGTTAAGCAGCGCCCTCGTGGAGGGGACTGAAGAGGCGAGGGGCAACATCGCAAAAGCGCTTAAACAGTAACCTGTAACAAATGCTTCGTTGCGCCAGGGATTCTGAGCAGCAGGGTCAGGTCTATAATGTTTATATTGTCCCATGTTGTGACCGATTGATTATCTGGCTCACATACGTAAAGTGCATGCCGAGATGATCTGCGACCGCCCTCTGGGGTGTAACCGCATTTCTCCACGGCCTCGGCAATCTTCTTGTCCCGCTTGCGTTCAAAATAACAGAGTGACTGGGGTCAAATCTTTGCTTAACCCAAAAAATGCAGTTAAATAAAACCACAGAGTTCGCAGAGGTATTTTAAATTTTTTAAAGACTTTTAATTTCAAGCAATTCTTTGTGTCCTCGTGCTATATTTTTAAAAACAATTACGTTCAATCTTGCATAAAAAAGTGCACAGAGGAAATCATAAAAACTAAGAGTTTCTCTTTTACTATCAATATGTTTCTCTGTGTGCTCTGTGGTTAATTGCAGTTTTCAGGTTAACTCTTATCAGATTGATTTTTAGCGCCGTCCCATGTTTTAAAAGCTACTTATCAAGCGGACTCCGCACGCCTAACTAATATGTTACATATTAGTTAGGC
>CAMTVV010000069.1:0-3834 GCA_947085305.1 uncultured Nitrospiraceae bacterium
CGGATGTAACAGTTTTTGTCTTTTCTGACCGCCAGGGTTGAAGCCAAATTGTCAGTATCCCTGCATTCAGCAAAAGGGCAACAATAATAAAATACTGCCATACAGGACGCATCTTCAACTCTTCAGGCATTGAATGCTCGTGGACAGTAAGCAAGCCGGGTACAGGTCCGTGCTGGCGTTTCTGCTCTAATTTTTTCAGGGCATCAAGTATAAATGACATTTTCTATCTGGTCCCTTGTTCTTTGTTAAGCTTAGGTTCGTTCCCATTTATTGCAGTGTTCAGGTGCATTATGGTTTGAGGTCCGACAATTCCATCAGGGGTCAGCCCTTTAGAGAGTTGAAACTTCTTCACCTGCAAAACAAGGGCATTACTAAATACACGACCCTCCCGCGGTTGAGCTTCCTGTCCATTGATGACCGCCAGATGTTTCTCCAGCCACTGAACTCCGGCGCCCTTGCTGCCGGGCCTGATGTCGCCCTGATATTTCGGTGGCATCCGCCAGAACATGGTATAATCGCCCAGCCAGCGAAGTTCGATCTCCTTGACATCAACCTTCCTCGTTTCGTTTCCCACCACAAACGTGGCTGTCTGCTCCTGAAGCGCGGTCAAGGCGGCATAGAATTCCTTGCCCTCATTATCAAAGAGTTTCAACACTGCCGGCCTGTTCAGATGGAGAAGACCGTTTAAGCTGGACCGCGCATCCAGACAGCCCAGGCCCTTGGCCTTTGCCTGCCGGCAGGGAGAGAGGTTCTTGTTCGCCTCATAGGGGATGTTCCATAGCCGGAAAAGCTCCTGAAATGCCATATCCCTGCTGAGGTGAACCGGCTGGTCAGGGGGCCGCTGCAACGTATCCAATTTTGGAGGCTCCGGCGCAGTCACTGCCGGATTCGCGTGAGTGGGCGCGGGCATTATTTGTGCCCTGTGATTGTAGAAGGCGGCTGCCAGAGCAACGGCAGAGATCATGAGCATCAGGGCTGCCAATGTCCATCTCATCCTCATTCCTGGATGTCCCTTGACTTCAGATTCCCCGAAGACTTCACGGGCGGCCCTGGTCAGAGTGGCTTTATCAACCCGGTCCTGCCCCTGAACATACGTCCCGAGCAAGGCCCTGTCACAAATCAGATTCATCAGCCGTGGAATGCCGCCGCTCAGTCGGAACAGTCTGTCCAGAGTGGAAGGGGGAAATAATCTGCCGTGAGCTCCAGCCACTGCCAGCCGGTGGCTCACATACTCGGTGACCTCTTTTTTTGACAATGCGCCCAGATGATACCGGGCCGTGACACGCTGCGCCAGTTGCCGCATTTCTGGTTTCGCCAGGCTGTCCTGGAGCTCCGGCTGGCCCACCATGATGATCTGGAGAAGCTTGCGCTGATTTGTCTCGAGGTTGGTGAGCAAGCGCAGCTGTTCCAGCACATCCGTGCTGAGGTTCTGCGCCTCTTCGAGGATAAGCACGGTTTTACGGCCTCCGGCATGGGAGTCGAGGAGGTATGCATTGATACGGTCCACAAAGACCTTGATGCTTATATTCCCTTCGGGATAGGGGATGCGCAGCTCGTCGCAGAAGGCGGCCAGAAGTTCCTCCACCGTAAGCTTCGGATTGAGGATAAAGGCGATGTCGGTGTTTTCGGGCAGCTGCTCCAGGAGACAGCGGCAGACCGTTGTCTTTCCTGTTCCCACCTCACCGGTGAGCAGGACAAAGCACCCGTCGCTTTTAATCCCGTATACCAGATGAGCCAGCGCCTCCCGGTGCTTATGGCTCATATAGAGATAACGGGGATCAGGGGCGATGGAAAAGGGCAGTTCCTTCAGACCGAAATATTCTTTATACATGGATAACAAAACCGCTATTATTGGTTATCTTAAATACTAATACAGGAGGAGGAAAAATTACAATAAAGAATTCCTTGATGCTGTGGCAGTATAGTTCATTGCCGCTGCAAAAGGGCAGTCAACCCCCTTATCGCCCTTTCCGGTGAGGGATAAACAGGAATGCGGGCCTTTTCGAGAAGGGTGATAATTCTATTCGATACCCCATCCGTCGGGATATGAAAGACCAATGGTTTAGGAACATTTTCCCTGAACTGCTTCATCAGGTCTCCAAGCCTTTCAGTAATTCCCAGTACATTGGGCAGTGCGATGACGACAAACCCGTCGTAGTCGTCCTTTAACTCGTTCAGCACCGTGAGGAAATCGTCGTCCTTTACCTGCGCTGTAAGATCAATGGGGTTATGGAGCACATAAAAATTCGGGAATACCCCCCTGAGCCGGTTCATTTTTTCATCGGAAACTGTAACCACATCCAGGCCCTGTCTCATGCACTCATCAGCAGCAAGCACGCCGGAGCCTCCGCCGTTTGTTACGATGCAGACGCGGCTGCCCCTCCCCCCTGAAGTTGGAGAGGGTTTCCCAGGCGCTCCCTGATACGAAAGGGCCTTTGCTGCATCCATCAGCTCGTCGAAATCCTTTGCTTCCCGAATCCGGAACTGTTTCAGGATTGAATGGAAGACCTCGTATCTTCCTGCAAGCCTCCCTGTATGGGAGAAGGCAGCAGCAGAGCCGCCCGCGCCTTTGCCGGATTTCAGGACGATAAGGGACTTCTTCTCCGACAATGCCTGCGCTCTATCCACGAACTTTCTTCCGTCACCCAGTGATTCGATATAGGAGACCACAATATCGGTTTCCTTGTCCTGAAGAAAATATTCGTACAGATCAGACTCATCAATATCCACTGCATTCCCGTACCCAACGGCCTTTGATATGCCCGTGTTCAAAACCCTGATCGCTTCAAAGAGAGATGCCATGACAGCGCCGCTCTGGGACAGGATGGCCACATTCCCTTTCCGGGGCCTCTTCATCCGTTCATGTGTGATAAAGAATGTATCAAGCCTGTTGCCGGGATAAAAAACCCCCATGCAATTCGGCCCGAGCAGCCGTATTCCAGCTTCTTTTACAATTCTTTTCACCTCGGACTGGAGCTCATGCTCTCCGATCTCGGCAAAGCCCGAACTCACGATAATGGCGCATTTCACCTTGCCTGCAAGTTGCTTCAGGATTTCAGGCACTTCGGAAGCAGGTCTCATGATGATCCCAAGGTCAGCGGGAGAGGGTATCTCCCCAATGGTGCGATATGACTTCACCCCCATGAGTTCATCATATTTCGGATTCATGGGATACACTTTTCCCGGGAAGTTGAGGAGGTTTTTCAAAACAACGCCGCCCAGTTTGAGCTCAGAATGGGCTGCGCCGATGAGCGCGATGGACCGGGGGTTAAAGAGACAATCCAGGGAGCTCATGCGCTTTCTATGAACAGGAGAGCAGGGTCCTCAATATAATTCACGACTCTCGTGAGGAACTTCGTTGCTTCGACTCCGTCCGTCACCCTGTGGTCAAAGGTCAGGGAAAGGGGCAGGATTCTCCTGATAACGATCTGACCGTCCTTGACCCACGGTTTTTCCGAGATCTTTCCTGTTCCCAGTATCGCCACATCAGGATAGTTGATGATGGGGGTGGCAAAGGTCCCGCCGAAGTGTCCGTAGTTGGTGATGGTGAAGGTGCTTCCTTTCATCTCCTCCAGCTTGATCTTCCTGTCACGGGCCTTCTGACTCAGCTCCTGGAGTTCCCGCGCAAGTTCATGGATCGTCTTCCGCACCGTTTCCTTTATTACCGGGACCATGAGGCCGTCCGGAGTATCGACAGCAACCCCGATATTGAAGTATCTCTTAACGATGATCTCCTCCCGTTCTTCATCCATCGAGGCATTGAGCATGGGATGTTCCGCGAGGGCATGATACACTGCTTTAATTAAGAAGGGCAGAAACGTCAAATGGACTCCC
>CAMTVV010000070.1:0-11432 GCA_947085305.1 uncultured Nitrospiraceae bacterium
GTAAAAAATATTTTGCCGATACCGAACCATGGAAAAAGATAAAAAAGGTTGTGGTAATGGGGAGAATAATGGCGATGGCATAGGTTAGGGCTACAGTGACAAGCCCGTATTCTCCCACAAGCAGCTCCTGGAGCAGCCCTGCGGGCAAAAGGAGCTTGACAACCTTTGTGGCCATGGGGTTTATGTATTCGCCGAATATCGTCTCTTCAAAGAGATCTACCAGAGTTCCGGCGCCGAAGACCCCCACAAACTCGTACAGCCCGAAGAGAATCAAAAGCAGAATAGGTATTCCCCAGACCGGATGCATGCTCACCCTTCCGAGGAACGCGAAGAGCCGTCCGCCCTCGGCAGGGATATGCCGTATTACCTTGTCTGCGATCCGGCCGGCCAGATCCAATCTTGCCTGGTTTATAGCTGCACTCAATGTCCCGCGCATCTTTAACTGGCACTCATCCCTTAACCGTTCCACCTCTTTAATCCCCTCGCCGGAGAGATTCGCTGCGAGCCATTCCTTCAGGCTCTCATCCCCGGAAAGTATCATCACCGCAATGGACCGCCTTGATATATTCCCCTCAGGCAAATGGGAGGAAAGTATCTTTATGTATTCTTCCACCACAGGGCCATAGGTTACATTCACTTCTGGAACAGACGGACTGAGAATGGAATTTCTGAGCTCCTTGAACCCTTTCCTCTGCGGCGCAATGGTGGTCACCACTTCAATGCCGAGGATTTCCCTGAGCTTCTGTACATTAATGATGATGCCGCGGTCCCTGGCTTCATCCTCCATATTAAGATCAAGTACCATGGGGATACCCATTTCAGCTATCTGAAGCGTAAGCAGCAGGGTCCGCTTAAGATTTTTCGAGTCTGCAACCTGCACTATAAGGGACGGCCGCTCCTTGAGCAGTATGTCTCTTGTTACCCGCTCATCCTCACTCATGGGAATGAGGCTGTTCACCCCAGGGGTGTCGACGATATGGTATTTCTTGCTGTCGAGGGCTATATTGCCGTGAGAGACCTCCACTGTGGTTCCCGGGTAGTTGGAGACGGTCACATATTTGCCGGTGAGGAGGCCGAATATGACACTCTTCCCCACATTGGGATTGCCGATGAGGGCGATCCTCTCGTAATGACTTCCCTTTACTTTATGATCAACCTTGTGTTCGTGCATTATACTTGAGACTTAGTCTCAAGTAGATTATAAATGAACGGTTGCCTTCAGGTCAAGGCTTTTTGATATTTATCTGAAACTTATGCTATGGTTTATACCTTAATCGCTTTCGACGGAGGTTTATGTATGAAAAAGATCGTCCTTGCCTACTCCGGAGGACTGGACACCTCAGTGGCAATAAAGTGGCTGAAAGAGACCTACGGCGCCGAGATCATAGCCTTCTGCGCGGACCTCGGTCAAGAGGAAGACCTGGATGCGGTCAGGGAAAAGGCCATGAAAACAGGGGCATCAAAGGTCTATGTGGAAGACCTGAGGGAAGAGTTTGTTTCAGAATACATATTCCCCATGCTGAGGGTAAATGCGGTCTATGAAGGCTCTTATCTCCTTGGAACATCCATTGCCAGGCCGCTCATAGCGAAAAGGCAGATAGAGATCGCAGAAAAAGAGGGCGCTGATGCGGTAGCCCATGGAGCAACGGGCAAGGGCAACGACCAGGTGAGGTTCGAGCTCACCTATTATGCCCTTAAGCCTGATATTAAGGTAGTGGCTCCCTGGAGGGAATGGCCTTTCAAGTCCCGCCAATCCCTCATTGAATACTCCGAATCTCATGGCATCCCGGTCACTGCGACTAAGGAAAAGCCTTACAGCACCGACCGGAACATCCTCCATATAAGCTATGAAGGCGGGATACTGGAAGACCCGTGGGCTGAGCCGCCGGAAGATATGTATACCATGATGGCGCCGCCGGAAAAAGCCCCGGACAAGCCGACATATATCGAAATATCCTATAAGGAAGGAAATCCTGTTGCGCTCAACGGGACCTCCATGACCCCTGCCCGTCTGCTTGAGACGCTGAATTCCATTGCAGGGAGTAACGGCATCGGCAGGGTGGATATCGTAGAGAACAGATACGTAGGCATGAAATCCCGTGGCGTATATGAAACGCCGGGCGGAGCTATCCTCCATATAGCCCACAGGGCAGTGGAGTCCATCACACTTGACAGGGAGACCCTTCACCTGAGGGACAGCCTGATACCGCGATATGCAGAGCTTGTCTATTATGGCTACTGGGAATCTCCTGAAAGGGAAGCGCTCCAGGGCATGGCGGACGGCATCCAGAAAGACGTCACGGGCGATGCGAGGTTGAAGCTCTACAAAGGAAACTGTCTTGTTGCAGGAAGACGGTCGGAGAGGTCCCTCTACCACCCTGAGCTTGCGACCTTTGAGGAAGAGGAGATTTACAATCAGAAAGACGCAGAGGGCTTTATAAAACTGAATGCCCTCCGCCTGAGGGTGAGAAGGCTTTTAAGAAAACCCCATGCTTAATCTTGAATCATGGATCGCCCTTTCAATGGTGCCCGAGGTAGGCCCGGTCACTTTCAAAAAGCTCCTTTCCCTCTATAGAGATCCGGCGTCTGTTTTTAAAGCGCCGCTCGGAGAGCTGTCAGCCATTGAAGGTGTAGGTGAAAAGAAGGCGAAGAACATCAAGGGTTTCTCCGGATGGAATGATGTAGAGAAGCAGGTCAAACAACTGAACCGGTGCAGCGCCCGTGCGGTTACATTCCACGACGCTGATTATCCTTCGATGCTCCGGCAGACGGAAGGCGCTCCGGTACTTCTCTATGTGAAGGGGTCTATACAGGAAGAGGATAAGTTTGCCATCGCCATTGTCGGCTCAAGGAAATCGACACCCTACGGAAAACTTGTGACCGAGAGGCTCTCCTCTGAATTGAGCAGATCAGGATTCACCATTGTGAGTGGAATGGCAAGGGGCATTGACACCGTTGCCCACACAAGTTCCATCACAGCGGGGGGAAGGACTATTGCGGTCCTCGGTTCCGGAATCGACCGGGCGTATCCGCCCGAAAACAGGGGACTCATGGAACGGATCGCTGCTTCCGGATATGCGGTCAGCGAGTTCCCGTGCGGGACAGAACCCAACAAGGAAAATTTTCCGAGAAGGAACAGGCTGATAAGCGGATTGTCCATGGGTGTTGTTGTGGTGGAGGCTGCAGCAGGGAGCGGCGCATTGATCACCGCAGGCACTGCCCTTGAGCAGAACAGGGAGGTCTTTGCAGTCCCCGGCAACATTACCTCTCCCAACTCGGCAGGCGCCAATGATCTCATCAAAAAGGGAGCAAAACTCATCCAGAAGTCGGATGATATAATAGAGGAACTGGCGCCCATGCTCAGGGGTTACGTGAAAGCAAAGGAGAGACTGAAGGTCGAGCTCACCGAAGAGGAAAAAAAGCTCTGTGATATACTATCGGGAGAGCCGGTGCATGTCGATACCCTCTCAAGGGAGCTTAGCCTTTCCTCTGCAACAACCCTTGCCGTACTGCTCAGCCTTGAGATCAAAGGTGTCGTGCGACAGGCTGACGGCAAGAGGTTCTACCTTGCCCGCTGAGGGTCCAGGGGGAAGAGAAGGCGCATTACTATGGCAAACAGATTCTCGAAACAGTCTCAGAACGAACTGCTGCATCTGGATGACGAAGAGCTCGATGTCATCAAAACGCTCCTCGTCTATATGCTTATGAAGAACACCCCCCTTGACAGGGATGAGATATACTCATATATATTCGGTGAAGGCAAGAAAATTATCTGGAACTGAAGGAGGTAGTTTGTGAAATCCCTCGTAATTGTGGAATCGCCTGCAAAGGCAAACACGATAAATAAGATCCTCGGCAAGGATTTTTTTGTAAAGGCATCCGTAGGTCATATCAGAGATCTCCCCCAGAAGGAGATGGGCGTCAATGTCGAGAAGAATTTTGAACCTCTCTATGTGAATATCCCCGGCAAGGAAAAGGTTATCAGGGAGCTGCGAAAGGCGGCGAAAGAAGCCGACGTGGTCTATCTTGCCCCTGACCCTGACAGGGAGGGTGAAGCTATTGCATGGCATATCGCCCAGGTGATCGCTGACCCAAAAGCAAAGACAAAGAATGAAAAGATCTACAGGGTCACCTTCAACGAGATCACAGAGCGCGCAGTGCGTGAAGCTATCAAGAATCCTGGAAGGCTCGATATCAATAAGGTGGATGCCCAGCAGGCGAGAAGGATACTGGACAGGCTTGTCGGATATGGATTAAGCCCCCTTCTCTGGAAAAAGGTGCGACGAGGACTCAGCGCGGGCAGGGTCCAGTCAGTCGCCGTCAGGCTTGTGGTCGACAGGGAAAGAGAGATCGAAGCCTTCGAGAAAGAAGAATACTGGAACATCAACCTTCAGATGGAGGGTCCGGTTCCTCCTCAGTTCCCGGCAAGACTCTACCGCCATCATGGCTCCCTCGTCATAAACCGGGAGGCTGAAGGCAAGGAACGCTTCCTCATCAGAACTTCGGAAGAAGCCGGGAGGATCGCACGGGAGACAGAGCAGCAGGGCCTTTCCATCTCAAAGGTCGATAAAAAGGAAAGAAAAAGATCACCCTATCCTCCTTTTACCACCAGCACCCTTCAGCAGGAGGCTGCAAGGAAACTGAGATTCACCGCAAAAAAGACGATGATGCTTGCCCAGCAGCTCTATGAGGGGATAGAACTGGGCGCAGAAGGCTCTGTCGGTCTGATCACCTATATGCGCACCGATGCAGTCAGAGTTGCTCCCGAAGCACAGCAGTGGGCCGTGGAATACATAGAAAAGAGGTTTGGAAAAGAATACTCTCCTGATAGGCCACCCGTCTATAAAAGCAAGAGCGGCGCCCAGGAGGCCCATGAAGCCATAAGGCCCACAGACATGAACAAGCCGCCGGAAGCCATCAGGCAGTTTCTCTCCAAGGATCAGTATAACCTCTATATGCTCATATGGAACAGGTTCATTGCGAGCCGGATGTCTCCTGCCCGCCTTGAACAGACCACTTTCATCATCGAAAACACGGGGAAGACCCTGGAGATAAGAGCCTCCGGGACCGTAGTGAGATTTGATGGGTTCATGGTCCTCTACACAGAGAGCAAGGACGAGATAGAAGAAGAGGAAGGCGGGATCCTCCCCCATCTAAAGGCAGGAGATGCGCTGAAACTCGTAGAGGTAAAGCCCTCCCAGCACTTCACCCAGCCGCCTCCCCGTTATACAGAGGCTACTCTTGTAAAGGCCCTTGAGGAGAAACGTATCGGGAGACCGAGCACGTACGCAGCGATTCTTTCGACCATTCAGGACAGGAAATATGCGCACAAAACTGATGGAAGGTTTGTGCCAACAGAGCTGGGGGTTGTGGTCAACGACCTCCTTGTCGACAAGTTCCCCGAACTGATCGATATCGGTTTCACCGCGAAGATGGAGGATGAACTGGACAGCATAGAAGAAGGAAAGATGAAATGGGTCAGGGTGGTAAAAGATTTTTATAAACCCTTCAGCCATGACCTTTCAGAAGCGACAAAGACCCTGGGGAAGATAAAGCCTGCGGATATCCCCACTGATATCATGTGTGAGAAGTGCGGGATGCCCATGGTGATAAAATGGGGAAGGCACGGGAGATTCACGGCGTGTTCCGGGTATCCGGGCTGCAAGAATACGCGTCCCCTTGAAGGGCAGGAACCTCAGCCCCCGGCACAGGTGACCGAAGAGAAGTGTGAAGTCTGCGGCTCGCCCATGGTCCTCAAGTCAGGCCGGTTCGGGAAGTTCCTTGCGTGCTCCCGTTATCCTGAATGCAAGACCACAAAGCCCCTCTCCACAGGAGTGAAGTGCCCGGAGGACGGAGGCGATATTGTTGAGCGGCGCACAAAGAGGGGGAAATCTTTCTGGAGCTGCAGCAACTATCCGAAATGCAAGTTCGCCACCTGGAACAAACCAGCGCCGAGAAAGTGCCCGGACTGCGGCGCCGACTTCCTCCTTGAAAAGAGGGACAAGACAGGGCAGCTCACTCTTTCCTGTCATAAGAAAGAGTGCGGATATCAGGAAAAGCAGCTTTTGGAAGAGGCTGTCAACGCTGGGCAGTCCGGTTAGCGCCGGGTAACCGCAGAGAATGCGACCCATCATCATAGGCATTGGCGGCGCCCACAGCGGCGCCGGCAAGACCACTTACGCGTCTTTGCTTCTGCGTAATTTCAAGGGCTGGGGAGCAATAAAATACACAAAAACCGGCCTCTACTCGTCGATCACCGATGACCGCGAGGTCCTCGAAACAGAAGACAAGGACACGAAGAGATTTCTGGAGGCCGGCGCCGAAAAAGTGCTCTGGGTGCAATCACCGCCGGCAGACCTTGCTGAAGTCCTCCCCATGGCAGTGGAGAGGCTCTCTGACCTCAAGGGAATCATCGTTGAAGGCAACAGCGCAATTGAGTTTTTAAGGCCGGATATTATAATATTTATAGCCGGGAGCGAATCATCTAAAATTAAGGAAACCGCGAAGGGGCTCTTCAAAAGGGCCGACGTAATCGTGGCTGAAGAAGGAGTCTCCCTTGAGACAAAGAGAGAGGCCGGAAGATTCCGGCGGTCCCCTGACGCTTATGACGCCTTCCTCGGGCATATAAGGGAAATGATCGACAAAAAAGAGAAGATAAAGGCATCATTGAGAGAGAGTTCGGCGGACGGCAGGATTTCCTGCCCCCTTGCGAGAAAGATCGCAAAAGACCTGTCCGTCCCTTTCAAGGAAGTGGGGGAGGCTGCTAATGAACTTAAAATAAAGATCACGGACTGCGAGCTTGGTTGCTTCTGATGGGCGTCCTTCTCTTTGAACTCAGCCTTACGTTTTATTTTGCAGCCACTATCGTCAGCATCGTAGAACTCTTCAGAGGTTCAAAGGCCACATCCAGGTTCATCCTTGTCTTTGCCGTGGTAGGTTTCGCTTTCCATACCGCAAGCATCATTGCTCGATACGTCATCGCAGGGCATCTCCCTATTACAAGTCTCCACGAGGCATCGTCATTTTTTGCATGGTGTATCGTCCTCATATTCTTCTTCCTGGAATACCGGTACAAACTCGCCCTCCTCGGTCCTTTCACCATGCCGCTGGTCTTCATCCTCATGCTCTCGTCGTCTGTCTTCCCCAGGGAGATAAAGGAATTGAGTCCTGTGCTCCGGAGTTACTGGCTGGGTATTCATACCTCCCTTGCCTTTCTCGGTAATGCCGCCTTTGCCATGGCGTTCGGCATCAGTATCATGTACCTCGTCCAGGAACATCATCTCAAGTCAAAACATCTTGGCGGGCTCTTTCAGAGGCTGCCGAGCTTGCAGATTCTGGATGAAGTGAACTATAAGCTCATTATTCTGGGATTTCCTCTTCTCACCCTCGCCATCATCACCGGAGCCCTCTGGGCGGAGAGCGCCTGGGGGAGCTACTGGAGATGGGACCCCAAAGAGGTCTGGTCCCTCATCACCTGGTTTATCTATGTCCTGGTTCTCCATGCAAGGCTGACGGCAGGATGGCGGGGAAGAAAGGCCGCCGTGCTCTCTATTGTGGGATTCATCAGCGTGCTCTTTACCTTTTTCGGCGTGAATCTTCTCCTGAAAGGCTTGCATGCATTCGTATGAAGATCATCGTAATCGGATTAAACCATAAAACAGCCGACGTGGACGTCAGGGAAAAACTTGCCTTCAACGGAGAAAAGCTTGAGCAGGGCCTGCTCAGGATCAGACAACTCCCCGGTATAGATGAGGCCATAGTGCTTTCGACCTGTAACCGGGTGGAGATATACTCCAATGTGAAAGACCCGGAGAAGGCATTTGATGCCATAAAGACATTTCTCTCGGATTTTCACAGCCTCGACAGCGCCTCCCTCGAAAGGTCCCTGTACTTCCTTCAGGACCGCGATGCGGTGAAGCATGTGTTCAGGGTCGGTTCGAGCCTCGACTCCATGGTGGTGGGCGAGCCGCAGATCCTGGGCCAACTGAAGAATGCCTTTGAATTCGCCCTGGAGAAGAAGACCACCGGCATCCTCCTGAACCGGCTGATGAAGAAGACCATATCCGTTGCAAAGAGAGTGAGGACCGATACAAAGATAGCGGAGAACGCCGTTTCCATTAGTTTTGCAGCGGTCGAACTGGCGAGAAAGATATTCACCGACCTGTCGGAAAAATCCTTCATGCTCCTGGGGGCAGGGGAAATGGCGGAACTGGCCGCCAAACATATGATGAGTTTCGGCGTGAAGAGCGTAACCGTGGCGAACAGGACCTTTGAGCGGGGATGCGAGCTGGCAAAGGAATTCAATGGCCGCGCCATAAAATTTGAAGACTTTCTGAAGGAGCTGGTCCATTCCGATATCGTCATCTGTTCCACCGGAGCGCCTGCCTATCTTCTCCACAAGGAAGAGATGCAGCGGGTGATGAAGGAGAGGAGGCAGAGGCCGGTATTCATCATCGATATCTCGGTGCCGCGGAACATCGACCCCGGCATTAATGATCTCGATAATGTGTATCTCTATGATGTGGATGACCTCCAGGGTGTTGTGGAAACAAATGTCATGGAGCGTAAGAAGGAGGCAATGAAGGCAGAGGATATCGTTGCAGAAGAGATCGCTTCCTTCGAGAAATGGACCTCTTCCCTGGATTCCGTTCCTACAGTGGTAGCCCTCAGGAATAAGGCTGAGGACATAAAAAAAGAAGAACTGGAACGGCTCTTGAACAAACTTCCTGAATTAGGAGAAAAGGAACGCAAGGCCATCGAATACATGGCGTCTGCCATCACCAACAAGCTCATCCACCCGCCGACAGTTGCCCTTAAGGAGGATGTTGAGGATAAGGACGCACTCATCGCGGCAGTCAGGAAACTCTATGCGTTGAATGGAACTGATAAGGAGAAAAATGGATAGGAAGAAGGTCATTATCGGAACCAGGGGAAGCAAGCTCGCCCTGTGGCAGGCGGAATGGGTCAAGTCTGAAATACAGAGGCTCCGCCCTGGTCTTGAGGTGGAATTGAACAAGATCAAAACCACAGGGGATAAGATACTGGACGTCCCCCTTGCAAAGGTGGGGGGCAAGGGCCTCTTCGTAAAAGAGATAGAAGAGGCGCTCCTCAACGGAGGAGCTGACCTGGCCGTTCACAGCATAAAGGATGTGCCGACTGATTTTCCTGAGGGGTTGCTCCTTCCTGTCATATGCAGGAGGGAAGACCCGAGGGACGCGTTTATAAGTCAGAAGTCAGAAGTCAGAAGTCAGAAGTTTAAAGACTTGCCAAATGGCTCTGTTATCGGGACGAGCAGCCTCAGAAGAGCATGCCAGCTTTTGAGCCTCAGACCGGATCTGAAAATTGAGCAACTGAGAGGGAACCTTGACACCAGGCTAAGAAAACTTGACGAGGGTCAGTTCGATGCCATAATTCTGGCTGCAGCCGGAGTGAAGAGGCTGGGATGGGCCGACAGGATAACAGAGACCATTCCTATGGAAATCAGCCTTCCGGCCATTGGGCAGGGAGCCATCGGCATCGAATGCAGGACCGGGGATGAATTCATAAATAACCTTATCGCTCCGCTGAACCATTCCGATACCTCAGTGTGTGTCAGGGCGGAAAGGGCCTTCCTGAAGAAACTGGAAGGGGGATGTCAGGTGCCTATTGCAGCATATGCAAGAATAGAAAAGAGGCAAGGGGCAAGGGGCAAGGGGCAAAACGCCGAACTCCACACTCCGAACTCTGAACTATTAATAATGGACGGGCTTGTGGGAAGCATTACCGGCGACAGGATTGTGAAAGGTCGCATCGAAGGAAGCCCCGGCGATGCGGAATCCCTCGGTGTCTCCCTGGCTGAAGACATCTTATCCAGGGGCGCGAAAGAGATACTGGATGAGGTGTACGGCAGATGTGCGCCGCAGGTTGACGGCGAAATCAGCAGTTAATAACGCCCGATGACGCTCTGGCGGGCCTGTGGTGAAGAGTGAAAAGGATTTTCACCCTTGGAACTGACAGAAGGAGCGAAGAGGATTTTATCGAAATTCTGCTTGCATACGCCATCAAGGCCCTCATCGATGTCAGGACTGTCCCCAAAAGCAAAATCCCAACCTTCAACAGGCATTATCTCGAAGGGCTTTTGAAAACCGAAGGGATAGAATATCATTATCTTGGCGCCGAACTGGGCGGTTTCAGAAAAGGCGGATATGCCGCATATAGCGTCACTGATAAGTTTATGCGCGGGATCGATAAACTTGAGTCCATTGCCGGAAGCACACTTTCGGCGATCAGCTGCGCAGAGCGGTTCCCCTGGAAATGCCACAGGAAATGGATCTCCAGGGAGCTGCACAGGAGGGGATGGCATGTTGAACACATCATTGACAAAGGCAAGGTATGGGTGCCGAAATAGCGAAGGCCGTAACTCGTGACGCGTCACGCGTCACGGGTCACGAATTGGAATCCATCCCTTGCAATTGACACGCAAAGCACGCAAGGATCCAAGTACGGGAGGACATGGTTAAATGGAAAAAAAGATTTTTCTGACCAAAGTTGCTGAGGTGATGAAGGGGATTATCTCCTATGAGAATATGATGGCATCAATTCAGAGGTGCTGCATGAGGGGAGAGGCTGAAAATCTTGCACTCATGAGCGCTGAAGAGGAGAATGCAGACAGGCTCGTCAGTGGAATTACGCAGGTCAGTGAAATGGACGTGCCGGAGGACATACTGGATGTCCTCGTTCTCAGATATCTGAGGAATACCCAGTTTCTTGCCAGAGTCAAGGAGGAGGAGATCGATGTCTCCGGCCTTGCTGGAGATCTCGACTATTGGAAAAAGACGCTGTTGTTCAAAGCGCCGTAAGGGTTTGCCTTTCTCTTAGCTCAGGGCCGAATACAGAGGAAATTCGCGAGAGATTATCTTCTACTGCTGCCCAAAGTTGTGTTTCGCATATCAACGCCAAAAAGTTATTCTTTAGAGCTTATTCCCATGATTCTTGCTACGTCCGCTCTTTAAAGTATCCTTGTACAAGCAGTAGTTTTTTGTTTGGTACACCGACTACTCCGCAAAATGAGCACGCCAAAAAGAGTGAGCATTACCGTATCTACCGCTCAGCGGTGGTCTTGAGGGCTGGTGGAGTGGTCATTGCGAGACCGGCCTTATCGGGCGCGGCAATCTCCAGGCTTAAGCAATGAAATTGCTTCACTTCGTTCGCAATGAAGTGAGAAGGGGCATACAATGCCTTATCGTCGTGATTGCCACTTCGACTCCTTACCGTTTATGAGGATATCATTCTTGCGGACTTCAGGAAGTGCGCCGCACTGCATATTTCCCTTGCAGGGGTAATCGGCTAAGCCTTGACAGGAGGCCATCATTTCCTTACACTAAAAGTAAGGAAAATAGTTCCTTACGGGGAGGCAGCGATGATAGTCGCAAAAGTGACATCCAAAGGCCAGA
>CAMTVV010000071.1:0-5911 GCA_947085305.1 uncultured Nitrospiraceae bacterium
CGTGATGGGCAGTCTGTGGCATTGATCTCAGATGCCGGCACTCCCGGCATTTCCGATCCGGGAAGCGTTCTTATAGGAAGGGCGGTACAGGAAGGTATGTCAGTGGTCTCCGTGCCCGGCCCCTCTGCGCTTATCGCTGCCATTTCCCTCTCAGGACTTCCCATAAAAGAATTCACCTTTGTCGGCTTTCTTCCCCCTAAAAAAAGCCAGAGGCGGAAAATGCTGGACGAACTGAGTTTGGAAAAGAGGACCCTTGTCTTTTACGAGGCGCCCCACAGGATACTGGAGACACTGGAAGATATGAGCGAAATATTCGGAGAGAGAAATGCCGCCCTTGTAAGGGAGCTCACAAAGATCCATGAGGAGGCGCTAAGAGGCAGCCTTGCTGATATTCTCCGGATGCTTGATAATAAAACGATCGCCGGCGAATACGTCATCATCGCGGCAGGGAAGAGGAAGGAGGAGGTCTCCTTTGAAGATGCCCTGAATGAGGTAAGGGCTCTGATGAAAAAAGGGAAGGGGAGAAAAGAGACGGTTAAGATGGTTGCGGAACAGTACGGATTGAGCAAGAACGAGCTTTACGACAGGAGTCTCGAATGAAACTCATCACCGCTCCCTGCTTTGTGCTTGTGCTCTTATGTTTTTTTGATGGAAGCACCGGGGCTGCCGGAGATGAGGGCCGGGTTTTAAAGAAGCCGGCGCTTCTTATGCAAAGGGGATAAAACGGACGTACTGGACTTTGGTGCTGGCAACTCCTGAATTCTCATCGCACATCAGTCCGTGACTATTAGTTAATTGTGGTCACAATTGTTGACATATTCAATATTAGGTTGATGTACTGATTTTGGGAGGAAGCATGAAGGTGGCAACGGTAAGGGAACCTTTAAGAAAGCTCGCCGCAGACGCTAATGTAATCCTTTCAGCGATGAGGAAATCGAGAGGTAGACAACTGTAAAACTCCTGAAAATCCTAACAGCATAAATGGAAGGAGCGGCTATATGAAAGAAGAAGACATTCCAGGAAAAACCAGGTCGAGAGTTTATTTCTCTTCCGCAAGGGCGTTGAAATGGAAATACGACGACAGTATGCCGGGAAAGCTTGCAAGACTCCTCCGGGAGATAGGACTGGCCAATTACTTCAGCCCTAAGGAATGGGTGGCGGTGAAGACGCATTTCGGTTCGGAAGGGGCCCACAGGGTAGTGAGGCCGGTGTTTCTGAGAAAGGTTGTTGAGGGGTTAAAAAGTATTGGCGCAAGGCCATGTGTGGTGGATACCGTGAGGATGAAGGGGCTTGATTATCTCGATGTCGCCAACCAGAACGGGATAAACCATCTCTCGGTGGGCGCTCCCGTGGTCCTTGCCGATGGTCTCTACGGCAAAGACAATATAATGGTCAAGGCCGGTGAAATCCTCGGTGAAGTTGCAGTTGCGTCCCTGATCTATGACATACCCGCAATGGTGGTCTGCAGCCATGTGAAAGGGCATATCAATTCAGGGTATGCCGGCGCCATCAAGAATGTTGCTATGGGAGGAGTAAGCTCGGCCCACCGGCATTGCGGCTGGAAGTGCGGAAGGGGAGCTATGCACACCATTGGGGAGGGTGATCTTGTATGGGACAGCGAAAAATGCGAGCTCTGTTACCAGTGCGCAGAGGTATGTCCCCTGGATGCCATCGTGTTCGAAGAGGGAGATGAACTGGTCTGGGACGGAAATACCTGCTGGAGGTGCGGCAGATGTGTCAGGGTCTGCCAGTCCGAGGCCATTGCCATGCCGGGGGATGATGAGAGGTTCCTGTGCTCCCTTGCTGAGGCTGCAAAAGCGGTCATCAGCACTTTTGACGCCAATAAAGTGCTCTACATCAACTTTATGACCGAAATACAGCCTGAATGTGACTGTATGCCCATGGCAGACGTGCCGGTGATCCAGGACAAGGGTATACTGGTGTCGGATGATATAGTTGCCATCGAACAGGCAAGCATTGATATTTTGCGGAAATCCGTCCCTCTCCCAGAATCCGCCGTAACAGGGGAAAACCTGCCTGCCGACGGGGATATACTCCTTGCCCTCCACAAGAAAAACTATATAATTCAAGTACTTGAGGCTGAAAGACTGGGGCTCGGGTCAAGGGAATACGACCTTGTTGAGATATAGGCCCTAAAAAAAGTAGCTGCTGTTCGTGGGAACTGAACAGCAGCTTAGGGGAGGTAACGAGGCGCTTAAAATACAATTATATGGTTACAAAAAAAAATACATTTGTCAAGTAAAATTGTCATGCCGGCTATAAATTATAATTTTAGAGGTATAAATTTCTTTAACCCCTGATTGGCGGCCAGTTCGGTCATGTCCTGTATTCTGCATTTATCTTCACATATGCTTCAGTGAGGTCACAGGTGAGAACCTTTGAAGAGGCCTTGCCGACGCGGAGGTCAATGGTTATCCTTAGTTTTTTTTGCCTTAATACCCTGGTCGCTTCTTTATCCTTTCCCGTGGCGATGCCGTTCTTCACCAGTTTCACCCTTCCGAAAGAGATGTCGATTTTATTCTCCCTGAGCGTGATCCCGGAATATCCGAGGGCTGCCATGATCCGTCCCCAGTTGGCATCGTTGCCGTAAAGAGCGGTCTTTACCAGGAGGGAGTTGGCTATGGCAGACGCGGCCTTCTCCGCATCCGGTTTGTTCCTGGCATTCTTCACCTCTATCTCCACAACCTTTGTGGCGCCTTCCCCATCCTCCACTATCAGCCTGCTCAATTCATGGGTCACGCCTGAAAGTGCGGAAACAAAGGTCTTAAAGGCTCCGGAACCATCTGTAATTGCTTCATTCCCGGCCATTCCGTTTGCCATGATCAGCACGGTATCGTTGGTGGACATGTCACCGTCAATGGTTATCCTGTTAAAGGAATTCTCCACAGCCCCTCTCAACGCCTTATCAAGGGCTGTCTTTGCTATATTAAGATCGGTGATGATAAAGCAGAGCATCGTGGCCATATGAGGACATATCATCCCTGCGCCCTTACATATTCCGGTGATCGCGCCTGTCTTATTTCCAACTTTTATTCTCCTGCTCACCACCTTGGGAAAGGTATCTGTTGTCATGATCGCAGCAGCCACATCATGGATAGTTCCTGTCCCGAGACCATTCACAAGTTCAGGAATCTTCCCCCGTATCAGTTCCATAGGCATTGGAGTTCCGATCACACCCGTGGAGCAGACATATACCGCGCCCTGGCTCAACTTCAATTCTCCGGCGATCAGCCCGGTCATTTCCACTGCATCCTTCGCACCCTGTTTCCCTGAACAGGCATTGGCATTGCCGCTGTTCACAATAATCGCCTGCCCGTTTCCTGACTTGATCCTCTTCATATCCAGCTTGACAGGTGCAGCCTTAATCTTATTAGTCGTAAACATGCCTGACATGACGGCTTCCCGCTCAGAATAAATGAGGGCGATGTCTTTTCTTCCCGGTTTTTTTATGGCAGCCTCAACAGCGGAAAAGAGGAACCCCCCCGGCGTTAGCGCCTTTGTCCTGTTGTTGTTGTTGTTGTTCTTCTTCTTCTTCATACGTAATACGTTACCGTGGTTTCCCCTTTTTTGCAAGCAACAATGTCCTTTTATTCTTCCGGGTTTGCCTATAAATTGTTTTATGGGGAAACGGCAATCTCACGAAGATATTAACCGTCTCATAATAGTAACAACATCATGCTGCATATTTTGTTGGTGCATTATTTAAATAGGAACGAACACGTTCTGGTGATTTTTGGATGAATCTCAAATGGCTTATTACCGCACCATGCATCTGATCCGGCGAGTTAATGGCTCGTTGTCCAATGGCATTATTTTTTTCAAGTCGTTCCAAACTCGCTCGGCGGGATTCAATGCAGGAGGATATGGCGGCAGAAAGAACAGACGAAAGCGCTTTTTCACAGGTTCAGATTCAATAAATCTGGTGGCCATCTTAGCTTTATGCGCCGGATGCCCGTCAACTATGAGGAAGATCACCTTCTCCGCCCCTTGAAGCAGCCGCTTGATGAATTCAAGAAATTGAGTTGCCCCAACGCGTCCTTTGACGGTCATGAATCTAAACTCACCCTGAGCGCTGACAGCCGATATAAGGTTAAGACTGAAACGGGTTCCCGTACTGCTTACTACTACGGGAGTGTTTCCCTTTTTTGCCCACATAGTGCCAGCATGATGATCCGAGCGCACGCCTGCTTCATCTCCAAAGAATATCTGCGCCTTAAGACGGCGCGCCATAGCACGGATACGGGGATATTCTTCGTTAAGCCATCTCTGAACTTCTTCAGGTTTTTGCTGATAAGCACGCCATACAGGACGCTGTGGAGTCAGGCCCAATTGAATAAGAAGTCGACATACGGACGCCTTGCTCAGCTTAACCCCAAAGCGTTGATAAATCACTTGCCCTATCATCTTTGCGGTCCACAAGGCATAGGTGAACTTCAATTGCATCGGATTCTTCATCGTTACCGTTTGATAAATCCAATTCATTGCTTTCCCGTCAAGCTTGGGCGGTCTTCCTCCTCGTCTGCGGGCATCCAAAAGGCCCCATCCCCCATTGCGATATTTTGCCAGCCAGCCATATATGGTTACTCGGTGGATTCCCATGGCCCGAGCAACAATTTCAGGACTTTCCCCTTCCTGTATGCACTTTACTGCACGCTTTCTCAGTTCCGTCAATGTCTTATGATCCAGTCGCCTCGCATCGGTAGTGTCCATGCACAATAGTATAGCAGTTGTCTTCTTTTATGTAAATACTATTATGAGACGGTTAATAAAGGCAAAAATTGATGAGGTGAGGGAGGAAGTTTCAGTTGCCCTTGAAAGGCTCTTTTTAATAAGCCGGCAGATAAATCTCATAAAGACGCAGACACTTCCGGCTCGTAAAGCAGCAGTGGAGCATGCAGAAAAATACTTTAATGCAATGCAGCTTAATATGCTCTATCTCCTTGAGGCTCGACAAAAACTTCTTGATACTAAAAAGCATTATTTCAATGCACTTAAAGAATATCATGAGCAGATAGTAGAGATGGAAAGAATCATCGGTAGAGCCGTAACAAAAATAAATAGGGTGATGTATCATAGACCCTAACGAGATCAAAACAATACTACTTAATGGCCTTAAGAAAAAAGGCATTAAACTTACTCTCAGGGGTTTGAGGTCATTGGTATTATCTCAAATGATAAAAGCCGTATGAGAAAGGGAGGATGAGATATGAACGGCGCATTATTTCAGGGTTCATGGAAGATAGCAACGATAATGGGGATACCGATAAGGGTGCATTTTTCATGGCTTATTGTCTTTGGTTTGATAACCTGGTCTCTCTCGACGTTCTACTTCCCTCAAGCGGCGCCGGACCTTCCGGCCGCCTCTTACTGGATCAAGGGCGCTCTGGCCGCTCTGTTGCTTTTTGCCTCAGTTACATTCCACGAGCTTGCCCATTCTTACATAGCAATGAAATACAGGCTTTCTATCGAGGGTATTACACTGTTCATTTTCGGGGGTGTCGCACAACTGAAAGGAGAACCGCCACATCCAAAAGCAGAGTTCAGGATTGCGCTTGCAGGTCCCCTTTCGAGCTTTTTCCTATCAGTGTTTTTCTTCCTTCTCTATATGAATACGGTTGGCGGGACAAGGGCGCTTTTCTCTTATCTTGCACAAATCAATTTTATACTTGGAGCATTCAATCTCATCCCGGGCTTTCCGATGGATGGCGGCAGGGTGCTGAGGTCGGCAATATGGAGTAAGACAAAGAATTTTTTTTACGCCACACAAAAGGCCTCGAGTATCGGGCGGAAGATAGCGTTATTTTTTATCTTTTTCGGAATCTTCTCGCTATTTACCCGGATGCCGGGCGGATTGTGGCTGATGCTCATAGGGTGGTTTCTCTATACCGCA